>DJXE01000182.1:0-14664 GCA_002449595.1 Lachnospiraceae bacterium UBA7012
GTACGGTACGGGATGCCCTCCTGCTCCAGAAGCAGCTGCTGGAAGTTCGCAGCGGCAAGCACGGACAGATGGTAGACCACTCCGTCGATGCCTTTGGCAAGCGGGAAGTAAACGGTCTCGTTCTCCTGGTTGTAATGGTTGCTGGCCTTGAACGTCTTGACGGTATCCAGCGTCAGGGCAACGCCGTTGCTGGTCAGGGGCAGGTCCACAAACAGGTAAGCATCCCAATGGTTGTTGATCTGCTTGCTGTTGGCTACCAGCGCGTCATGGATCTCCGGAATGGAGGAGAAGCCCGGGGCCGCGATAAAGGCAGGCACATAACCGGTCAGGTTATATACGTTCTTCACAGCATAAATACCGGTATTGGTACCAAGGCCATCAGAAGCTCCGATCACCTGGGCATTTGTTACAGTAGAAGCGTCCACGATATCGTAAGTGATCGTCAGTGCAGTGGTGCCGAGAGCGCCGGCGCTCAGCTCGGAGATAACAATGGTGTTCTTCTTAGAGTTGTAAGATACAGCATAATCGGTCCCTTTGACTTTCGCGACATCCCCGGACTTGACAACGATGCTGTCGAGTACGATGTCGGATGCCTCCGCGATCGTAACTACGCCGCCCGCGGGGGTCAGGGACACAGTGCCGCCCTGGGCCTTCTTGTTCGTGATCGGGTTGAGAACATTGATCAGGATGATCGGGGATACCTGTCTGACTTCCAGATGCACGTGCATCGCTTCGCACAGCGTATAAGCTGCGTAATCATCAGAATATCCGAAATACTTTCTCGCTTCCGCGATATTGCGTACGAGGATAGGCTTGTTGACGTTGGCAGCGCCACCCTCTACATTATGCACCGGGGCAGTACCGATGTACACGATCGCCGCGGCTCCTGCTTCTGCTGCGCGGGAATCGAGAACATTGTTATGCCCGTAGGCGCCGTGGAGATAATCACTCATAGGTTTTGTCCTCCTTAAAGTAGGTATTCGTTAATCGCATTATTCACCCCTCCGTCCGCGTAGCAGCCGAAGGAAACATTGATAAAGCCGTAGTACAGCGGCCGTCTGTCCACTACATACTCCTGATCCGTATACAGGCTGTAGGTCATCGTGGACTCCTCCACGAACAGGTCCGTATGCGGGATCATCTTCTGACCGATCAGCTTCTCCATGCAGTCGTCCATCCAGTTCATCAGGACGAAGAGACCTTCCTCCGTCCCTTCCTCGATGAGCGTCATGTCGATGCCCTGGCCCTGACTGCCGGCCAGATTTGCGAAGCCCGGAAGCCTGGTACCCGGTTCGTACACGCAGAACAAAATACTCACAGAAAGATGCTGACCAAGTTCCTGCGGCCGGTGGACGTTGTTGTAGCGGTCGAACCGTTTCTCCTCCATATACTTCGCGTATGCCTGATTCGGCATGATCACGATCCCGGGAACGACGCTGATGGAATCGTCATAGATCTGGCCCGTCTTATCCATGCGCGACGGCCCCCATGCGAGATAGCATTTCGGGGTCTGGCGCTGAACGTCCGCGATATTCATCTGCTTTCCCGGAGCTTTCATCTCACGGCCTTCGCACAGCTCCGCCGTCACCCACTCTTTCAGGCGGGTAAGCCTTTCCGTCATCCTCATGCTACATCATCTCCCTTGGATCGAAGGCGGACAGGGTAATGCCGAGTACGCCCATGTTATGTTCCACCGAGATCACCTTCATGGAACGGTTGTCATACATCACATGCGTATTCGGCTCCGGTTCACGGCCGCCCGGGAATGAAGCCAGTGGCGTATGGATCAGAACCGACCGGCTGTTGTTGTCCCAGGAGATGTCGTTGACGTTGTTGTTCTTACGCTTCAACGCCTCTTCCTCATCCGGGACGCAGGGGATCTCGTATCCGTTCCAGTAATGCGTCTCACCGAAATGGTCCATCCGCATAAAGCAACGGTTTATATCATTCGCCACGCGGTCCTTGAACGCCATGATCTCACTCCTTTTTCTTCTTCACCGCGGTCTTTTTCTCAGGAGCCGGCACGAGGACTGCTCTGCCCTGCTCGATCAGACGCGCCGCATAGCTGTCGATATGTTCGACGGTCTCATTTGTTTTCAGGATCAGCACTTTCATCTGCCTTCACTCCTTTCTTTCTGCGCGGCTTGGCGGGTGCTTCCGGCTCTTTTACGGGAACGGTCTCGATCTCCTCTTTGACCGCCCCCGCGCTTTTAAGCCATTCCACCTGCTCTTTCGACAGGCCGGGGATGCACTCGCCTCTCTTATAGACCACCCCATTGTGGCGGACATAATGAGTAGCGATATACATCAGATCCTCCTATCACAGTACGCTGGCAACTACCCAGCCGTCCACGTTACGCGGAACAACGGTCGGGCGGCTCGTAATACGGTTCTTGATCGAGTTGGACGCGATGGAGCCGTAACGCAGCGGTACTTCCTTCTTGATGTAGGTCTTATGCTGTGCGTTTCCGTCTTCCTTCTCGACCTGGGTGACCGGGCCGTGGTAGACCTCGAGCATGCCTCTGGATCCGGCGATGACCGTTCCTGCCGGAAGCATCTCCTTGCGCTGGCCGTCGTCGTCGAGGAACTTGCCGGACAGAGAATAGATATCCACGCCATCGATGTTCTTACCGACAAAGCGAACGCCCTTGTCAAGGTACTTCGCGTTGATCTCGCCTGCGTTGGCATTGCGGATGTCAAGCAGCTTCAGATAAGCATCGTTGGACAGGATCGTGTTTGCAACGTCCGGGGACACCACGATGATGTCGACGTTTCCGCCGCCGTCATAGGCCAGATCATAGATGGCCTTCATGTCACCGTTGATATCCGCGCCGGCCTGATCCCACTTGGTTGTCGGAGTGAAGTTATTTGTAAAATTATAATCCGCGACTACAGTCGGCTGGATGTTGCGGCCCTCATTGGTATACTCGAACAGATCGAGCTTACCGGTCAGCAGCACCTGGCGGACCATATGCTCACGGCGTCTCTGGATCGCTTCGCGCATCTCGACCTGATCGCGGGCAAGCAGCTTGCGCTCACGCTCCTGCGGTGTCATGGCGCCCAGGATAGCTTCGCCGAAGGCTCTGCCAGTCAGATCGTTGTTCTCCACGATACGCTCCGGAGCGATCGTAGCGAAGCCGATCTCACGGGTGGAGTATCTGTCTCTGGGCATTACCACGCCGCCTGCTCCCGGATGCACTACCGGCGCCAGACGCTCGGTACCCTTCATGTAGTCATAAATTGCTCTGTCGTTCTCGATCGGTGCGTTCTCATGCGCGAAAACATCGTACAGGAACGTATACACGCGCGGCTGCATCTCGATGGCGGCAAGCTGTGTACGAGTGGAATAGATATCCATAGCTTAGTTCTCCTTTCGCTGATTATCTGATCATTCGACCGCGTTGTTGAAAGTCGCGGCCTCCGTGTCTACATCGAACACGATGCCGAACTGTCTCAGGACGACCTTCTGCGCAGCGGTAAGCGCCGTGCCCTTGGTTACGAATACCTTGCCGTCGATGAACGTACCGGCACGGTAGGAAAGAGCCACCTCTGCGACTGTCGCGTCAGCGTCGCCGCCCGCGGCCTCGCCGAGTACGACGATGTCGTTCGATGCGGTGATCTGCGCAGCTGCTGCGGCTTCGTAAAATCCGCTTGCATTTCTGTACATGAGCTGTCCGATCTCAAGCGCCGTGGCGACCGGCTTAACATTGATGCTGATAGGATCAGCGCCTTTCGGATCCGCAAGCAGGTTCTCATAAGTGGCGGTTCCGATAGTCTCGTAAAGATTCATATCCGTTTTCCTCCTTCGGTAGAATTAAAACATCCCGGTCTGACTGGAGACCATCTGCGCGGCCATATCGGCGATCTTCTTCGCCTCTGCCTTGATCTCGTCTTCCTCAGTCGGTGTGTTGCTTACGGGATCCCCGCCTGCCACTTCTGCGGCCGGAGCGGTCTCCTGCGCTCTCGCTGCCATAAAGTCTCTGCCTTTCTGCTTCATGGCTGCTACGAGCTGCTTCTGGAAATCCATCACGGAAGTCCCGTTTTCCTTCGCCTCTGTCGCCATCTGCTCATAACCGGGAATGGTCAGCGCATCGATGTCGGAGAGACGTTCGCGCTCTGCGTCGACAGCCGCCTGCTGCACCTGCTCGTACAGTGCCGGGTTGCCCTCGCGAAGCTGCTCCAGTGTAATGTTACCGAGTTCCATAGCGTTTTCCTCCTTTTCGCTATAATCTATTTCAGTCGGGCCGCCGGCACCGTTACTGACTATCATCTGTTCGGGTACGGACCTGTAGAGGTCATGCATCACCGCAAGCGCCGCAGCCGGCGTCTCGTTTGAAACGTCTGCCTCCAGCAGCTCATCGGCGAATCCGTACTCGACCGCCTCCTTCGCGGTGAACCATGTCTCCGCGTCCATCCACTCCTTGATCTGCTCCTCGGACTGTCCGGTACGCTTCATGTAAAAACCGCGGGAAACTTCTTCTATGTTGCGCAGACGCTCGATGGTATGTTCCATCTCGTTCGCGTTGCCAATACACATGCACCACGGATTGTGGATCATGTACTCACTGCCCTCCGTGATGGCCACGTGCGCTCCGGGGAGCGTTGCGATGTCCGTCGCTGCGCTGGCGCACATCCCTTCAATGCGGATGTTGACCTCGTCAAAACCCGCATTGCCGAGGATGGAACGCATCGCCACGGATTCGGTGCATACGCCTCCGGGAGAGTTGATACGCAGGAGGAGCTTGGTCGCGCCTTTTTCGCGGATCTCTTCGATTGCTTTCTTAAACTCTGCGGCGCTCTTATCCTCCTCGCTCCACTTCCACCACTTCGGGCCGTCCTCTACGATCTGGCCATACAGCATCAGCTCCGCGGTATCCGTCTCGGATGCCGACATGCTGACCTTATAGCCAAGCCTGAAAATGTCATGCATTTTCCTTGCCCTCCTTTTCCTCATCGTCCTTGTCGGGAGCCTCGCCGGCATTCAGCTCGTTCAGCGCGGCGATCTCTTTCTTCCGCTGCCGGATGTTCGCTGTCCAGTCGTTGCCGTTGTACTCGGATGCTTCCTGCTCCTGCGTCGTGATATTGTTGGCGATCCTCATTGCGGCCGCGTTTACTTCCTTAAGCGGATCGACGTGGCCCATGCTGGCGCCCATCCAGACACATCCGCACCACGCCTGGCGCACGGCCGGATCATCGAAAAAACCGGGCGCATCAATGCGTCCGGTCGCGACGGCTTCGGAAAGCCACTGCTCATATATCGGCTGATTGAAACTGGAGTTGAACCGTGTGCGATAGACACGGACCGTTCTCCAGAAATCCAGGAGCGCCGCTCTCGCGGCTGTGTAATTGCTCTCGTACTTCTTGACCAGCACCTCTTTCGGGATGCCCATGGACGAGGCCATCACCATGATGCAGGTATTCACGAAGGACTCGAACTGCGTGTTCGAGCGGAGCGGGTTGACCGTCTCCACCTTCTTCCCTGGCGGCAGGTTATAGATCGCGCCGGGCGCCAGCTCAAGGGACAGCTCGTCGTCGGTGACCTTCTCGTCGTCGTTGACCGCGTCCTCCAGTCCGAACTTCCCGTCATCCTCGTCGGACACGATAAAAGCCGTCAGCATGGAGGAGACCACGTTGGCGGCCAGTTCGGCGTTCATATATCTGGTAAACTGCTTGATCTGTTCGATCTCCGCAGAGACGAACGGCACACCACGCCGCTGCTCCGGGCGTTCGTACGTCATCACATGCAGGATATTGGGGTATCCCGTATCCTTCCCAAACGCATCGATCGCCGTCCAGACGAGTTCGCTTGCGTTCGCTTCTGCGTTTGGAGAGCGGCTGGCAACATGGTAGCGGATCACCGCACCTTCCCTGTCGATCTCCACACCGTCGATGATACGCCCTCCGCTTTCCGTCTCCGCACTCTCACTGTCGCCGGATGACTCCGGATTGCAGATGCGGTCTGCCTCGAGGAGCCGGACCGTGGTCTGGTAAGGCGTGCGCCGGTTCTCCTTCATGCCGAACAGCGCGAACACATCACCGGACATCAGCATCGACAAAAACGCAAGCTGCTGCAGTCCGTAAAAGTTCTGCTGGCGCTCCGCGTCGCACATCGTGTTCTCGGCCCACAGCCGGAATTCCCGCAGGATCGTCCTCTCTGCTTCCTCCCTCGCCTCATCAGACAGACCGAGGAATTCCCCGTCGATCTTGGGCTTGGGCAGTACGCCCCACCCGACGACCGACAGCGTCAGCGTCTGCGGGCCGCTCCTCGCAAGGCCGCCGCCCGCGTACAGGTCTCTCGCCCGTTTGCGCAGAGTGGATGAATACAGATCGATGTTGTCCTCGGCGTCGCCGGCGTTCACGATCCACCCGATCAGGCTGTTAAGCGTCGTGCTTGCGCCATGGCTCCCATAGCTCATCTTCGGGGTGCCGGTTTTGCTCCTGCCCTTATCGATCAGAGTATTCATCCGCCCTCGCAGGCTTTTATTCTCTGCCATACATCACACCCCTTTACTACAGATCGCGCGGCACAACGCGCGCTACGCGCTTCGTCCGCACGCTTCCGGACAGAGACTCGACCACGTTGGAGAAATACTCGATCTGTCGCATCAGGTCGTCCAGATCCAGCGCCGTGTACTCCCTCGTGCCGATGCGGTAGCTCTTCGCCTGCCCGGTGATAAGTTCCTTATGTGCTTCTTTAACCAGGTCGAGCATCGTCCTGGCTTCTGTCAGCGTATATGCAACTGTTACGGCCATACCCTGCTCCTCCCTATACCCTGATCCCGCGGCTCACGATATGCCGCTGCCTGCGCTTCGTATCTTCCGCCTGCGTGATGACCTTCTCTTCCGTCACCCCGTTGACCGTCCTCTCCAGCTCGTCGAAATGCCAGTTGAAAAAACGGTATGCGGCCCGCGCATAGTTCCGGCAGTCGAGCGGCTCGTTCCGCTCGTAGAACTGCTCCCAGACCACCTGCGCCTTGCCGCCTCTGCGGTGGATCTCCATCCGCTCCGAGATCAGGCCCTTGAAAAATTCCCGGTTATATCCCGCCCGGTAATCCATCGGAAAATGCATGTACCTCGGCCCGGGTTCTTTGATGCCGGCCTCGTACATGATGCCTTCCTTCCCGGCATCGACGCCAAGCATGAACTTTGGGGCCTCGGTCATGCCGCCGGCACGCTTCATGGCGTAGCACTCCGGCTTGCCTTCGCCCTTCTCGCCCTTAATGGGCCAGATGCGTTTCGTCTGGCGCTTCGCGCACTCACGGTAGATGGACGTCGTGTGGTGTCCGCCTGAGTCGATGAACGTCGCAAGGATCTTCAGGCCGATGCCCTTCTGGGTCTTCCATTCCCGGTCGAGAAGGTCGTCGACCTCTTCCCAGGTTCCCGGCGCGTCGGCCCGGCCGGGGATGACGCCGCGGCTGATGCCCCAGCTCTGCCCGTTGCGGTCCCATCCGACCACCTCATACTCCAGACGGTTGTCCTGGGTGTCCACGCCCATCGTCAGCACCAGTACGCCGTTCGGCACCTCCGCTTCGTAATACTCCCTGCGGTTAAACAGCTCCTCGTCGATGCCGCTGTCGATCCGTACCTCCCAGGACTCTCCCAGGACGGTATTGTGGAATACCTTCAGCTTCTCCGGATCCTTGCGAGCCTTCAGGAACTTCCAGCAGATGTCCTTCCAGTCAGACCACGGCGACATGAAGGCGTTCAGCCGGAAAGACCGGATGCCGTTCTTCAAGGCTTTCGGGTTTTTGCTGACCCACTTCGCGGGCAGCCGCTTGGCCTCGTGTTCCGGAATATCATGCTGGCAGACCGGGCAGCGCCAGGCCACGGAATTGACGACATAATCCGTCTCTCCGGTCTCAGTCTTATGCTCTTCCTTCTCGAAACGGATATTGTCGAACCGGATAAAACTGAACTCATGGCAATACGGACACTGCGTATGCCATTCTTCCTGTGTTCCACTCATATAGTCCGCCTCGATCTTTGACCGGCCCTTGATGGTCGGCGTGGATGTCTTCACGATCTTCCGGTTATCGCGGAAGGTCTCGGTACGCCTTTCGGCAAGCTCCTGCGGGTCACCTTCCGTCCCGGCCGACGCCGGGAACCTGTCCGTCTCATCCATGAAGATGTACCGGACGGGCTTACTCGCAAGATCAGCAGGACTGTTCGCCCCAATGATCGCAAGACTCCCGCCCGGAAATGTCTTCATGGTTACCGTGTTCATGGCATCCCGGCTTCGGGCCTTGTAGACCTTGTTCCGGAGTGTCGGACAGGCGTTGATCATAGGCTGGATACGCCTCTTGGAGTAGTCCTCCGCAACTTTATCCGTTGGCTGTATGTACAGCATCGGACCCGGATCGTTATCGATGGCGCACCCAAGCATATTGATCTCGCACTCTGATTTCCCGGTCTGACTTGACGCCATGATCACGATCTGCCAGATGCCTGGCTGTGTAAAGCTGTCCATGATCTCGCGCTGGTACGGTGCGCGGTCCGTTCTCCACCGGCCCGGCTCAGCGCTGGACTCAGAAACGAGGACGCGGTGTTTATCCGCCCATTCGGACACGGTCTGCTTCGCAGGCGGACGGAACATGGCATAGGTATGGGCAGCCAGATCTCTCAATGCGCCCATGGCTATTCCTCCGTATCCCCATCCTCGACATAATCAGGGAGCGGAGTATCCGCGATGTTCTCCAGGATGACCCGCACCTCCTCGTCGATGATGTAGGCGATCTGTTCCGTGTTGTCCATCATCCTCACCTGCGGCGCGATCTTGCTCGACAGGTGCAGAAAGTTATGCATGACCGTGTTTGCGATATCCGCCCAGAGGCGCTTCATCTCCGTCACGCTTACGAGCTGCCCGCGGAGGCGCTGTACCTCCAGTTCGGTCTTCTGTGTCTTAACCACCTCGTGCTTGGCCTTGACCAGATCGAGATCCTCGCCGGATGTGGCCTCCCGGGATACGTTGTAATCCACCCAGTGCTGCACGAACAGCGGCAGGTCACACTTCGTCCCGTCGACCGGGATGAACAGCTTTTTGTTCTCCGGGAGGCTCTGGTCGATATCGTGCAGCCGCCTGTATGAGTATCCCGCCACGGTGGACAGGTCTTTTTTTGTCATTGGCTGCAGTTTCGCCATAAATAATCACCCTCTGATCAGCATCTGGAACTCATGCTCGATACGCTTGGCCATCCAGTCGACAATATCCTTCTGGACCTCTGCCTTGCTTCGGTTCATTGGCATCTGCGGTATTGCGATGCCGGATACCCGCAGCAGCGGCCCTCTTGCCTTGCCTGCTCTGGTGTAGGTCTGCGGCATCAGCTTCGACCCCAGGTTGCGGAACGGGGGCTGACCGCCGTAGCTGTCCATCTTGGCTGGCAGCGTACTCGTCGCGGCTTTTACGATCTTAGAATTCACGCGGTACTTCCTGTGCAGGGAGTTCCACCCGTGCGCGCCGCCGCTTGCCTTGAACTCCGGACCGATCTTGCGCTTCGCGCCCCTTACCGGAATGGAGCATGACCATCCAGACACGCGCGCGTTTCCGACGGCGGAACCGACCTCTCCCGGCTTGATATGGTAGTCATGCGGCAGATCCGTCTTCAGGACCTTCCTGACATGCTGCCCGGTTCTGGCGTATATGCGGACCATGGCCCGCTGGAACTGCTCGGGCTTCATCACCGATTCGAGACGGTTCAGCTCACCCGTCAGCTCGGAAGCATCGATCTCCAGATATAATCCTGCCGGCATATCATCACCACCTCAATAAAAACAGCCAGATGCTGTACGCGTCTGGCTTTCTTTTCCGCTTTTCGGACGATACCATATTATCACGGAGGAACTTGGGATTTCTATGGGATTTTGATGATTTCGGAAAAACTTTTCAGAGCTTCGCCGTGCAGTGCGGCGATGTGGTCATAGCTGTACGGCTCCCCGTTGCGCTTCTTCATCTTGCAGGAGATCTCCTCCAGCCGCATGTACTGGATGTACTTGCGGTACAGCAGCTCCACGTAACGGTAATCGTCCAGCTCGTGGATCTCGTCGATGATCCGGCTCTTCAAGCGGATAAAGGACCGTATCAGCTCCTCGATCTCCGCCTCCAGGTCGACGCAGTTTTCCACGATCCGCGCGGTCCTGTCTCCCGATACCGAGGTCTGCACCTTGTCGGCAGACAGGGCCTGCCCGGAGTTAACGGCCTTCGCGCGAAGGTCAGAGAGCTGATCCATCTTCTGGTCGATCTTAAGGTCAAGCAGCCTTACCTGCTGCAGATACTCTTTCGCTGTCATTTATCTCCTCTTCCCTGCCTTGATGATCACCGCCCGGTCATCCCAGTATTCCGTGGCGTATACCTTCCGGCAGTCCCCTCCGAAGCTCTCCGTGATCTCCGGGATGTTTTCATTCACCTCATCAAAATCCAGCCCGCGCTCCCTGCACCACCGAACCGCTTCGTTCAGCCGCTCCCCGGCCCTGCACGTCCACAGGATCAGTTTGTACCCGGCTGCTCTCTTCTGCAGCAGGGCGCTGATCGCAAGCTCGTTCTCCGCGCCGATGTCAGGATACTTGTTCACGCACAGGCACCCGTCGAAATCCACCGCTATGATCTTCTGCATCCACTCACCTCCTGTCGTCCGTATCCTCCACGATATCGTCAGTCCTGACGGTCAGGGCCATGTCAAGGCCCTTCCGCCGGAACGCGATACGCGTCTTGTCTTCGTCATGCGTGATCTTAACCTCCACCGGCATCGCCCCGCCAGTGGTGTTGTCCTCAAGTAGTGCTTTCATCTTTCTCCTCCCAGTCCGGACAGGTGCATTCGTGATCCGTCCAGTCCGTGTAGTTATCGCTCGTCGGACAGTTGCAGATCCAGTCCACGTCCTCGAATTCGTGATAGGCACATGTGCCGCAGCAGCGCTCATCATTGGCTCCCATAACTACCTCCTCTGTTTACATCGTTCCTGTGCTTCCCAGTCCTCCTCGATCCGGATTGCCCAGATGCTCCACCACGACCAGTTCGACCGGTGGCTGTTTTCTTGCCAGGTTGAACTGGCAGATGCGCTCGTTCTTCTTGATGACCGTATCCCGGGTAGCATACACGGGAAAATGCCACTCGTCATTGTCGCCGCAGTACGACTCGTCGATGATGCCGATGCTGCTGGCCATCAGCACTCCGTGCCGTCTAAACGTGCTGCTCCTGGGGGCCATGACGGCTAAGAACCCCTCCGGCAGCTGCAGCGCAAAGCCAAGCGGTATCAGCCGGTAATCCCCTTTCCGCAGCACTGTTCGTTCCGCACACCGCAGATCGATCCAGTCCCCGTTTGGAAACAGTTCGATCGGGTCGATATCACGCAGATACTTAATCCTGATTTTCAGTGGTTCCATTTCCATCTCCTCCGAATGTCTTCCAGGCGATATAGTCCTGGAGATACCAGACCGCTTTCTCCAGATCCTCCAGCATCTTAGAGGGATCCTTTTTCCCTGCCCGGGCGATATACTTGACTGCATTGCCAAGGTGGAAGCCCAGCTTCTTGTCTTTGATGAAATCGATCACCTCGATCCGTCCGTCAGTGTAGTGGGCCGGATGCCGAACAGGATCATTTACTACATTTACGCTCATTTCTTCTCCTTTCCCTGATCTTGTTTGCCTCTATCTGCAGCCTCACCATGGCCAGCGCAGTCTCGGACAGCTCCGGATCCTCAGACCACAGCCCTTTCCTCGCCATTGCGGCGGCTTCTCCCCGGCTTATCAGCATCAGGTTGCTGATATCGCAGTTCATCTTATCCCCGTCCCTGAAGGTCACTGCCATGCCCTCTGGTATCGGGCCGTTATGTTCCTCCCAGACTGCCCGGTGCAGAAGCTCCCACCGTTCCCATTGCGATCCGGTCATCGAGACCTTCCGGACCTTATATCCGTTTCCGGCGACCGTGACCGTTCCGATCGGCATTTCATTGACGGGCCTGCCGCCTTTCTTGAACTGAGTGGCCCGGACCCGCGCGAGCTTCTCCGGGTCATGCTTGCAGATCTCTTCAAGAGTCTTGCCTTTCGTTCCCGGGGCGTGCCCTTTCTGGTACCAGCCGGTCACGCCGGACTTGATGCCATACTTCGCCCGGAAGCACTTCATCCTGTGCTGGTTAAAATCCGTTCCGAATTTCTCGTTGACCATCTGGGCCATGTCTTTGGAGCTGACGCCCCAGGAATTGTCACGGATAAACTCGAACATCCCTTTGGGCCACTTCGTCTGGTACTTCCAGTATTCTTCGCTTGAGAGCTGCTTCTGGAAATTGCGGTACCCGTGGTTGCCGCGGAACTGCTTCATCTTGTTGGCCGTAAACTGCGTGCCCAGCTCCTGGTTGCATTTCTCTGCAAGCTCCTGGTCTCTCATCACCGGGGCGTATTTCTTTACAAGCTCATGCACCTCGGGCGGATATCTGTATACAGCCATCACCACTCACCTTCCAACATGGGGGGGAGGGACTTCCCTCCGGTACCGTAATACTTGTCCTTATGCTGGATCGCCTTGAAGGCCAGTTCGCCATTCGCTATGATCTTCTCGGACACCTTAACGATCTGATCCGTCTTGCGCAGCTGTATCTCAAGCTGTTCGTCAGTCAGGCTGTCGTCATTGAGGCGCTCAAGCTGCTCAAAGAGATAATTATTCAGGTCCGACAGTGTGTTCTTCATCGCAGTTCACCTCCAGTGTCGCTTCGAACTTATCTCCTGCTATCAGCTTGCACAGCTTCACAAGAGTCAGCAGCGTCTTCATGTCGTGGGTTTCGTCAACGCATCTTTTTATCGCATCGATTGCCTCCTGGATGATCTCCTTCACAAACAGATCGGGATCCTGAATGGGCGGCAAGCTGATGACAAAAGTATCCTTCCGGTCCTCGGCGCTTCCGGATGGCGCGTCTATCATGCGCTCGGTAACTACAGCCGGCATATCCGTCAGGCGTTTAATCCATCCGTCTGTGATTTCCATCATGTCTTTGATCTGCCGATGGTGTTCCACATACTCCGGGCAATTCCCCGGATGCGGAATATCGATTTCCCAGAGTCCGTGCCGGATCGCTTTCAGTGCTTCAATTGCATCCTGTTTCTCAATCAACTCCATCCTGTTCTCCTCTCATATCCGCGCCGCAGTTGGGGCAATAGTCTGTTATTAATGGTTCCCCATCTTCGCCTGCATATGCCTGCTCTTTGCATTCAGAACAATAATAAAACGCTACGGGATTACCGTGTGCCATCCATGTTGCTTCATCACCGCCAAAAGCACTATATGAGTCAACAGGAATCCACTCACCCTTCGGACGTTCTGGCTCTACGGACGGCAGCTTCCTTAAGCTCTCCCTCATGACCTTGATGCCCATTCTCGTACCATCGTCTTTATCGTCAAGAAATTCAAGCCACTCATCAGCTTCATCGATTGCCGCCTGCCTGCTGATTAAATCATCCATTGGTTCTCCTCTCTGCATCAGCACAATACCCACTACCATCTTCGTTTCCGATCTGACAACCGAGGCCTCTGCAAAACCATCTCCCTACTTCATCTTGCTCCCCATATTCACAGTCCTTACACTGCACGATTGGCTGTGCGGATGGCAAAGTCTTGATTATTCCAACCGTATCTAAGCTGATTGCTTTTTCTCCTTTGGTCAGCCCTCTCCTTTTCAATTTTCCTATTCTTGCAAAATATTCATTTAACGCATCAATTGCATCCCGTCTGCTGATAGCATCCGCACAGGTTTCACCCGTTTTTGACCCAAGCTCAGCCGAATCGCCATGCTCCTGATGGTCTTTTTCGTCAGGTTTGGGTTCCTGCGCTTTCAGGGCTTCGATTGCCACCCCAAGTGCATCATACAATTGTTCATTTATCCCGTTTCTCCTAAATCTCATCAAGAAAAACAAAGCATCTTCTTTAGTCATCTTCCTTTCTCCAATCTATCGCTTGACCGCACATCAAGCAGAATACGTCCCCGGGTGCAATTTCATACCCGCATGATGGGCATTGTGTGAACATGGCATACATGTTTTTCACATACCTGTCCTCCGCCACATAAACAGGTTCCTGTGGTATCTGTTTCTCCAACGCTTCCACCGCAATCTCCATCGCCCACGGGTCGATGTCTGTGGCTGTCTTGATGTGGTTGATGGCGTTCTGGATGCGCTCCGTTTGATTATTCATGTTGATTTCCCCCTCCATTTGATTTTCTGGCCGCACCACGGACAAAAGAACCACATGCGATCTGTCAGCTCCATGCCGCAATTCCCACAAGGCGTAATAATCGGGCTCATTGCAGTAATGCCCAGCTCCTCCGGGGCCGTTTCCATGGGTTCATGCTTTTCCAGCGCTTCGATCGCCATGTTCAAGGCATCTTCGTGCCATCTCAGCTTGTCCTTTATGTCCATGCTTTCAGGCAGTGATAATGGATCAAGCAGATAGTTGATTGCTTCCTGAGTTGTCATTCCTCCACCTCCGCTTCGATCACTGTTGGTGCATCATTTATTGCTTCTTCTGCCCTTCCCTGTTCTATGGTATCTGTCATAGTGAAGTACACCTCATCTGCATCAACCAGTCTGCCGTGCGGCGTTGGCACTTCCACAAGCGGACATTTATCCAATCTCTTGGCTTTGTATCCAGTGTAATCTGCTGGATAGTCTTTAAAATTGAGCAGTT
>DJXE01000182.1:14754-15305 GCA_002449595.1 Lachnospiraceae bacterium UBA7012
AGAGGTTCGACCAGTGACCGAATAAACAATCATTGCAACTGCTTGGCATCTCCATGCCCTTAATCAATACACTCATGCTCCACCTCCGATCATAAACGGTTCGCCCATTGCCCACGCCAACACGGTTATCACAAAAAATATCGAGATGAAAATCAGCGCAACCAGATATGAAAGCTGCTTGTTTCCATTCCCGCACAATACGCTGAGTAGTGTCATGGCTGTGGGAATAGAAGCCGCTATTATCGTTATGGCAAATATCTCAAGTCCGCTCATTCTGCCCTCCTGTTCCATGCCTCAACCGCATCATGATCAGATCCATACGGCATCTGATTGCAGCATCCGTTACGGCATTTCACAAGCCAACCGCTTTCGGTTTTATTAAAGTATCCCGGAACGATGATCAGTTCCGCCTTGCCGCCACAAAAAGGGCAGGGCTTCAGTTTTTCAGCCATTCTCCGATCCTCCTTGATTTTTCTACAGATACTGCATCTGCCACACATCCGGCTCATTCATTGCCGCGTCTTCATGCTTAACAACAGGTTTCCACTTGG
>DJXE01000049.1 GCA_002449595.1 Lachnospiraceae bacterium UBA7012
CAATGAAATTGTTAACGATCGCGGTGCCGTGCTACAACTCGGCGGCCTATATGAAAAAGTGCATCGAATCCCTCCTGCCCGGCGGAGAGGACGTGGAGATCATCATCGTCAACGACGGCTCGACGGACGAGACGCGGGAGATCGCCGAGAAGTACCGGGATGACTACCCCGGGATCGTGCGGGTGGTGAATAAGGAAAACGGCGGGCACGGGTCCGCAGTCAACGCGGGCATCAAGAACGCGACCGGCCTGTTCTTCAAGGTCGTCGACTCGGACGACTGGGTGCGGGCGGATCCCTACCAGCAGGTGCTCGAGACGCTGCGCTCCTTCGCCGGGGCGGACCAGCATCTCGACATGCTGATCTGCAATTACATCTACAACAAAGTGGGAGAGAAGAAGCACAAGGTGATCCAGTACCGGAGCTTTTTCCCGACGAACCGGCTCTTCACATGGAAGGATGCGGGCCACTTCCGCAAGGGGCACTACCTGCTCATGCACTCCGTGATCTACCGCACGAAGATCCTGAAGGACATGAACCTCGAGCTCCCGGAGCACTGCTTCTACGTCGACAACCTGTACGTGTTCGAGCCGCTGCCGTACGTGAAGAACATGTACTACCTGGACATCAGTTTCTACAGCTATTACATCGGCCGGAGCGACCAGTCCGTCAACGAGAAGGTCATGATCTCGCGGCTGGACCAGCAGATCCGCGTCAACAAGCTGATGTTCGACTACTTCTCCGCGAAGGAGAACCGGGCGCGCATCGACAAAGAAAAGAAGTGCAGGACCTGTATGTACAATTACCTGGAGATCATCACGACGATTTCCTCCGTCCTCGCGCAGAGCTCCGGCACGGAGGAAGACCTCGCGCGCAAGGACGAGCTCTGGAAGTATATGAAGGAAAAGGACTTCATGCTTTACTTAAAGCTCCGGAGCGGCATCTTCGGCGCCGTGACGAACCTGCCCGGCCGCGGCGGCAGGGCGATCACCGTGCACGGGTACCGGCTCGCGCAGAGGTTCTTTAAATTTAACTGATTATCTGAACTATAGCTCGAGGCGCTCGCTGCTGAGAGTATATAAAAACACACAGAATCGGATGGGCAGACTATCACCCATCCGATATTCGTCAGCCTTATAGTTAGGCATGACCTGTGCGTCGTCATTAGCGCATTAAAAATCCCGCCCTTCCTGCATCGCAGGAGGGCGGGATTATTATATGTTCGGAACCTGCGGTTCCGGAAAAAACAGCATCAGCTGAAGATCTTGACGGGCTTCCTGCGATGCTCGGCCTTGTCGCTCATAACGAAGCCGTGATCGTACACGAGAGAGCAGCAGATCGTCGACATCAGGAACGCGCCGACCACGTCGAGCACGGAGTGCTGCTTGATGAACATCGTGGACAGGACGATCAGAGCGACGAGCACGGTCGTGGAGACCCGCAGCCACGTCTTCTTCGCGTACTTGCTGTTGCTCTTGAAGACGGCGATGTTCACGCAGATCGAGTTGTACACGTGGATGCTCGGGCAGATGTTCGTCGGCGTATCCGCCTGGTACAGTGCCAGGATCTGGCGGGTAAAGATGTTGTCGCGGGGCATCACGGCCGGTCTCAGATACTGGATGTTCGGGAACAGCGTCGAGATCGTGAGGAACACGACCATGCCGATCACGAGCATCGCGCTCAGGCGGTGATACACGCGGCGGTCCGTGAAGAACATGAATACCGTCATCAGCAGCATGAAGGGGAACCACAGCATGTAAGGGATGATGAAGGCCTCGCAGAACGGGATCATATCGTCCAGTATCGTGTGGATCTCATAGAAGTGCTGCCTCGGCACATTTTCCACGATCCAGAACCACAGAAGATAGAAGATCAGGAACGCCACCATCGGGAGCGCATTCGTCAGGTCCCGGGCGAAGAGAATTAGATCTCTGCGGGAGACGTTTTTCGCTCTGTCGGAAAGTCCGGCGTCAAATTGTGTCAAAATCGGTGCTTTTGCGATTGATTTCATTACAGGATTACCAGTTTTCCTTGCTGTAACTGAATAAAATGTTACAAAAAAGTTAAATTTTCCATTTCTGATCAAGCAGTATCTTATTACCGGGCCGGTGAAAATACAATTATCATTTTCATGAATATTTCATTAAAAAAGCGCTGCCTTTTGGTGATTTTTCAGCGCATCTGCTTTATTGTGGTGAATCCGGCAAACTGTTATACTTCATATGCGGCATCGTTCCGCACGGCATGCGGAGAAAAACTCACATCATAAAGGAGAAATCAGGATGTACTCACTCGACGAAGTCAGGAAGACAGATCCGCAGATCGCAGACGCGATCGTAGAAGAGATGCAGCGGCAGAACGACCATATCGAACTGATCGCTTCTGAGAACTGGGTCAGCAAAGCGGTGATGGCGGCGATGGGAAGCCCCCTCACGAACAAGTACGCGGAAGGCTACCCGGGAAAGAGATACTACGGTGGCTGCCAGTATATCGACGTCGTGGAGCAGATCGCGATCGACAGGGCGAAAGAGCTTTTCGGCTGCGAGTACGCAAACGTACAGCCCCATTCCGGCGCGCAGGCCAACTTCGCAGTTGAGTTCGCGGTCCTGCAGCCCGGCGACACGATCATGGGCATGAACCTGAGCCAGGGCGGACACCTCACGCACGGCAGCCCGGCGAACGTCTCCGGAAGTTACTATAACGTCATCCCTTACGGGGTCGACGAAAACGGATTCATTGATTATGACGAAGTGATGCGGCTCGCGGTCGAGAACAAGCCGAAGCTGATCATCGCCGGCGCATCCGCATACGCGAGAACGATCGACTTCAAGAAGTTCCGCGAAGCGGCGGACGCCTGCGGCGCGGTCCTCATGGCGGACATCGCGCACATCGCCGGCCTCGTCTGCACGGGCCTTCATCCGAGCCCGTTCCCGTACGCGGACATCGTCACGACGACGACGCACAAGACCCTTCGCGGTCCCCGCGGCGGCCTCATCCTGGCGAACGCGGAAGCGGCGGAGAAGTTCCACCTGAACAAGGCGGTCTTCCCGGGCCTGCAGGGCGGTCCCCTGGAGCACGTGATCGCGGCCAAGGCGGTCTGCTTCAAGGAGGCGCTGGATCCTTCCTTCAAGGTCTACCAGCAGCAGGTCATCGACAACGCGAAGGCGCTGAGCGACGGCCTCATGAAGCGCGGCGTGGACATCGTCTCGGGCGGCACGGACAACCATCTGATGCTGGTTGACCTCACAAGCCACGACCTGACCGGCAAGGAAGTCGAGAAGTGGCTCGACGAGGCGCACATCACCGCCAACAAGAACACGATCCCGAATGAAAAGCGTTCTCCCTTCGTCACGAGCGGTATCCGGCTCGGCACGCCTGCGGTCACGACGCGCGGCATGAAGACGGAGGATATGGACCTCATCGCGGAGGCGATCTCCCTCGTCGTGAACAACAAGGAAGAGGGGATCCCGGCGGCGAAGGCGATCGTGGAAGGGCTCACGAAGAAGTATCCGCTGGTCTGATCGCAGTTTGATCCTGAATATTTGAGATTCCGGCCCCGGATCCTGCAGACTTAGTGCAGGGTTCGGGGCCTCTCATTACCATTGCAATGAGTCATGCCGACAGGTTCGTGAACGCTTCGCGTTCCCTCACTGTCGCGGCATTCGCCGTATACTCACAAAATGGCAGACGGCCATTCGTGAGCAGGCTCCCGATGTCCGTCTGCCATCCTGTGAGCGCATGGCTCATTACTACGCGCAAATTGTCTAAACTGTCTGAAAATAATAAAAATTTTAAGAAAAGTATTGACAACTAACCGGGCTGATCCTATAATTACATTAACAAAGAAAACAAAGAAAGGTGACGAGAAGATCACCAATCCTACAGAAAGGAAGGTACGGACCAACAAAAACATAAAGGTTCCACAGTTCCATAATCTGATAAGAATTTAAAAACTGAATAGAGCATATAAAAGTATTCGAGTACACATAATAGGCGATGAATACCGGAATATCGAAGGAGATATAGGAAAAGGACATCGCAGTACAATCAGTACAAACAAGATGGAAAGAGTACAGAATATCGGAGGTAAGGCCCTTGGACAATTCACAGTAAGGTGGGTATCGACGGAATGATCGATACCCACCTTTGATGTCTGCAGAATTACACTGCCGTGATATAATGGTCAGACAAAGCCGCCGCGGATAGAGCGGCGACAGTTTCAAAAAGTATTAAGGAGCGATATGCAGGATTACGGATACGAACCGGAGAGGAATTACGCTCCCGGGGAAGAATATGAACCGGAGAGAGGATACGGTCCGCGAAGAGGGTACAGGCCGGAGCCGGAATACGCAGCCGCGCGGGAAGCCGACGAGGAGAGGCGCCTGGCGCGCAGAAAGCGCAGAAAAAAGGACCAGCTTGTCTCCACGCTGATCCTTGTGCTCTTCAGTGCCGCGGCAGCGGCTGCCATTTTCTTCGCGATCCGGGCTGTGATGCTCCTCAGGATGTAGCCTTGGAATCTGCTTCACGAAGGCTGCTTAAGATAGCGGTTTCGGGAAA
>DJXE01000177.1 GCA_002449595.1 Lachnospiraceae bacterium UBA7012
CAGGGCAACTTCGAGCTGAACGTGTTTATGCCGGTCATCGCGCACAACCTGCTGCAGTCGGGGAGACTGCTCGCGGACAGCATCCGCTCCTTCAACGAGAGATGCGCGGGCGGGATCGAGGCCGACCGCGCAAAGATGCGGGAGTACGTCGACCGGTCGCTGATGCTGGTGACGGCGCTGAACCCGCACATCGGGTACGAGAACGCCGCGAAGGTGTCGCTGAAGGCGTACCGGGAGGGGACAAGCCTCAAAGAGGCGGCGCTCTCGCTCGGCCTTCTGACGGAAGAAGAGTTTGACCGGTACCTCAGGCCGGAGGAGATGATCTGAGGAGGAGATCCCCATGCTGCTCGCTGACAGTTTCCCTACTTACAAGATCGGCAGCCTCGAGTACCGCGCCGGCAGGGTGCTCCCGTTCGGCGCGACGATCGTCGAGAACGGCGGCGTCAACTTCAGCATCTATTCCAGGGAGGCGAGAAGCTGCTGCCTCGCGCTGTTCCATCACGGGTGCGGCGAGCCGTTCGTGAAGATCCCGTTCCCGGACGAGTTCCGGACGGGCAGCGTCTTCTCGATGCTGGTTTACGGGATCAATTATGAGACCACGGAGTACGGTTACATCTTTGACGGGGAGTACGACGAGAAGAAGGGACTCCTGTTCGACAAGGATCGGGTGGTGCTCGATCCTTATGCGAAGTCGGTCTCCGGGCGCAGCGTGTTCGGGAAGAAGAAGGACGTGCCGGGGCAGTTCGTGCACCGCGGGCAGATCATCCGGCAGGACTACGACTGGGAGGGCGACACGCCGCTGCGGCTCCCGCAGGACGAGCTCGTCATCTATGAGATGCACGTGCGCTCGTTCACGATGCATCCCTCGAGCGGCGTCAGGCACCGCGGGACGTACGCGGGCCTCATCGAGAAGATCCCTTATCTTAAGGAACTCGGCGTCAACTGCGTGGAGCTGATGCCGGTCTTTACATTCGACGAATTTGAGAATGAGCGCGAAGTCGACGGGAAGAAGCTCCTCAATTACTGGGGCTATTCCACCGTCGGCTTTTTTGCACCAAAGGCGGGCTACGCCGCGTCCGCGCCCTTCGGCATGGAGTGCGACGAGCTGAAGAACATGGTGAAGCAGCTGCACAAGAACGGCATCGAAGTGCTGCTCGACGTCGTGTTCAACCACACGGCGGAGGGAGGGCACGGCGGCCCGGTGATCTCCTACAAGGGCATCGACAACCGCACCTATTACCTGCTCACGCCGGACGGCAGCTACTACAACTTCAGCGGCTGCGGGAACACGATGAACTGCAACAACGCGGTCGTGCGCAGCAGCATCCTTGACTGCCTCCGCTACTGGGTCACGGACTACCACGTGGACGGATTCCGGTTCGATCTCGCCTCGATCCTGACCAGGGACCAGAGCGGCGCGCCGATGGTCTCCCCGCCGCTCATCGAGTCGCTCTCGCACGATCCCGTGCTGGACGGCTGCAAGCTGATCGCGGAGGCGTGGGACGCCGGCGGACTCTACCAGGTCGGCTCGTTCCCCGCGTGGCACCGCTTCGCGGAGTGGAACGGCAGGTACCGCGACTGCGTGCGGAAGTTCGTGAAGGGCGGCGCGGAGTGTGCGCAGGAGCTGATCAGCCGTGTCTCGGGATCCCCGGACCTGTACAGCGACCGGAGCCCGGCCGCCTCGGTCAATTTCGTCACCTGCCACGACGGCTTCACGCTGGCGGACCTCACGAGCTACAACGGGAAGCACAACGAGGCGAACGGAGAGGGGGGCCGGGATGGTTCGGACAACAATGACAGCTGGAACTGCGGCGTGGAGGGAGAGACCAGTGATGCGGAGATCCTCTCGCTTCGGAGACGCCAGATGAAAAACATGCTGACCGTCCTCCTGACCAGCCGCGGCGTCCCCATGCTCCTGTCCGGCGACGAGTTCGCGAACACGCAGTTCGGGAACAACAACGCCTACTGCCAGGACAACGAGATCTCGTGGCTCGACTGGGACATGCGTGACGGGAATGAGGACCTGTTCCGGTATGAGAAGAACCTGATCGCGCTGCGGAAGGCGCATCCCGTGCTTCGCGGCGGCAGTTTTGATTTCAGCCACAACGGCACCGGCTACCCTGAGCTGTCGTTCCACGGACTCACTCCATGGAACTGCGACACGGGGAACAGTCCGCTCACGATCGCGTGGATGTACGCGGAGGACAGCGAAAGATATGGCACGGCGGAAGATGCTTTTCTCTACGTCGCAGTGAATGCGCACTGGGAGGAGCACACGTTCGCGCTTCCGGTCGTTCCGGAAGGGTACCGCTGGCACCTCTTCGCCGAGAGCGGGAGCGGAAGAAGCTTTGCGCCCGGCGAGGAGCAGATCCTTAAAGACTGCAGCGAGTGGGCGCTGATGCCGCGCTCGAGCGCCATCCTGATCGCGAAAAAGGCAAAAAAACGCAGAGGGAAGTCCTGAAAAGATTCTGCTTAATCTTTCTGTTGAACTTCCTGAAATCGTATGCTATAATCCGATAGTCGGTTTGAAACCGGCATACAGAGGACTCATACAATGGCTAGTATCACGGTCTCCAAAACCGTTCATGGGGGTTCGAATCCCTCGTCCTCTGTTTTTTTTATGTCCGGATCTTCCGGAGTTCCATATTCTTAGCGCTCATCCGGACGGACCGCACATTGCGGCCCTTTTTATTTGAATTACGCGCCAAGGCATGGGATAATGAAACAGCTGAAGACTCTGCGGATCGTAGCGTGCCGGCCCACATGAGCATAAGATCGGAAGAAAAGAAAAAGCACATACGGGAGAGAGCGAGAGGCGTCTTTGCGCAGAAAGGATTCCGGACCGTCACGATGAAGGACATCGTCGACGCGTGCGGGATCTCACGCGGAGGCCTCTATTTGTATTACCCGGACACGAAGACGCTGTTCCTGGACATCCTGCGCACGGAGAAGGAGGAGGCGGGCGGCGTCATCGAGGAGGCGATCGCCTCCGGGGCTTCCGCCGGCGAGATCCTGCGGCTCTTTCTGGAAGAGCAGAAAAGGGAGCTGCTAAGGTCGGGGGACACGCTCGCCCTCGCGACCTACGAGTACGCTTTCGGAGAGAAGGACGACGAATATCTTCAGACGCAGTTTGATGAGGCAGTCCGCGTCATCGAGCTGCTTGTGCGCGGCGGCGTCCGCAGCGGCGAGTTCGTGTGCGGGGACCCGGCAGGGTTTGCGCGCGAAGTCATGTACATCATCGAGGGTCTCAAGATCTGCGCGCTGACGATGGACATGACGGAAGAGAAGGCGGATGGGACGATCGGGGCGATCCTCGCCCGGCTCACAGCCCGTCCGGACAGTGGTGAAAGGGAAAGCAGCCGTTCGGAACCGAAGGGGTCCGGGCAGGCATTAAAAAACGGGAAAAAGCGAAGGAGAGACAACGAATGAGTAATGTGAGACGCGTATACGTCGAGAAGAAAGAACCCTACGCGGTCGCGGCAAAAGGCCTTCTCGAGGATATCCGGAGTTTCCTGGGCATCACAGCAGTGACGGGCGTGCGGAGCTTCATTCGCTACGACGTCGAGAATATTTCCGGCGAAGTATTTGAGGTCGCCTGCAGGACGGTATTTTCCGAGCCGCCGGTCGATATCCTCTATCCGGAAGAGATCGAAGTCCCGGCGGGATGCAGGGCCTTCGGCGTGGAGGTGCTGCCGGGCCAGTTCGACCAGCGTGCGGATTCCGCGGTGCAGTGCGTGCGATTCCTGAATGAGAATGAAGATCCGGTCATCCGCACGGCACAGGTCTATCTCCTGTACGGGGACCTGACGGAGGATGAGTTCGACAGGATCAAGGGCTACTGCATCAACCCGGTCGAGGCGAGAGAGTGCGGCATGGAAAAGCCGGACACCCTGACCGTCAGCTATCCGGAGCCGGAGGACGTGAAGACCATCGAGGGCTTCACCTCGATGCCGGACGATGCGCTGGAGAGCCTGTACGGCTCGCTCGGCCTCGCGATGACGCTGCGGGACTTCACTTTCATCCGCGATTACTTCAAGGACACAGAACACCGCGATCCTACGATGACGGAGATCCGCGTCCTGGACACCTACTGGTCCGACCACT
>DJXE01000098.1 GCA_002449595.1 Lachnospiraceae bacterium UBA7012
ATGGCGAAAAAGCTTTGCTTCGGCGCCGTCGGCATTGACTCCGTGGCGGGTCCCAGCGAGATCCTTGTGATCGCCGACGAGACGGCGGATCCGCGCTACGTCGCGGCGGACCTCCTGTCGCAGGCGGAGCACGACCCGATGGCGAGCGCGATCCTCCTGACGAACGACAGGGCGGTCGCGGAAGGCGTCGCGCGAGAGATCGACGGATTCCTGGAGACGCTCTCCAGGGCGGACATCATCCGCGCATCGCTGGAACACTACGGACATATTTTCCTTGCGGACACGCTCGAGGAGCTCGTGGAGGCGGCGAACATCATCGCCTCGGAGCACCTGGAGATCGTGACGAAGGATCCTTTTGAGGTGATGACCGGGATCACGAATGCCGGAGCGATCTTCCTCGGACCCTGGTCCTCGGAGCCGCTCGGCGACTACTTCGCGGGCCCGAATCACATCCTGCCGACGGGCGGCACGGCGAGGTTCTTCTCGCCGCTCGGCGTCGACACCTTCGTGAAGAAGAGCAGCATCATCTCATATTCAAAGAAGGCTTTGGAAAAGGTACACGGCGATATCGAGCTCTTCGCGGAGCAGGAGGGCCTTACGGCTCACGCGAATTCGATCCGTGTCCGTTTCGAACAGTAACAGAGCGTTCCGAAATCACGCCGGCCCCTCTCAGCAGGGGGCAGGAAGGAGAAGGAGTATGGCTGAGAGCAGGATCCGCTCCAAAGCGGACGTCATCAAAGAACAGAAGTGCGAAGCCTGCGGCGGTTCCCTCGTCTTTGATCCGAAGTCGGGGAAACTGGTCTGCGAGTACTGCGGCACGGCCTACGAGATCAAGGAGGAGGCAACGGAAGCCGGTGCGGCAGCTGCTGCAGCGCAGGGCGCAGGCGGAGCAGCCGCGGCCGGGATACCGGGACAGGCTCCTTCGGGAGAAGGCGAAGAGGTGCCGATCCCGCAGGGTCCTTCGGCGACAGAGGTCGAGGGATTCAACTTCCACGAGCTCAACGAGATGGTCACGGATGAGAACGCGGAAGACCTCCCGGTCTACAACTGCCGCTCCTGCGGCGCCGAGATCATCGCGCCGCCGTCCCAGATCGCGCTGACCTGCCCTTACTGCGGCAATAATATCGTCCTGACGGAAAAGGTCTCCGGCAAGCTCCGCCCGAACGGCGTCCTGCCGTTCAAGATCGTGCCGAAGGACCTGCCGGACGCGATGAAGCGCTTCTACCGCGGCAAGGTCCTGCTCCCGAAGAACTTCTTCTCGGAGAGCACGATGGGGCATGTGACGGGCGTCTACGTGCCGTTCTGGACCTTCTCCGGCGGCGTAAGCGGAACGATGAAATACCTGGGCGAGACGGTCTCGAACAGCGTCGTCGGCAGCTACCGGATCACAGAGACGAAGGAATACGCGCTGGACAGGGACGTCAATATCAGCTTCGACAGCGTCCCGGTCGACGCGAGCGGCAGGATCGAGGACAAGCTGATGGATTCGCTCGAGCCGTTCGACATGAAGGAAGCGAAGCCGTTCGACATGCGCTATCTCGCCGGCTTCACAGCGGACCGGTTCGACGTCGCAAAGGACAACATCGAGAAGAGAGCGCGGGACAGGATGACGTCCTCCGTCTCGAACATCGCGAGAGCACAGGTCTCGGGCTACAGCAACGTGCGCTCGCTCGGCGGCAGGCTGAACTTCAACATCGACGCGAAATACCTGCTGTTCCCGGTCTACATGTTTGATATCAAGCATGACGGCAAGGCTTATCACTTCGCAGTTAACGGCCAGACCGGCAAGGTGGTCGGCGAGATCCCGACCGACAAGACGGTCAGCTTCTTCTACTTCGCGAAGCGCGCACTCGCGGTCGCGGCGGCGGTCCTGGCCTTTGCCGTTCTGAAGTATCTCGGGGGGAGGTGAGTCGGATGAAAAGGAATACGAAGCGGATCTCGAGATTTCTTGCCCTGCTGACTGCTGGAATGCTCATCATTCCCCTTGTCAGTGCGGGATTTGCAGCTGTGCTTCCGGCGCTGCCCGCGCACGCGGAACAGGAGTGGAGCGAAGAGTACTACAGAGTCTATGACACCACGGGCGACCTGACGCACAGGGAACAGGAAGACCTGGAGGAGATGTGCGCCGCCACCCGAGAAGAGTACGGGGTCGACCTCGCGCTGCTCGCGGTGAATGCGGAGGATCTTCCGGGGGAGAGCGCCTGGGAGTCCGCACAGGCCTATTACAGGGACAGCGAATATGGCGTCGGCGAGAACCGGGACGGTTTCCTGGTGATCGTCGAGGCGGACACAGGCAGAGGACATATTTACGTCTTCGGCGATGCGAGCCGGAAGGTCCCGCAGGACTATCTGGACTATGTGGCCGGCAATATCCCGGGATACAAGGACCAGTACGGTGTCTACGGCATGATGTACGCCGGAGCCAAGAGCCTCAGAAACTATATGGAGGAACACCCGGACGGCGTTCCCGCGACGCCGGCTTTCTCTTCTGACGGAGCGGCAGCGGCCGGCTCCCAGGGCGGCGTGTTCGCAAATGACATCGCTGCGGCAGCGGTTGCCGGAGCGGAGGACGGCGACATCGATGAAGAGTTCTTCGAGTCGGAATTCGGGGACGACTACGATGACGACGAGTACGGCGACGACTACGGCGACGAGCCGTGGGCAGCCGGAAACGCGGAACCCGGCGAGGAACAGGCCGCGAACACCGAGAACATCGGCGCGGACCTCGCGGCAGCTGCTCTGCCCGACTGGTTCCCGGATGACCCTGCTAATTTTGAAAAGTTCCATGATGAGACAGCACCCCGTGTCGTCGACCTCGCGGACATCTTCTCCGACGAGGATGAGGCGGAGATGGAAGAGCGCCTCGCTGAGATCCGGGAAGAGGTCCAGAGAGACATCGTCGTCTACACGGACGTCACGTCCTACGGCTTCGGCGAAGCCGTGTGGTCGGCGGACTTCTACGACTTCAACGGCTACGGCATCGGCGATGAATTCGAGGGCGCCTGCCTCTTCATCAACATGGATCCGAATGACCGCGGCTGGTGGGTCTGCTGCACGGGTCCCGATACCAGGAACCTCTACTCCGAGCTCTACGCGAACCAGATGGACGACGAGCTCTACGAGTACATGGCAGCCGGGGAATACACGGAAGGCGTGAAGACGTGGATCGAGACGTTCCGCAGGCTCTACGTGAAGGGCATGCCTTACGCGCCCGAGTGGATGCCGGACCGGGACGAGGACTGGGAGCGCACGCACAACAGCGAGCTGCCCAGGATCGCCGATGACGCGGGTCTGTTCACGGAGGAAGAGATCGCAGGGCTTACGGAGAAGGCGAAGAGCATCTCCGACAAGTACGGCATCGACGTCGCGGTCACGACGACGGACAGTGCCGGCGGCATGTATCTCTACGATTACGCTGAGAAGTACTACAGATATAACGGCCTCGG
>DJXE01000030.1 GCA_002449595.1 Lachnospiraceae bacterium UBA7012
TGATCCCGAACTGTGATAAGAACGTGCCTGGTCTGCTGATGGCGGCGGCGCGCTGCAATGTGCCGACGATCTTTGTGTCCGGCGGCCCGATGATGGCCGGGCGCGTCGGCGGACGGAAGAGGAGCCTTTCTTCCATGTTTGAGGCGGTCGGTGCGTATGACGCCGGGAAGATCACGCTCGAGGAGCTGACGGAGTTTGAGGAGAACGTCTGCCCTACCTGCGGTTCGTGCTCCGGCATGTATACTGCGAACTCGATGAACTGCCTGACGGAGGCGATCGGCATGGGACTGAAGGGCAACGGCACGATCCCTGCGGTCTATTCCGCGCGTATCCGTCTTGCGAAGCAGGCCGGCAACAAGATCATGGAACTGGTCGAGAAGAACATCCGGCCCCGCGACATCCTGACCAAAGAGGCGTTTGAGAACGCGATGACGGTCGACATGGCGCTCGGCTGCTCCACGAACACGATGCTGCACCTGCCTGCGATCGCGCATGAGGTCGGCCTCGAGATCGACATGGAATACGCGAACTCCATCTCCGAGCGCACCCCGAACCTGTGCCACCTGGCACCGGCGGGCCCGGCTTACATGGAAGACCTGAACATGGCCGGCGGCATCTACGCGGTCATGAAGGAG
This sequence comes from Lachnospiraceae bacterium UBA7012, assembly GCA_002449595.1. Classification (GTDB taxonomy): domain Bacteria; phylum Bacillota; class Clostridia; order Lachnospirales; family Lachnospiraceae; genus CAG-791. The sequence continues at coordinate 636 of DJXE01000030.1, forward strand.
CTGACGAAGAAGGATCTGCTGCATCTCGACTGCCTCACCGTGACCGGCAAGACCGTCGGTGAGAACATCGAGCACGCGCACAACATGGATCCCGAGATCATCCGCCCGATCGAGAATCCTTTCATGGAGAGCGGCGGAATCGCGGTCCTGAAGGGCAACCTGGCTCCGGATACCGGCATCGTCAAGAAGTCGGCCGTCCTGCCTGAGATGATGACCCACGAAGGTCCCGCCCGCGTCTTCGACTGCGAAGAGGATGCGATCGAGGCGATTACGACCGGCAGGATCGTTCCCGGCGACGTCGTCGTCATCCGTTATGAAGGACCGAAGGGCGGTCCCGGCATGCGCGAGATGCTGAACCCGACCTCCGCGATCGTCGGCATGGGTCTCGACAAGACCGTCGCACTGATCACGGACGGACGCTTCTCCGGCGCATCCCGCGGCGCGGCCATCGGCCACGTCTCCCCGGAAGCCGCTGTCGGCGGCCCCATCGCGCTGGTGGAAGAGGGCGACACGATCCGCATCGACATCCCGAACAATGAGCTCACGCTGAAGATCTCCGACGAGGAGATGGCGAAGAGAAAGGCCGCATGGCAGCCCCGCGCGCCTCGCGTCACGGACGGCTACCTGCTGCGCTACGCCTCCATGGTCACGAGCGGCAACCGCGGCGCGATCCTGGAGATCCCGAAGAACTGATCCTCTGACGACCGCATTATAGATTTCACCGGGCGGGCCGGTCGCCATAGCCGGCCTGCGATAAAGGAGACTGACATTGAAACTGACTGGAGCGGAAATCGTTGTTAACTGCCTTCTTGAGCAGAAGGTCGACACTGTATTCGGCTATCCCGGCGGGGCGATCCTCAACGTCTACGACGCGCTGTACAAGCACAGCGGAGAGATCCGCCACGTCCTGACCTCCCACGAGCAGGGCGCGGCGCACGCTGCGGACGGCTACGCAAGGGCGACGGGCAAAGTCGGCGTCTGCCTCGCGACGAGCGGTCCCGGCGCCACGAACCTCGTCACCGGCATCGCGACCGCGTTCATGGATTCCATTCCCATGGTCGCCGTCACCTGCAACGTGACCCTGCCGCTGCTCGGCAAGGACAGCTTCCAGGAAGTCGACATCGCCGGCATCACGATGCCGGTCACGAAGCACGGCTTTATCGTGAAGGACGTCCATGACCTCGCCGACACGATCCGCAAGGCATTCGAGATCGCGAGAACCGGCCGTCCGGGCCCCGTCATCGTCGATATCCCGAAGGACGTGACAGGTGCTTCCTGCGACTACAAGCCGGTCACTTCCGAAGAGGAGCTCTCCGGAAGGCTGAACACTGTCCGCGCTTACACAGGCCCGGACCGCAGCCCCGAGACGCTGATCAAGACCGGCTACACGAAAGAGAACCTCGAGAAAGCGCTGAAGATGCTTCTCGCCTCGAAGCGCCCCTTCCTCTATGTGGGCGGCGGCGCAGTCCTTTCGGACGCCTACCGTGAGGTCCGCGAATTCGCGGCGCGCATGGACGCTCCCGTCTGCGACACGCTGATGGGCAAGGGCGTCATCGACGGAAGCGATCCGCATTACACGGGCATGATCGGCATGCACGGCACGAAGGCCTCCAACCTCGGCGTCAGCTCCTGCGACCTTCTGGTCGCGCTCGGCGCCCGCTTCTCCGACCGCGTCATCGGCAACGCGAAGAAGTTCGCCACCGGCGCGAAGATCCTGCAGATCGACATCGATCCCGCGGAGATCAACAAGAACATCCACGCGGACTACGCGCTCATCGGCGACCTGAAGGAAGCCCTCACGGACCTGCTCCGCGACCTTCCGCAGCAAAGCCACGCCGAGTGGGTCTCGGAAGTCATGGATCTGAAGGAGAAGTATCCCCTGAGCTACGACCACTCGAAGCTCACCGGCCCCATGGTCATCGAGAAGCTGAGCGAGCTGACAGACGGCGACGCGATCATCACGACGGACGTCGGCCAGCACCAGATGTGGGCGGCGCAGTACTACACCTACAGGAATCCCCGGACGCTGCTCACGAGCGGCGGCCTCGGCACGATGGGTTACGGCCTGGGTGCCGCGATCGGCGCGAAATGTGCTTTTCCCGAGAAAAAGGTCATCAACATCGCCGGCGACGGCTGCTTCCGCATGAACCTGAACGAGCTCGCGACCGCGAGCCGCTACGGCATCGGTATCGTTGAGGTCGTGATCAACAACCACGTGCTCGGCATGGTCCGGCAGTGGCAGACGCTCTACTACGGCGAGCGGTATTCGCAGACCGTCCTCCACGACGTCACGGATTTCTGCAAGGTCGCGGAAGGCCTCGGCTGCCGCGCGATCCGCGTGACGAAGAAGGAAGAGCTGGACAGTGCACTGAAAGAGGCGCTCTCTGCGAACGGCCCCGTCGTTGTCGAGTGCGTGATCGACGACGACGACAAGGTGTTCCCGATGGTCTCGCCGGGCGCGTCGATCCGTGACGCGTTTGACGCCTCCGATCTGGAAAAGGGCTGAAGCTCCGCCTCCCGGCATTGACTTGCGCCGCAAGGCGTTGGTATACTTTATCGGGCTAAAGCCAAGGCAGCTGCTCCCGCGGATCTGAAGCAGGGCAGCCGACACACCCCACGGGACGGGGATACGTCCCGGAAAGAGTAGCAAGTGAAAATGACACTCAAAAGGATCCTCTCAAACGCGCTGGCGATCACGCTCGTTCTTTCGGCGGCGCTCATAACTCCGCTCAGCGCACAGGCGGCGACCGATCCGCGCGCGCCGCAGGGGACGATCACTTATGATTTCGGCGCAGGCAGGACCTACACGATCGGCCCGGACCAGGCGGTCGGCATGCTGATGACCGACGCGGCAGGGCAGTTTGTCGTAGATCCGGCGACGGGACGCTTCGCGGTCGATCCGTGGAAGTGCCTCTCGACCGTGCAGATGCTGCAGAAGAAGTACCCCGTGACGAACGTCACAAATGCTTTCTTAAGCACCCGGGGCGACCTCATCGCGCTGCCCGGCGGAAGCGCGGCTACTTATTATTTTGATCTCAACACGGAGCTGCAGTATCTCTACAGCGCGCTGACGGGGAACGTCACGGAAGTGCACAAGCCTTCCTACGGCGGCGCTGTCCAGCAGGCTCCCGGCGTGGTCAACAACTTCGGCGGTACTTACGTCGAGGTCGACCTGACGACACAGAACCTTTACTATTACGTCGGCGGACAGGCGGTGGTCGCGACGCCCATCGTCACCGGCAATATCTCCCGCGGACACGGCACGCCGACCGGCGTGTTCTCTGTGAGAAACAAGCAGACGAGCACGTATCTCATCGGCAAGGACTACCGCTCCTACGTCAATTACTGGTGCCCGATCATCGGCAACAGCATCGGCATCCACGACGCGACGTGGCGCGGCAGCTTCGGCGGCAATATCTATAAGACGAACGGTTCCCACGGCTGCATCAACCTGCCGCTCGCGGCCATGACGCAGCTCTTCCCGATCCTGAACGTCGGGACGCCGGTCGTTGTGTTCTACTGATTCATACATTTTGGTACCAGCTGGCATAAGGATCCTTTTACGAACATACCCCCCGCAAAAGGACCCGCGAGAAGACTCATAGAACAGGAGAAGTAAATATGGCACGAGTTTACAATTTTTCCGCAGGACCCGCTGTACTTCCGGAGGAAGTGCTGGAGAGAGCCGCATCCGAGATGCTGGACTATCAGGGAAGCGGCATGTCCGTCATGGAGATGAGCCACCGCGGCAAGGTCTACGACGGCATCATCAAGCAGGCGGAAGCGGATCTCCGCAGCCTCATGGAGATCCCGGACAACTACAAGGTTCTTTTCCTTCAGGGCGGCGGAAGCACCCAGTTCTCCATGGTTCCCATGAATCTGATGAAAAACCGCAAGGCCGCGTACATCGTGACCGGCACCTGGGCGAAGAAGGCATGGCAGGAAGCCGCGAAGTACGGCGAATCCGTGAAGGTAGCTTCCTCTGAGGACCGCAACTTCGCTTACATCCCGGACTGCTCGGACCTCGACATTCCGGAAGACGCGGACTACGTCTACATCTGCCACAACAACACGATCTACGGCACGGTCTTCCACGAACTCCCGAACACGAAGGGACATGACCTCGTCGCGGACATCTCGTCCGACTTCCTGGCCGGCCCGCTCGACGTGAGCAAGTTCGGCCTGCTGTTCGGCGGCGTCCAGAAGAACGTCGGCCCCGCGGGCGTCACGATCGCGATCATCCGCGAGGACCTGATCCGCGAAGACGTGCTCCCGGGAACGCCCACCATGCTCACCTACAAGACGCACGCGGACGCGGATTCCCTCTACAACACGCCGCCCTGCTACAACATCTACATCTGCGGCCTGGTCTTCCAGTGGCTGAAGAAGATGGGCGGCCTGTCCGTCATGCAGGCGAGAAACGAGATCAAGGCGAAGCTTCTTTACGACTATCTCGATGAGAGCAAACTCTTCAAAGGCACTGTCGACGTGAAGGACCGCTCCCTGATGAACGTCCCATTCGTCACGGGCGACAAGGATCTGGATGCCAAGTTTGTAAAAGAAGCGGAGGCGCAGGGCCTCGTCAGCCTCAAGGGCCACCGCAGCGTCGGCGGCATGCGCGCCAGCAT
>DJXE01000159.1 GCA_002449595.1 Lachnospiraceae bacterium UBA7012
GCAGACGGCACTGGCGTTGATCATGACCGCGAGTTCCGTGCAGGGAGCGGAGAAGCTGCGCGTGAGCACGGTCTCCCGGTCCGTTCCGATCAGGTCCGCCTTGCCGTAGTCCCCTTCGGGCTCCCACGCAAGAATCTTCGCGTGCGGGATCTCGGCGCCTTGTGCCGCGATTCCCTTGGCGATTGCATCTGCCAGTTCCTTCAGATATGCGTTTCCGTCAAAGTCGTTGCAGCAGACTGCCGCGTGGTACTGAATGTAGTACTCCGAGATCCTGCCCATCGCCGCGCCGAACGCAGGCCCGCCATAGCCGATGTCCGGCCGTCTCATGGACGCTGTGCCATCGCGGAGCGCCTTCGCGAGGTCATCCATTCCGCGCCCGGTCAGGGCGCTGATCCTGATCACACGTGCCTCAGGACAGTGGCCTTCCAGCCAGCGCGCGAGCTCTTCTTCCTCCTGTGGATCCAGAAGGTCGCACTTATTCAGGACGAGAAGATCCGCCTCCGCGAGCTGGGTCTCCAGAATATATTCGAGGTCGCCGCCCCGCCCGTCGCGAAGCTTCCTTGCCGTCTTCGGCTCGATAAGGACCGTGAAGGGCGCCAGCTCGTACCTCCCCGGATACTCCTCTGAGAGGCCGTGATAGACGTGTTCCAGAGCGCCTACGCCAAAGCCCGGGATGTCCGAGAAGACAAGGTCACAGCCCTCTTCCTGGAAAAGGCTGTCCAGCCTGGCTACAAGATTCTCATGCTGATAACAGATGCATTCATCCGTCATCTCAGAGGCATTGCAGCCCGAAAGCTGCGCGAACTTGTTGTCGGCGAGCGACTGGTGCCCCAGGTCGTTGGAGATCATCGCCGCTTTCCCGTAATGTTCCGAATAATACTTCGACAGCGCCATCATTGCCGTCGTCTTTCCCGATCCGAGAAATCCGCTGAACACAGCAAACTTATTCATTATTTCCTTCTCTGCAGCCTTTCGTTATCAAAGCTTTCAGAAAGCCTTCCTCCACTGCAGCCTTTCGTCATCAATGCTTTCAGAAAGCCCCCGGCACATTCACTGCCAGTTTGCGTCCGCTTACTAAGATTATATCACCACACAGGCCGCCCTCACGGACGGCCTGTGCAGTCATGCGATTATTCTGTATGGTTTCCTCACATCAGGCCGTGCCTGTCAAGGATCTCCATGCACTCCTCGTAAGTCGCCGCGATGATGCCGGGGCAGTATTCCAGGCACCTGGCCGCGCTGCCGCGGATAATATCGCTGCAGTTTATCCCGCCGTAATCCCGCTTCATCTCGTCCGTGAACCAGTCCGTGAACTCTTTCAGGACCTCTTTATGGAGCGCTGCGTCATATTTCCTGCCTTCCTCGCCGTAAGGCCTTCCGGTCAGATAAGAAAGCACAGCGGCGCCGCCCGTCATGCAGCCGCAGCATCCGTAAGAGTATCCGACGCCGTACAGAAGCCCGTCCATCGCGCGCACGTATCCCGGATCCTCTTCTCCGATCGTGTCGAGGAGCAGGATCGCAAGGATCTGCGCACAGCAGTACCCCTGCTCTGTCAGTTCCATGATTCTGTCCATCAAATCCATGTTCTTACTCCTTTCCACCCGCCCATAAAGGAGCAACAGGTTCGCACCGTCAAATCCTTAATTAACTATTTTGTGCTATTTTCTGCATATAATTAACGTGTATCCGTACTTATTTTGCGCATTTCCCTTTATCTCAGATATACCCGGACAGCACATCTCATCCGCCGTTCCGTTCCAGATGCACTCGATATAATACTGCTTCCAGGCCTCCGTCAGGTCCTCCTCATAAAGGACCGCGAACTGCGCATGACGGGCTTCGTCTCTCAGTTCCGCCATCCTGTCAATGTCGGACAGGACCAGGACGCCGCCCTTCTTAAGGAGGCGCCAGCTCTCCCGAAAAGCGCCTGCCACGTCGCCCGACACATGAAACGCGCACTGGGAGAAGACCGCGTCAAACGAGCCGTCCTCATACGGCGCATGCAGGAGGTCGCCCTCCGTCACGTCGCCGCCGCGCGGCGCAAGGTCGATTCCCTCCGCATCATAGCCGCGGTCCCGGAGGAGCTTCAGGAAACTGCCGTCTCCCGCGCCCAGATCCAGAACGCGCGCCCCGGAAGGGAGCAATACCGGCTGCATCGCAGCGAGCGCGAGCATTCTCTCCGAATGCTTCTCCCCGCCCGGGTGCCCGTTCATTATTTGTCCTCCAGGGCTTTCTCGACCGAGAGGACCTTGCCGAGCGCGAGTTCCTCCGGCACGTAGACAAAGCCGCACTGCGGGCAGACCGGAAGCTCGACCGGGAACCCGTTGTCCAGGTACATGAACTTGGCCTTGCCCTTTATGAGAGGGATCCCGCACTTCATGCAGGTCAGTTTGCCCTCGGGATCTATAGTGTAATAATTCTTCTCTTCCATAATCTCTTTTCACTCATCTCGGAACGACGTTCATGCGGTGGCTGTAGGCGCTCCGCACCAGATAGCTGTCCGTTCCCTCCTCGGTGTACTTCACCCAGAAGGTCGCGTTTCCGATCCTGCGCCGGGCGATGATGAAGCCGGTGTCCGCATCGAGGATCGCCTCGCCGCTCTCTCGCATGTAGCGCAGCACGTCGATCACGTCGCTCTTTAAGATCATGCGGTCGTCCATCATCTGCAATGCTTCCGGCGTGTAGCGGATCTCAAATTCCGGTCCCACTTCGTAAACCTCCTCGTTCCACAGTTCCTTCAGGAGATCGTTCTTCAGGCGCATCCTGTTGTAGCGTTTCTCGCTGATGTCCGGCGGCGCACCCGCGTCGGTCCCGTAGACCAGTTCCAGGATGTGCCTCGACTCCCTGCCTTCTCTGGCGAACCGGTCGCGGCACGCCATGCAGTAAGAGATGTAGGGCTCGTCCGACCGGGAGAGGCACTTCTGCGTCATCTCCTTCGCGACCTCGCGGTTCGCGTAAGCCGTCAGTCCGCCGTAGCCGCAGCAGGGCGAGCGGTCGCCGGAGTACTCCGTGTCGACCAGCGTGCAGCCGAGCTGTGAAGCGATCTGCCGGATCGCATCCTGCGTCTTCGCGTCTCCTCTCGCGCCGCAGGAATCATGCAGCGCGGCGGGCCGGTCCAGTCCGTGAGCGCCATCCGGCAGGCCCTTTTCCAGGAGGAAGTCCCAGATGCCGATCACCTCGATATCCCCGTGCCCTTCCAGTTCCTTCTTGCACGTCGGGCAGCCGGCGATCACGACCGGTCTTCCCGCGTCGCCGCCAAGCTTGTCGAGTTCGCGGTCAATGAACTCCTTCGTCGTGTCGTACATCTCGTACCGGCCGGCCCAGTCGCAGATGGCGCCGCAGCAGCCGAGCATCAGGGCGACGCCGCCGGGGAGCCTCTCGCAGAGGTCGCTGTAGGCCGCGCGCACGGTACCCGGCGCGATTGCCGACGCCTGGCACCCGGGGAAGAACACATACTTGCACGTCTCATACCCGGGCTGCGTGCGCGAGAGGAACGCCTCCTGGTTGGAGAAAAGCATATCCATCAGTGCGAACTCATGCGGCGCGAGCGGCATCTTGTCGGTCGAGACCATGTTCTGCCGCGCGAGGTGGCAGATCTCCGCCATGTCATATCCGTTGGGGCAGGTCACCGTGCACTGCCCGCAGAGGGAGCAGGCGTTGATCGGCTTGTTCATCATGTGGTCTCCCATGATGATGCCGACGTTGTTGTAGATCTCTCTCGTGAGAATTCTCGGGTACTTGTTGTAATGCTGCAGGTAGGCGCAGCCCTTGATGCACTCGTCGCAGTGGCACTGGATGCAGCGCTTCGCCTCCTGTACAGCCGCCTCGCGGGAATATGCCCCGGCCCCGCCGGCCACGTCGTCATACGGGACACGCTCCTTCTCGGTCACGTGCTCCGTGTTGGTATAAAGTTTCGTTTCACAGGGCCCTTCTTCGCCGCGCATCTTCGTCGGATCCAGCTTCTGGGCGAGGCGGTCGACAGAGAGCGCCGCCCGTTTCGCCGCATAGGCGGAACCCAGAACGCCGTCCGAAGGCCCGGTCACGACGCCGCTTCCGCGGTCATACATCAGCGCCTCATCGGGTGCGAGCGACGGGAACGCCGCCGCTGCCGCCTCGCGGGCTGCACAGACGACGTCGTACGCTCCCCTCTCCGCCTCGATCAGCTGCGCGTCCGTCTCCACTGAAAAATGGAAGGTGACGTCAGTCTTTGAGAGAAGGGCGGCATCCCTTTTCGCCGCTTCCGCGAGTTCTTCGGATATTGCCCCGTTCTCCCCGGCTTTCGCGGATCCTGTTCCGTTCTCCCCGGCGCGCACCGCGGCGAGGACCCAGCTTTCCACGTCCGCCTCCCGGCAGTACACCGTGACGGGGTAGTTCTTTTTCTGCAGTTCTCCCGTGAGGAAAAGCGCAAACAGGCTCGTGCCGAACACGGCGATCTTCTGTCTCTTTTTCATCCGGAGAAAGCCTTTGACGTTCGCGCGGCTTCCGAACCGGACGATCGCCTGCTCCAGGCTCCGGACCGCGACGCCGTCTCCGAGCTCGCAGAGCTTGCAGGTACCCTCGCAAGGAGCCTCGCAGCCCGCGGAAAGGATGTTCGGGAGCGGCGTGATCTTCTCATAGAGCTGCAGCGCGCGGTCAAAATTGCCCTTTGCCGCCGCATCCAGCATTGCCTTGGCGTCCAGCTTCAGCGGGCACGCCGCAACGCAGTACGCCGGCTGTTCATACACACACAGGCTCTCCCGCTTCACCAGTTCCTCTTCCGACAGCATCTTGATCTGCCGGTAGACGTGGGTGGAGCCTCTCTCCTCGATCTGCGGCCTAAGGCCTGTCGTCTCACTCATCGCATTTCCCCTGCGTTATGATTAATGATCCTTCTCGTTCTATTATGAGCCATGCCGGCGATTCGCGCACGGCTCATCGCGCATTTAAAACACAAAGAGGCGGTCTCCCGCCTCTTTGCCTCCGGGCCGGCGCAGCGGATCGCTCCGCTGTGCCGCCCGGCTCCTGTGCGGTGGCGCTATGCGGCGTCCCGCCTTGTTTCATGTGTCATGCTGATCAGGCAAGTTCCTTCAGCGCTTCCAGAACGACTTCCGGTCTTGCCGGGATCTTCATGATCCTTGCGCCGGTCGCGTTGTAGATCGCGTTCAGGATCGCCGGGTGCGGTGCATCCAGCGGAGCCTCGCCGCAGCCCGCTGCCCCGTAAGGGCCCTCGGGACGGTAGGTCTCAACATAGTGCAGTTCGATGTCATCCGGCACGTCGTTCGGATACGGTATGCCGCATCTCATCAGGTTGGTGTGCTTGGACAGATCGTCGAAGTCCTCGCTGAGCGCAAGGCCGATGCCCTGTGCCAGGCCGCCGTAGAAGTTGCCGTCGACGAGGAGCTTGTTCATGATCGTGCCGACGTCGGCGACGACCGTGAACTTCTCGACTTTGACCTTGCCGGTCTGCGTATCGACACAGACTTCCGGAAGGAAGATCGTGTACATGTAGACCGAGAAAGGTTCGCCCTGAGCGGTCTCCTGATCGACCGGATGCTCCGCGCAGTAGGTCGCGACCCACTGTCCGAGGACTTTCGTCTCGATGCCTTCGGCCTTCATCTCATCGTACGTGCGATAAGTTCCGTCTTCCTTCTTCATCGCAGCCAGGAGGTTCTCAGCCGCGAGACGGCACGCGTTGCCGGACATGACCTGCGAACGGGATCCGCCTGCAGGGCCGGAGTTCGGCGTGTACTTGGTGTCGTTCATGACAAGGTGGATCATATCCGGCGTGATGCCCGCCTGACGGAGGGTCTCATGAGCGGATACGAGCGCGCCCATGTCGGCGCCCTGTCCGTGATCTTCCCAGGAGACGTAGATCGTGACGGTTCCGTCCGGATTCAGTTCCGCGTATGCCTGCGAGGAGTCAACGCCGTCAAGGCCGCAGCCGTAGACGCCGGAGGAGACGCCGATGCCGTATTTATAGCGGCCGTCGGAAGCTGCGTTCTTCTCCGCAACTCTCTTCTTGCCTGCCTCGTACAGCGGGCGTGCCTTCTTGTACATTTCCTCAAGGCAGTAGACGTCCGGCTTGTAACCGGTCGGGGTCGTGGAGCCTTCGGATTCCTTGTAGCAGTTCAGCTCACGGATATCGAACGGATCCATGCCCATCTTCGCCGCAAGGACGTCGATCGCGATCTCGGAGCCCATGAAGGACTGCGGAGAACCGTATGCACGGAACGCGGAGCCCCACGCATGGTTCGTGAAGACCGTCGTGGACTTGTTGCGGATGGTCGGGATGTGATAGCCTGCGCCGGTGAACTGGCTGAGTCTGTGGGTCAGCAGGTCGCCGAACTCGGAATACGGGCCGTGGTCCACATAGTTGTTGCCCCACAGGCCGAGAAGCTTGCCGTTCTCGTCCGCTGCCAGCTTGATGTGCATGAAGGCAGGGGATCTCTTGCCGGTGTAGGTGATGTTCTGGAACTGGTTGAAGACCAGGGAGACAGGTCTCTCGCAGATCTTCGCCGCAGCGCCGAGGATCGCCTCGTTGGTCGGGGAGAACTTGTAGCCGAACGTGCCGCCGGCGTGGTTCTGGACCAGGCGAAGCTTCTCCATCGGGACGCCGATGCCGTCAGCGATCATCGGCATATGGAGATGGATACCGATGGATTTGCTGTGAACGGTGACCATGCCGTCTTCATCGATGTAGGCATAGCCGCAGTCGGGCTCCAGATGCAGGTGCGGCTGACGCGAGCAGTAGCTCTCGATCTCGACGACGTTCGGAGCGCTGTCGAAGTCGAAGTCAGGTCCCTTGATGCAGTTGGTCTCATAGTAAGCATTCGGGATGCCGGGATGGATCTCGATCGCGTCCTCTGCGATCGCGTCCATGGCGTTCATGTATGCGGGCAGCTCTTCGATGTCGACCTTGACCGCATCCGCAGCCGCTCTCGCGTGCTCTTCCGTATCCGCCGCAACGATCGCGATCGCGTCGCCGAACTGGAAGATCTTGTCGTCGCAAAGGACCGGTCTCTCCCAGCCGTCCGTCTTGTTGTTCAGCGGAAGCATGACCAGGCCGTTGATGCGGTTCTTGCCGCCTGCAGCGACGATATCCTTTGCAGTGATGATCTTGAAGACGCCGGGCATCTTCTCCGCCTCAGCGGTGTCGATCCCGAGGATGTTCGCGTGGGAGACCTTCGCCTGGACAAGTGCAAGGCGAAGCGTATTCTCAGGCATCTTGAGCGCGTCGTCAGCGCCGAAGTCCCATGTGCCGGTGACCTTCTGGGCCGCCGAAGGACGAATGTATTTCGTTCCCTTGATGCTGTCGCCGGTCGGCTGGAATACGAGGTCTTCCTTCGACTTCTCGCCGCGGATGACCGCAGCCGCATCCATAACTGCATCTACCAGAGGCTTGTATCCTGTGCAGCGGCAGAGGTTCCTGGTCTTGTTGAACCAGTCGCGGACCTCTTCCCTGGTCGGATTCGGGTTCTCATCGAGAAGGACTTTCGCACTGATAATGAAACCGGGCGTACAGAAGCCGCACTGCG
>DJXE01000153.1 GCA_002449595.1 Lachnospiraceae bacterium UBA7012
GCGCCTCCGCGAGGTTTCGGAGCACTTCCTCCGCCTGTTTTCTCTCGATCGTCCGGTCCTCATACAGCCTGCCGAGCGCCTGCCTGGAGGTGATCTCATAATACAGATATCCTTTCCCGTCGACGTACCGCAGCGCGCAGGGCAGGATGCCGGGGATCGAGTTGGCCGCGAGCATCCGGTACTGGTAGGATCCCTGTCCCTTGTCTTCCGGACACGGGATCACGAGATAATTGTTCCTGGCATCCCTGTAATAGCTATATTCCACAGCCGTCAATCCTCCTCTGTCATAAGTTCTGTGAGTTCCCGCGCAATGTAGCTGAGGCGCCGGAAACGCCGGATCTTCTCCGGCGGATCATATTTCCAGGCGCTCTTCTTTACGGCATAGTTCCACCCGTTCATACTGCCCTTCGCGGTGACCGTGTACGAATCTCCCGCCTCCTCCGCGGAGAACGCCGGTTTCTCCGGCCCGATATACGTCCTGTCCGTCTGCGCCGCGACCCGGCCGAGCAGATGCGCCGTGCCCGCGTCCTTCGTCTTCTGTATGCTCTCCCGGAACGCGAGGATGTACGCGTCCTGTTCGGCCGCCATCCGGTTGTAAACGAAGAATGACAGGAAGATGATCGTGACCATGATAGAGATAACGAATGGCACGATGAGCGCGGCTTCAACCGTGAGGTATGCGCCGCTCAAATTTTGAAGATCCCCGTCGCGAGAAGTGTTCCCGTGAGTGCTACCGTCAAAAAGGGAAGATACGGGATCTTCGTCTTCGTGCCGGCTCTCCGGAAGGCGATCAAGATGAGCGAGGCAGCGCTGATCAGGATCATGGAGGCGAAGAAAGCGACCCACACAGTCCTCGCGGGGAACAGCAGCCCGAGCAGAAGCACAGCCGCCGGATCCGCGGCTCCGATCCTGTCCCTGGAGAGGAACGAGATCGTCGCGAAGAAAGCGCCCGGAAGGAGCGCGCCTGCTGCCGCCGACAGGCTCCATGTTCCCGTGCCTGCTGCCGCTGCCCGCAAAGCCGCGCAGATGATGGCCGCGCCGGCTCCCCGGAAGATCCACGCCGTCGGCACGCTCATCTCCTTCATATCCCGCACGGCGGCCGGTATCAGAAAGCCGTACGCCGCCGCCCACACTGCCGTCTGAATGATCATTTTTTCCATCGTGTTCTCTTCTCCGGTCTCTCATTGTCTTAGTTCTCCTCAATACCCGCACTTCGAACACGGCGGCATCCGCCCGGCGACCTTCGACAGGGGCACCTCGCGGATCGTCCGTTTCAACCCGGAGCAATCACGATTGCTGTGATATCTATTACCATCCGGCGTGATGAAAACCGTGCCTCTTCTTCCCGGTTTGCAGCTCTCGCAGGCGTAATAGATGCTGCCGTCCCTGCTGCGCTGGTTTTTAAGCGATGACACGGAAACTGCCCGAACGGACGGGTTCAGGAAAACGCAGCCCCGGTCGCGGTGGTACACTGTCCCGTATTCCGTGATAAATACGGTCTCCTCTTCTTCCTTTTCTTCCTCCGGCGTCAGCACTGCGGCTCCGTTGTAGCCGGTCCAGGCGTGCCCGTAGAACTGGCTGGTGAGGAGGATGTCGTCATACGCGATCACCGGGATCAGCGCCGACACCCTGTAGTCCGCCACCAGGTGGACGATATCGTCCCCCGTGAAGACCGAGGACCGCAGGTAAGAAATGCTTCCGCTGCCTCCCTTCAGGCAGGTGCTGTCGAGGTATTCCTTTCCCGCGCTCTTTACCACCTGGTCCCTGACGTACGTCTGGGACAGGATCAGGGAGATCCCTAAGGAAGCAGCGTCGGAGGAAAGCATTCCGTCCTGGTCGAACATGTCTGTCCCGTACCTCTCATAGAATGCGTAATAGCAGATCCTGCTGCCCGCCTGGTGCAGCGCCGCGCTGATGTTTCCCTGCAGCCGGATCATCTCGATCGACCACACAATATTGATAAGAAAGAAGATGTACAGCGGCACCACCAGCGCCGCTTCCGTCGACATGGCCCCTCCAAGGTGCACAGGTAGGCGCGGCGTTGACCCAGACCTGTCCGGAGAGATATGTGTTTTTTTATTCATTGTTTGCCCCGCCGCGCCTTTGCGCTGTGCCGTCAGTTATATCCCGCCGAGCGGCGGATGCTGCACCGGTAGCCGAAACTGCTCTCGACTTCGGATTCAGCCGTCAATGCGTCCAGGCACCAGTCCATGCGAAAGCTCTCGCTCCCCAGCGCCTTCCTCACGTCCATTTCCATCACATCCATCAGCCTCTCAGTCTTTTTGTCCCTGCCCTCAAGGAAGAGCAGGATCCGGAGATAGTCCTCGTAGCGGAGCCCGTTCCCGCTCGCCTGTTTCCGCGCGGCCGGGTTGAAGATCCCGCTGAGGGACGTCTTCCACGTCTCCTTGGTCTTCACGAGAGGGACCTTGCCGCCGTCCATCAGGGTGCGCACGTCCTGCACGCACTCCAGATAGGCCCAGGTGAGCAGGATCGCGTTCTTCAGCACCGGCTGGATCTCCGGCAGCAGAACGATCGTTGAGATGATGGCTGCCGCCGTGTCCGCTTCCGCCGTCTTCACCTCATCGGTCATGATGTAAGCGCAGTCCGCGGCGTAGCGCACCAGAAGGAGCGTCTGCGCGGCCTTCTCCAGATTGTCGGCGTCGCTGTCCTTCCCGAACAGGACGTATTCCGTCTGGTACTTCAGCCGCATCTTCTGTTCGTTCTCCCTGTAGCAGCCGCACTTCTCCATGATGTACTCGTCCATCACGACCGCGTCCGCCTCCGGATATCCGTGGGAATTCTTCATGAGTTCCTCCCCGCCGTTTCCGAAATGCTTCTCCCTGTGCGACAGGAGCGAGCCGGTGTTCACCGACGCCCCGGACACGCCGTCCGTATTGCCCAGGACCTGCAGCAGAACGGGGCGCAGGCGGAACTTCAGGACTTCTTCGGTCGGGTCTTCGAATTCCCCGCCGACGACCGTGTCATCCGCCCCGGGATTCTGCGCGAGCCTCTCTTCCCGCTCCCGCCTTGCCCGCTCCTTCGCCTCCTGCAGTTCATGAATACTGTCCGACCACTGCTGCATCCAGCCATCTGCGCTGAACTGAAGCCCCTGGAATGTATTGACCTCGGCGAGGATCTTCGCCGCCGCGGCTCCCGCCGGGTCCGCCGCCATATATGCGTAGATCTGCTCGCGGACCGGCGCGCCGCCGCTGTCCGCGGCAAACCTCGCCTCCGGGATCCCGACGCCCGCAAGCTGCAGCCCCGAAAACTCGCCGGGCCATCCGTAGAGGCTGATCCCGGTCGTCCCATAATTCTTTTTCAGGTAAAACTCCAGGCGGTCCCTCACGTGTTCCAGCGACCCCGCGCCGCCGTAGCCCGCATCCACGAACAGCAGGTCATACTGCTCAAACAGTTCCCTTGAAAACTCGGAGAGGACCGAGCAGACCGCCGTGTCCGTGACGGTCTCCGTCCGCGCCCGGATGACGCGGATCCTTGCGGCCTCCGCCATCGTCAGGATCAGCGAGAGCATGGCGGTCAGCGAGAGCGCGAGGAACACTGTGAGATAACCGCCGGACTTCCTTTTCATCCCGTCACGATCCCGCTTCTCTCCGTGATCGTTCCCATAATGCTTTTCACCAGTTTTGAGATGCTGTCTTTAAAAATGATCACGAGTCCGATCAGCACGACTATGATCAATATCATTTCGACCGTCCCCATGCCGTCCTCATTGCGCCGGTACCTCCGGAGCAGTTCTCCAAAGCATGCAAGTTCCTTTTTCATACCTTCCTCCTTCTTTCGCGGTCACATCTGAAACCCTATGTAAGCCGGAACCATGATCATGACCAGCGTGACCGTCAGCATGATCATCATCGGTGCCAGAAGCTTCGTCCCGGCTTCCTCTCCCATCTGCTTCGCCAGGAGCCTGCGGTACTCTCCCGCCTCCTGCGCCTCCTCCTGCAGCGCCGCGAGCAGCGCGTCATTTCCCCGTCTCAGGTTCTGGGTCAGCAGAGAACAGAGCTTTGTGTAGCGCCTGCTGCGGCACCGGAGCCCGAAGTGCGCGTAGGCCGACGCCTCCGAGATCCCGCTGTCCAGCTCGTGGCACATCAGCACGATCTCCTCGTACGCGTACCGCTCCTCTCCGCCCCGCATCGCCCCGGACCGGTAAGCCTCCGCGATCTTCGCGAACGCGCCCCGCATACTGACGCCCGCGCCGAGATACAGCACCAGCTTGCTGACGATCTGCGGGTAGTCCACCGCCATCTGCCGCTCCCGGCTCCCGATCTTCGAGCGAAGGTCGTGATCCTTTCCGAAGAAAAGCGCTACCCCTGCGATCAAAGCTGCAAGAAACAGCGGTACGGATGCGTCGCTCTCCCCTGTGAGGAACGTGAGCCTCACGCCTCCTGCCTCGGCTGGCAGTCGGAACGCCGCCTTCGTGCGGCTCTCTTCCTCCGCCTTCCGAAGCGCGCCGGCGATCCGCAGCTGCGCCTGCTCCTCAGCGCTGACACCCGGATCCTCAACCGTGACGTCAAAGGCGTGGACAAAGCGGCACATGTTCTCCGCGGACTGCGCCGCTGCCGTCATCTGGAGGACGCCGTTCCTGCGCGGCTCGTCCCTGTCCGGCGCAAAGACCGGTTCTCCCCGGCTGCTGATGACGTCCGGCGTCACGCTCTCCCAGACGAGCTCGAACGGACTGCCTTCGACCGAGGACGGGAGCGCCAGTGCGGTGCTCACATGCGCGAGATCTGAATTGTCGCCCGCCATCACGCCGGGAAGGATCCGGAACAGCTTCTCCGCCTCGACCTCAAGCTGCTCCTTCGTGAGGCGCAGCGGCTCCACCGTGATGTCGAAGTCCCCGTACTGCTGCTCCGTCAGCCGGATCTGCTGCGCCTTTCCGCCCGCGCTCTCCCTCTCGATGACCTCCGTCTCCTTCCGCTCCGAGAGACCCTGCGCAGCTGTCAGGAACGAGGCAGCAGCCGCGGCGAGGAGAACAGTGAGCAGAAGCTCCGCCTTCCCGGCCTCATAGCTGATGAGGGAGCGCTTCGCGTTTTTTCTCGGGTAGAGGACGCGCAGGTCCTCCTCAAGCCGCTTCCTTCGCGCGGCCGTCAGCCTTGATGCGGCGCCTCCCGTCCCGCTCCGCAGCAGGCGGCGGCAGATCCCGACCGCCAGGCGCCGGACCGGCCTCCGATACCAGGCCGCCTCCTCCCGGGGAAGCAGCAGCTGCTCCTTTCGGGTGAGGAGAAACCCGACGGCGAAGATCACGAGGATCCCGCCAAACAATATGAGACGGATCTTTCCGTATCCGATGCCCATCTCTTTCCTCCAACCTCAAGCCTGAATATCCGTGCCTTTTCCGAGCCTCAAATCAGACCATCCACGCCTTCTCCGAACCTCAGATCAGACCATCCACATCTTTCACCACCCCTCAGACCTGAATATCCATGATCTTCTCCGAGAGCGCGAACGCCCCGAGATAAGCCGCAAGGCAGGCCGCCATCACGCCGATCCCGACGGGGTTGTGATACAGGACGTCGAAAAATCCCCGCGAGCTGATGCTGATGTAGGCGATGATCACGAACGGCACGACGTCCATGATCCTCTGCTCCAGCCGCCGCGCGCTCAGCATCACGCCGATCTCCTGCTCCAGGTCGATACGCTCCGCGATGAGCCCGGCCGTCCTGTCGAGGATCTTCACCATGCTGCCGCCGCTTCGCTTGGCGATCGCAAACACCTCGGCGAATTCCCTGACTTCCGCGAGCCCGCTCCGGAGCGCGAAGCTCATGAGCAGCTGCTCCAGGGGAATATTGCCGCTCATTCCCCGCTCGATCCGGGTGAGTTCCCGGACGATCATGCTGTTCTCCCCGCAGAGAAAAGTCATATCCGCCGTCGCCTCATGGAATGCGTTCTCCGGGGAGTATCCCGCCTTCAGCGCAGTAATGAGGCTCTGCGTCAGCTCGCCGAACTGCGCGAGGAGCTCCGCGCGGCGCTTCTCCCGGATTGCCCGCTCCCGCCGGAGGCACACCGGATACACGAGGGGCAGAAGGGCCGCCGCCGCAAGCGCCGACCGGAAGAAGAACAGCGCCGCGAGCGCCACGGCGAGCAGCGCCTCCATGAGGACCGCCGCCCGGTCCGCCGCGGAGAGCGACAGGAGGTCATCCTCGCGCCTCCCGCGGAAGAAGGCCGGCATGCTCCAGCTTCTGCGTGTTTCTGAGGCTGTTTTCCCGCTCGAACGTGCCGATGATCCGTCCATCCTTCTCCCCCTTTTCTCTGAACCGGAACAGCGGGGACAGCTCGTACTCTCCGTCCGTGAGCCCGCAGATCTCCGCGATCTCCAGGACTCTTCTGGAGTGGTCCCGCAGCCGCCCCAGATGGATCAGGATGTCGATCGCCGACGCGATCTGTCCGCGGATCGCCTGGACCGGCAGTTCCATACCCATCAGCGCCATCGTCTCCAGGCGGCTCAGCATATCCGCCGCACTGTTGGCGTGCCCCGTGGACATCGACACGTGGCCGGTGTTCATCGCCTGCAGCATGTCGATCGCCTCCCCGCCGCGCACTTCACCCACGATGATCCGGTCGGGGCGCATCCGCAGCGACGTGCGGATCAGGTCCCGGATCGTGATGGGGCGCAGCCCGTCAAAGCCGCCCTCCCTCGCCTCCATCCGCACCAGATTCTTCACGTGGCGGATCTGCAGCTCGGCGTTGTCCTCGATCGTGATGACCCTCTCGTCCTCCGGCACGAACTCGGAGAGCGCGTTCAGGAACGTCGTCTTGCCCGATCCTGTTCCACCGCTCACGAAGATATTGCAGCCGGAGGCCACCGCCTTCTGAAGAAAGGCCGCGATCTCCTCCGAGACCGAGCCGAAGGCGACCAGCTCCCGGATCCCGATCGGGTGCTCGGGGAACCTTCGGATCGTCACGAACGGCCCGCCCAGCGCCGCGGGCTGCATCACGACGTTCACGCGCGACCCGTTCGGCAGCCTCGCGTCCGCGATCGGCGACGCTGCATTGACCGTTCTGTTGCAACCTGCAACTATGGCCTGCACTACGTCCTCCAACCGCTCCTGCGTGGCGAACCGTACGCCGCTGTCCCGGAGGATCCCGTCCCGCTCAATGAAAATGTGCTCCGGCCCGTTGATCATGATCTCCGTGACCGACGGGTCGTCCACGAGGTCCTGCAGGACGTCCAGCCGCCGGATGGAGTGGAACAGCTCCTGCCGCAGCTGCTTCATCTCGCGGACGCTGATGTGCCTCGTCCTCCCGGCACCCGTGATCTCCCCGTCGATGAGCCTGAGGACGTCCTCGTCGAGGATCTCCCTGGAGAAGTCGATCTCCTGGAGCACCCTGTCGTGGACCTGCTTCTTAAATTCCTCATAGGTCATCGTAGTCTCCGTTTTCGATGAGCTCCCGCACGACGTCCGCGAGCTCGCCCCTCGTCAGCCACTTCAGGTTCGCCGGCAGTTCCCGGAAGACCGGCAGCTGCAGCTTCCTCGTCCTGCTGATAACGTCCTGGTACTCCGTCTCCGACAGGAGCGCCTCGTACTGCCGCATCTTCGCCTCCGAGAACGGGTCGTCCCGCGTCAGGGTGTAGATCAGGGAGCACGCCCGCAGGATGTCGAAGACGTGGTCGACGTGTTCCGACAGGTCGAGAATGACGTAGCGGTACTCGCTGACCTGCTCCATCACGCGCATGAGGTCCAGCCACTCCCCGGGCGGGATCGCCCGCAGCTCGATGAAGGAGCGCATCGGCGGCAGGATGTCCAGCCCGCCGACCTGTTCCGTCATCATCCGCATCTGCCCGCTGATCTTCTCCCTCGCGCAGGAGTTGAAGTACAGCAGGTCGCTGACGCTCCCGCGGAACGTCCGGTCCAGCATGTACTCGAGTCCCGAGAACGCCTCGAAGTTCATGTAGAGCACGCGGTCCTTCTTCGCCAGCATCATTCCGAGGCAGAGGCTGAATGTCGTTTGAAGGCATCTGGACAAAGGGGTATAGACACCAATCAGCTCCATCCCCGCGCCCTGCCGGACCGGCGACGGCGGGATGTATTCCAGCGTCATGAGGAGCTTCAGGATCTCGAGCTCGATCCCCTCCATCGCCTGGTACTTGCTGACCACGGTGACGCCTTCCCCGCAGGTTCCTCCCTCCTCCGCCAGGATCAAGACCGGCGGAGGGGCGGGGCGCTCCGCCCCGGGCATTCTCTCCTCCCCCGGAAGGCTGTATGTTCCGCCCATCTCCCTGCTGAGCATCAGCGAATAGAACGACTGCGACGCGACGAGGATCAGGATCTCTTCCTCCTGCATGGCGCGCACGGCGCCCGCCGGCTCGGTGAACACCCTGGTGTCAAAGGGGATCCGCCCGCTCGAATCCAGAAATGTCATGAGCCGCATCGCGTAGGCCTGCTCCGTGTCCGCGATCGCGACGTAGCGCAGCCTGTCCTGCAGTTCTCTGCTGTCCCCGCGCGCCGCTGAATCGCGAAACGGCGTCAGGGAATAAGCCTGCCGCAGCTGGCTGCGGCCGGTAGACGGTCTTTTCATTTATCTGTACCTCACTTAAGTCTCACCCGCGAATGCGGTCTGTCGAATACGGCGCCCGGTGTGGATGTACCCCTTGCCCGGGACTACCGGATCTGCATCAGAGCTGCGATCCCCAGCGGCAGCGATAAGGGAAGTGGCTTGTGTCTGTCCCCTGTGGCCAGCCAGACGGCCGCGGCAGCTGTTCCGCTCAGCACGAGCGCCGCCGCCGCGAAGTCTCCGAGCGACCCGTGCCGCAAATAGACACAGACCGTAAGGAGGAACCTGCCGTCTCCCGCGCCGGCCGCTCCGCACGCAAACAGGAGCAGGGATGCGGTTTGGACAACGATCAGGATCGCAGCGAGATGGAAGAGTTCACGGACACTGCCGCTGGTGATCCGATGCAGCAATCCGGTAAGGAGTGCCGGATATACCCAGAATTTATAGATTTTGTGCTCTGCCAGATCTGTCAGGACGGATCCTGTCAGAAAGACCAGAAATATCAGCCGGATCTCATAAGACATCTTCACCTCTCATACCGGGTCTCCTGTCCGGGATCTCTTTCCCGTCTGCCCGGCGCGTATTACGGATTATGGCGGCGGGAGATGTGCCGCGCAAGCCCCGTACCCGCCCCGCAGATCCGGTTCGTAGAAACTAACCGCTCCTTTTTAAAAAGCATAGCTATCTGCACAGAATCACAGCGCTGTATGACCCGGCTTAAAGGCTCCCTGCCTTTGTGCACCATTACGAAACTCAGTGAAAATCACCCGTTTCGGCGATTTCATATCACAGGATTTCGTTCAGAACAGGCCGTGATTTGCTGCGAAAAGTCCTTTTCCATGCCTGTGATCTAACGGTATATGCACTATACAGGCAACGGATCCGCCTCCCCCGCAAAGACCATCCCGGCTCCCCGTTTCCATCCCGGATACGAACACAGATATCCTCATCAGAAAGCGCCTCAAACTGTGCCGGACAGTCCCTCTCCCCGATTGTAATTTCCACCAAAACACCTTATTATTATTAGTGTATGTCTGTGCAATTTTGACATGACATATGCGGCAGCGAAAGCCGCTGCCGGAAGACCCGGAAACTCGTTTTTCACACTATTTTGTGGGAGGTCTCTATGCTTTTCATTGGCGTCGATCTCGGCACCAGCTCCGTGAAGCTCCTTCTCATGGACGAAGCCGGAAAGATCCACAACACAGTATCCAAAGAATATCCGCTCTTTTTCCCTCATCCCGGCTGGTCCGAACAGCGGCCGCAGGACTGGTTCGACATGACCATGGAAGGTCTGCCGGAGCTCCTCGAAGGCGCTGACCGCAGCCAGGTCGCCGGCATCAGCTTTGGCGGCCAGATGCACGGCCTCGTCATCCTCGATGAGAACGACGAAGTCATCCGCCCCGCGATCCTCTGGAACGACGGGCGCACGATGAAGGAAACAGACTACCTGAACAATGTGATCGGCAAGCAGAAGCTGGCCGACCTCACGGGCAATATCGCGTTCGCGGGCTTCACCGCCCCCAAGATCCTCTGGGTCAAGGAGAACGAGCCCGACAATTTCGCAAAGATCTGCAAGATCATGCTGCCGAAGGACTACCTGTGCTACAAGCTCTCCGGCGCGTTTGCGACGGACGTCTCCGACGCCTCCGGCATGCTGCTCCTCGACGTGAAGAACCGCTGCTGGTCCCCTGAGATGCTTAAGATCTGCGGCATTTCCGAGCAGCAGCTTCCGCATCTGTACGAAAGCTATGAGAAGGTCGGCACGCTGAAAAGCGATATCGCTGCGCAACTCGGCCTGTCTGACAATGTCGTTATCGCGGCCGGCGCAGGCGACAACGCCGCAGCGGCAGTCGGAACCGGCACCGTCGGCAGCGGCGCGTGCAACATCTCGCTCGGCACGAGCGGCACGATCTTCATCTCCTCTGATAAATATTCCGTCGACCCGAACGGCGCGCTCCACTCCTTCGACCACGCGGACGGCACCTATCACCTGATGGGCTGCATGCTGAGCGCGGCGAGCTGCAACAAGTGGTGGATGGACGAGATCCTGCAGACGAAGGACTACGCAGCGGAGCAGGCAGCAATCGAGAAGCTCGGCGAGAACCACGTCTTCTACCTGCCCTACCTCATGGGCGAGAGATCCCCGTGGAACAACCCGAACGCCCGCGCGACCTTCATCGGCATGACGATGGATTCCACGAGAGCGGACATGACGCAGGCCGTCCTGGAAGGCGTCGCTTTCGCGGTCAGGGATATGTATGAAGTCGCGAAGTCCCTCGGCACCGACATCGCCCGCACCAAGATCTGCGGCGGCGGCGCGAAGAGCCCGCTCTGGCGCAAGATGGTCGCGAACATCCTGAATCTCCCGGTCGACATCCCGGTCAGCGAAGAAGGTCCCGGCATGGGCGGCGCGATGCTCGCCATGGTCGCCTGCGGCGCTTACGCGAGCGTTGAGGAAGCCGCGAGCGCGATCGTCAAAGTCGCCGGAACGGAAGAACCGGATCCGGAGCTCGTCGCGAAATATGAGGCGAGATACCAGCAGTTCAAGGCGATCTACCCTGCCCTGAAGCCTGTGTTCGACGTGATCGTCTGAGACAGCTCTTTTCGGAAAAAGATCTTTCCAAACAACGTAATCATGGCGTCTCCCACTTCGGCGGGCACGCCTAAAGAAACATCCATAAGGAGGGAATACATCATGAAACTGTACAAAGTTACCGATCCCGAGTTCAGGCCTTACGGCAAGGTCATCGATCCCGCGGGCTTCGAGGACCTGATTGCCGCGCTCGCGGAGACCAACTGCCCGAAGGATGCCATCGAGTACATCCCCTCTGTCCCCTCTCTTGAGGAGACCGCGGGCGGCAAGGAGATGTTCCGCAAGATCTACGGCGAATGCCCGATCCAGATCGGTTACACGAACGGTACGAACACCAAGCTGAACGGCCTCGAGTATCACCGTGCTTCCGAGATCAACTTCGGCGCGACGGACTCCATCCTTCTCATCGGCAAAGAGCAGGATATCGAGGACGACTACAGCTATGACACCTCCAAGGTCGAGGCGTTCCTTCTTCCGAAGGGCTGTGTGGTCGAAGTCTATGCGACGACGCTCCACTTCGCTCCCTGCAACGCTCCCGGACAGGACTGGTACCAGGTCGGCGTCGTGCTCCCGGCGGGCACCAACACGGATCTGAAGACCGAGCACAAAGACGCCGGTGAGGACATCCACCTGACCGCGAACAACAAGTGGCTCCTGCTCCACCCTGACATGGCGCCGGGTTCCCCGATCGCGACCCTGAAGGGCAAGAACCTCGACACACTCGAGGATCTGGAGATCTGAGGATCTCCCGCTCCGGATGCATGAAAGGCTTTGTATCCGGCATTAAAAAGGTTTCTTCCCGGCGCGTGCAGCGCCATGCGCCGGGTAGTATAAACAGTAGTCTCCGGCACTCAAAAATGTCTGCCGGCAACAAGATGGAGGAAAAAACTGTATGAACAACGTCCCTAAAATCAAGATCGGTATCGTCGCCGTCAGCCGTGACTGCTTCCCGGCAGAACTCGCGATCAACAGAAGAAAGGCCCTCGTCGAGGCATATGCGAAGAAGTATGATGCCGCCGAGATCTATGAGTGCCCTGTCTGCATCATCGAGAGCGAGATCCACATGGTCCAGGCCCTCGAAGACGTGAAGGCTGCCGGCTGCGAAGCGCTGTGCGTCTACCTCGGCAACTTCGGTCCTGAAATCTCCGAGACTCTTCTCGCAAAGCATTTCGACGGCCCCAAGATGTTCGTTGCAGCTGCTGAGGAATCCCAGGAATCTCTCGGCGACGGCCGCGGCGATGCTTACTGCGGCATGCTGAACGCAAGCTACAACCTGAAGCTTCGCAACATCAAGGCTTACATCCCCGAGTATCCCGTCGGCGACGCTGAGGACTGCGCGGACATGATCCACGAGTTCATCCCGATCGCCCGCACCGTGTATGCTCTGCAGAACCTGAAGATCATATCCTTCGGCCCTCGCCCGCTGAACTTCCTCGCGTGCAACGCACCGATCAAGCAGCTCTACAACCTGGGCGTTGAGATCGAAGAGAACTCCGAGC
>DJXE01000165.1:0-3251 GCA_002449595.1 Lachnospiraceae bacterium UBA7012
ATGATCGTGTCAGGTCCCACAGAGGGCGCCATCAGCGTGACGGCGTCCGCGAGCGAGGGCCCCTTGACGGCAACGATCACGAGGTCGGAGGGCCCGGTCACATCCGCCGCGTCCTGAAGGGCGAAAGCGGTCTCCTCCCCGTTGATGAAGTACTTGTCGCCCTGATGGCGCTTAAACCGCTCGCTGTCCATCACAAACTTCACCTTTTCGGGTCCGTACGCCTTCTGAAGCTGCGCGCCGAACAGCATTCCCAGCGCTCCCAGCCCATAAATTGCAGCTGTCTGGATCTCTTTCATTCTTTTTTAGCTCCTTATCTCTTCCGCCTAGTACCTGTCCACGTTAAGCAGCGCGATCCACGAAAGCACCCCGTACACGATGGCAAACGCCAGCAGGATCAGCCACGCCTTCCCAAGGTTTATCGGCGTCGACTCCAGTTCCTTATAATAGCTGATAAAGGACATCCGATTGACATCCGAACTCGCGCTGAGCGCGTTCATGCCCCACCGGGCGATCGTCAGGTGCGAGAACTTCTCCGCGATCCCCTCCAGCTCGAACACCGTGCCCGAGAAGATCATCTGGATGATCAATGCGAACGGCATGACCGTCATCGCGGTGTTTTCGTTCGTCACGATCGACGAGATCATCATCGCCATGACGTCCGCCGCGTAGATGATCAGGAAGAACTCGATCCACATCTCGACGCCCGCCGGGAAGATCACGCCGCCCTTCATGAAGTGACTACGGTTCACCAACCATGTCAAAAGAGTGGCCACCAGCGCTTCACTCATCGACAGCAGGCCCTCGTAGATCATATGCGCCATCACATAGGCCGACATCCGAAGCCCCGTGCGGTGCTCCCGCCTGATGATATCCCGCTCCCGGCAGATCGATCGGATCGAATTAAAGATCCCCGTCCAGATGCACGCGCACACCAGGGCAAAGCACCCATTCCGGGTTGCCTTGAAAGTCACGAAAAGATCGTCCCCCGTAACTGACGCGATCAGGATCGTGATCAATCCCACCGACACGATCTGCTTCCATCCGTTCTCATTTCTGAAACTCCGCATGCACCGGGTCAGGCAGACTCCCACCTGACGGAGCAGGGAGGATTCCCTGTTCTCACTTTCCATTGTACTGCTATTCATCGTCGCTGTCTCCGATCACTGTTCTACTGACTATTCGTCGTCGGTGTCTCCGATCACCGTTTTCTTGATCTCCTTCCGGTAAGACGCCATCTCCGCGTCCGCCGCCTCGGCACTCATAAAGGAAGGCTCGTAGTAGGTATTTTCCTTGAACGCCTTGAGCACGGCCGCCTTTTTGTCGGAAGGGACGTCGATCAGAAACACATCGTCGCCGGCCTTGCTGCTGCCCAGCTCGCCGTAATTAATCTTGTCATTGTGCGTGACATAGAACTCTGTCCACAGCGTATTCTGAAATCCGCTGACCACCGAGACGTCCTGGATCGGATTTCCGTAAAAGACCAGCTTGTGATACTCCAGCATCGCCGGCAGCATGCTGATATCCGAGATCTCGTTGTTCTCCATGAGAAGCCACACTTTTTTGACAGAGAGGCTCTTGAGGAAGGAAATGTCCTTCACGCTGTTGTTTCCGATGTCCAGGTACGAGAGATTGTCCATGGAATCGCGAAGCGGCGTGATGTCGGTCAGCGCGTTGTTGGAGACGAAGACGCCGTACAGGCCGTGCTTTTCCGCCAAAGCATTGACAGACGTCAGTTTATTGTTGTCCGCCGCGAAAGCCGCGAGCGACACGCACCCCGAGAGCGCGCTGATGTCCTGCACCTGATTGTCCGAGATGTCCAGCACCTTGAGGTCCACAAAGTTGTTGCTGAGCGCGGAAATATCCGTAATTTCGTTCTCCGAGAGCATCAGCGTCTGGAGCACCGAGCAGTTTCTGATCCCGCTGATGTCCGTGAGGTGGTTTCCCGCCGCCTGGAGCGTCTTGAGCTTGATCATATCCTGACAGCCGTCGAGATTCGTCAGTTCGTTTCGATTGACGTTGATCGTCTCTATTTTGCCGCATCCGGACAGCGCGCTCAGCGACGCGATCTGATTGCGGTCCGCGTACAGCTCACGGAGTCCTGTGCATTCGCGAAGCGGCGAGAGATCACTTACCCCGCAGCGGCTGATGTGCAGGCTGTAGAGATTTCCGGCTTTCTCAAGTCCCGCAAGGCTCTTTACCTGCGAGCGTTCCACGTTCAGAAAGGCCAGATCGGGGCAGCTTGCCAGCGGTGTGAGGTCACTGACCTTGGACCCGGGGAGCGAGAGCTGATACAGCTTCTCATGGCCCGCCAGAGGAGAGAGATCCGTGATCGGGCACTCCTGCGCGCTGATAAACCGGATCTCGGGGCAGTCCTTCGCCCAGTCGAGCGTCGCAAGGCTCCCGTCCGTCAGGTCCACCGTCGCCAGCTGCGCGTGGCCGCCCAGGTGGCTGCAGTCCTCCTCGTCCAGGGACTGATTGAAGAGGTAGAGATACCTGAGCTTCGGCAGACCGTCCAGGAAGCTGTAATCGCCAAGTGCGTTCTGCACATTGATCGTCAGCGCCTCCAGCCACGGGAAGTGCCTGAAAAACTCCGTCGTCCCCTCCAGCGTCCCGGCACTGATCGCAAACGTTTTCATCGTCTCCGGGAAATCCACCGTAAACAGCTGATCCCCTGAGATCGTGCTCTCCGTATCTTTATAAATCTGCAGATTCTTCAGAAGCGCCATCCCCGCGAGCGGATCCAACGTCGTAAACCCGTCGCTGTAATTGAACGTAATATTGTCAACCTTTGTCCACTCAGCCATCCGGCCGACCATCTCATCGGAAATACTGCACCTGTTCAAATAGACCGAACTGATCTCACTGTGCTTTTCGACAAAATCGATATGGGCGTCCGTGATCTCGACCTTATTGATCGATACATACTTATCTCCGGATTCAAAGTCCACGCCTTCGGGCGTACCTGCAAAGATCGAAGTCGGATTGAAGCCTCCGCCGCCTCCGCCTCCGTTGCCGCTGCCACTTCCACTGCCGCCGCCTCCGATGCCGCCCGAGAGGATCAGGAACCCGGCAATGCCTAAGGCCAGCGCCCCGGCGAGTATCCCGGGGACAAGGAACTTGTTCTTTTTCCTGCGCTTGTTCCCGCCGGAAGGGGCGGGAGTGCCTTGCGTGGCGGGGGTGCCTTGCGTGGCGGGGGTGGGCTGGACCGGCTGGGTCTCCGTGGCCGCCGGCTGGGCCGGCTGGGCCTCCGT
>DJXE01000165.1:3303-3574 GCA_002449595.1 Lachnospiraceae bacterium UBA7012
GGGCCGGCTGGGCCTCCGTGGCTGCCGGCTGGGCCGGCTGCCCGGCTGTTCCGGCTTCGTTCTTCACATCTTCCGCGTCGTCGCTGAACGCTTTCGCCGCCAGTTCCTCAAGGCTCCTTCCGGAAGAGCCTGCGCCGCCTGCACCTGCGCTTCCCGCACTGTCTCCTGCGCCGGCGGAACCTGCGCCTGTGGGTGCGGCCTTACCGGGTCTGTTTTTTGACCGGGTTTGGGCGGCCTCCATCGCTTCCGCAAATCCCTTTATGCTGTCGCA
>DJXE01000136.1 GCA_002449595.1 Lachnospiraceae bacterium UBA7012
TCACGCCTTCCGACGCGTCGATGACAAGGACGGCGATATCCGCCCGCTCCACCGCGGCGACGCTGCGAAGGAACATGTAATATTCAAGATCTTCCTTGATCTTGCCGCGGCGACGAAGGCCCGCGGTGTCGATGAAGACGTACTCCTTGCCGTCGTGCACGACGCGCGTGTCGACCGCGTCTCTCGTCGTGCCGGCGATGTCGGAGACGATCAGCCGGTTCTCCCCGAGGAGGCGGTTCACGATCGAGCTCTTGCCGACGTTCGGCTTGCCGACGATCGCGACGCGCACCGCGTCATCTTCCTCTTCCCCCTCTTTCGGGGCAGGGAAAAAGGCGACGACAGCATCCAGCATATCGCCGACCCCGGTGCGGTTCGCCGAGGAGATCGGATAAGGATCCCCGATCCCGAGATTATAGAATTCGTAGACGTCCGGCATGTCCTTGATCGGCCGGTCCGTCTTGTTGACGACCAGCACGACCGGCTTGCCCGATCTGCGCAGCATATCCGCGACCTTGTCGTCCGCGTCCTGCAGACCCTGCTTTAAGTCGACCATGAACAGGATCACGTCCGCCATGTCGATCGCCGCCTGCGCCTGCTCGCGCATCTGCGACAGGATGATGTCCTTGCTCTCCGGCTCGATGCCGCCGGTGTCGATCAGTGTGAACTCATAGTTCAGCCAGCTGCAGTCCGCGTAGATCCGGTCCCTGGTCACGCCCGGCGTGTCCTGCACGATCGCGATCTTCTCTCCTGCGAGAACGTTGAATAATGTCGATTTTCCTACGTTCGGCCTGCCGACGATGGCGACGACCGGCCTGTTTTTTCTTCTGCTCATATCTTGCTCCGTATGGTATGCCCGTAACTTAATATCTTATTTGAAACCGGCTGAAAATGCAACCGGACCGCCCGGCGCCCCCGTCCGCGGCCCGTTTTTACAGCCGCTTGCCACCGGCACCGTTCGCTTGTAAAATAGTCACGAGATAATACCACACCCCCGGAAATGAGGTAATCCATGTCAGAGGACGTTAAGCTTTACCAGCAGCTCGAGCGGAAGATCCCCGCAGCCCCGCTCTCCCTTGTGATCATGCCCTCCGCCGAGAAGCTCGGCGCGCAGATCAACGCCTGCCTTTGCAAGTTCCGCAAGGCGGACCACAGCATCGTCAAGAGCGATCCCGCATTCAACGGGTACGTGTCGGACGATTACCGCCTGTCGTTCGTGACGGAGCGGTTCGAGACCGGCGAAGGCCGCGCCTATCTGGAAGACTCGGCGCGCGGCAAGGACATTTTCATCCTGACCGACGTCATGAACCATTCCCTGACCTACCAGATGAACGGCTTCACGCATCACATGTCGCCGGACGACCACTTCCAGGACTTGAAGCGCGTGATCTCCGCCATCAACGGCAAGGCGACGCGCATCAACGTCATCATGCCGTTCCTCTATGAAGGCCGGCAGCACAAGCGCTCCGGAAGGGAGTCGCTCGACGCCGCCAATATGCTCAAGGAGCTCGTCGATCTTAAGATCAACAACTTCATCACGTTCGACGCACATGATCCGCGGATCCAGAACGTCTCCCCTCTCGCCAACTTCGACAACTACATCTCGCCCTACCAGTTCCTGCGCTCCCTGATGCGCTCGGTGCCGGACCTCATCGTCGACAAGAACCACGTCGTCGTCATCAGCCCGGATGAAGGCGCGCTCGACCGCGCGGTCTACTTCGCGAACGTCATCGGCGGCGACACGGGTATGTTCTATAAAAGAAGGGACTACTCCACGATCGTGAACGGCAGGAACCCCGTCGTCGCGCACGAGTTCCTTGGCAGCGACCTGAAGGGCAAGGACGCGATGATCATCGACGACATGATCTCCTCCGGCGGCAGCATGCTCGACACCGCGCGCCAGATCAAGGAGAAGGGCGCGGGGCGCGTCTTCATCTGCACGACCTTCGGCCTGTTCACGGAGGGCCTGGGGCTCTTCGATGAGGCGTTCGAGCGCGGCGATTTCGACCGGCTGGTCACGACCAACCTCACTTATCTCCCGCCGGAAATCCATGAGAAGCCTTACTTTGTGGAGGCGGACATGGGGCGGTATCTCGCGACGATCATCGACTTCATGAACCACGACGCGTCGATCTCGGACATCATGACGCCGACGGCGAAGATCCACGAGCTTCTCTCGAAGTATAACCAGCGGATCCAGACCGAGGACGATGCGAAGGAACTGGAGATGACGGAATTCTGAGCGGGAGGCTCCGCTTAGATTCCAAGGGGAAAAGCATTTTCCACATGAACGACGACGCCGTCTCCCGTGAGGCCGAGCACGTCGAACCGGATCGGAGTATCCGGACTGATCCCGCATTTAGACAGATAGAACATGGCGGCGCCGGCGATCCGGCGCTGCTTTTTTGCGCCCACCGCCTCGAGCGGGCTTCCGTGCGCCGCCGTCCTGCGGTACTTGACTTCCACGAAGACGAGGAACGCGCCGTCCCGCGCGATGAGGTCGACTTCTCCCGTGCGGCAGCGGAAATTGCGCTGCAGAATGCGATAATTTTTCCCCTCGAGATAAGCCGCGGCGGCATCCTCATATCTGGTGCCGGTCCTGCGGGTGCTGTTTTCGTTTTCCGATCGTTGCATGATTCTCAGATGCTGAAGTGCAAATAATAATCAGGTTGAAAGAGAGACGAGAGCAATTAATAAAATGGATGATTGCGTTAATAGAAATATCGAATGTAAGAAATATTGAATTATAAGAACGATTTAATGAAAGTGCGTCTATGGTACGGACACGGGCCGAACTTCTGGATCGCCTCGATGTGCTCCTTCGTCCCATAGCCCTTATGTTTCAGGAAGCCGTACTCAGGATATTCACTGTCCATCCGCGCCATCAGGCGGTCTCTCTCGACCTTCGCGAGGATCGAGGCGGCCGCGATCGACTGGCAGCGCGCGTCCCCTTTGATGACGCTGGCCTGCGGGAGGTCCGTCCCGTCGAGCTTCACCGCGTCGATGAGCAGCATCTCCGGAAGGATCGGCAGGCGGTGCACCGCCGTCAGCATCGCTTCCTTCGTCGCCTGCAGGATGTTGATCTCGTCGATGCGCTCCGCGGGGACCATGACGACAGCGTAAGCGATCGCCTCCGCCCGGATGACGTCATAGAGTTCGTCCCTCTTCGCGGCACTCAGCTTCTTGGAGTCGTTGAGAAACGGGGTGCTCCAGCCCCGGCGGAGAATGACGGCCGCGGCCGAGACAGGTCCCGCGAGCGGGCCTCGCCCCGCCTCGTCGATCCCGCAGACGTAGAGAGCGCCCGGACAGGTCTGTTCCACGACGCTGTCCTCGAACGCCATCATCTCTTCGATCCGCTTTCTGTCGGCCTCGAGCCTCTCCTGCTTCGTCATCCGTTACCCTTCCGTCCCGGCTCCTTCGTCGTTGTGCAGTCCTTCATTCTTCAGAAGGCCGAA
>DJXE01000077.1:0-4239 GCA_002449595.1 Lachnospiraceae bacterium UBA7012
GTAGTTCTTGGTCTCGTGGAAGCTGAACGTGCCGAACCTGCCGAAGGTCCCCAGCTGCTTCCCGTGGTACGTCGCGAGCGGCGCGTGCGCCGCGTCCTCGACGACGTCGATTCCGTGCTTTTCGGCGATCGCCATGATGCGGTCCATCTCGCAGGCGACGCCGGCGTTGTGCATCACTGCGATCGCGCGCGTCTTCTCCGTGATCGCGTCCTCGATGAGATTCTCATCGATGTTCATCGTATCCGGCCGAATGTCAACGAAGACCGGCACGCCGCCCCGGAGGGCGATCGCGTCCGCGGCGGAGCAGAAGGTGTAGGAGGGCGTGATGACCTCGTCCCCCGGCTCGATCTTCAGCAGGTGCATCGTCATCTCCAGCGCGTGCGTGCAGGAGCTCGTCAGCAGCACTCTGTCGATTCCCATTCTCTCCTCGAGCCACTTACTGCACTTCGCGGTAAAGGGTCCGTCGCCGCAGATCTTGTGATTCTCTTCCGCGGCGATCCGCATGTTTTCCATGCAGCCTTCTACATACGGGGGCATATTGAACGGTATTTTTAAAGTCATCTCACTCCTTCCGGGGCATCACTGCCGCCCCGCTGTCTCATATACTGTGAACCGCGCCTGTTCGTGGACGGCGCGATATCCGTTTTCCGTAAGGAATTCCTTAAGCATCTCCGCCTTATCGTGCGTACCGGCCGGGTCAGGCCCGGATTCCGATGGATTATCCTTTTCCAGCTGCAAACGATCCTTCATCTCTCCGGAGACGACGATCGCGGGGAAGTCGCCCCTCTCCTGCGCCGCCGCGAGTTCTTCCTGCATCTGCGCCGCGGGATAGCTGTCGAGGTCCGGCCAGAGGTTCGAGAGGACCGGCTCCATGCCAAGGACGTAGTGCAGGCCGGGGATATTGCCGTACGCGAGAAGCTTCCCCTGATGATCCGCAAAGTAGTCCGCGATCTGCGCGATCTCCTGTGCGCTGGCCGGTGTCGTGTGCATTCCCTTTATGGTCGCCGGGGCTTCCATGACAGCGCTCCGTTTCGTGCCGTCCGTGCCGTCGCCGAAGGCGAAGCCCGCGTGGAACAGCATTCCCTGTGCGAGAAGCATCGCGAAGCAGGCGAGCGCCATCGTGTTCCATGCGAAGGTGCCGTTGAAGCGCCGCGCCTCCTGCCAGTAGCGCCGGAGCATCCAGATCCCGAACGGCGCGATGATGAACATGTTGTTCAGCACCGGGAAGGTGTAATTGTTGGAGCCGAGCGGCGTGATCAGGATCAGCAGGAGGACGGCGGCCGACAGGAACTGCTCGTCCGGCCCTCCGCCGAAGCGGCCCGTCATGCCGATGAGGCCCAGGCACGCCGTGAGGATGATCCAGACCATGCCCCACTCAAACATGCACCAGTAATCCTGGTAATTGACGGTAAACATCCCGCGCCCGTAGAAGAACCGGAACAGGATGACGATGCCGGCGAGGTACAGGATCCGCGCGATCATCCTCCGCCCGCGCATCATCGGAAGGCGGAACATCACGATGCCCGCGGCGACGCACGGGAGCATGATGAGGATCCAGCGCATCGTGTGGCCGTAGGCGTCGAGCGTGCTCGCGAGCATGCTAAGCATCGTGTAGTCCGACGCCTCTTTCGTCATGGAGAACAGCTGCGGGATCATGGAAAACCACGCGCCCGCGCCGTGGCGCAGCATCAGCGGGATCATGCCGATCAGGAGTCCAGCGGCATACCCGAGGAGGCAAAGAGCCGTGATGCGGAGCGTTTCCGTGCTTTTCCTGCGGATCACTGCTGCGTGAAACCACACGGCGAGGATCAGCGCCGCCTGCGGCAGGTTGGAGAAGCGGACCAGCACGTTCAGGCCGAGGCACAGCCCTGCAAGCACGAAGTACACCCGGTTCTCCGGGACGGACGACACCGCCATGAACAGGAACAGCACCGCGAGCGTCACGAAGACGTACGTCAGCGTGTTGTAGAGGATGACGGTCGGGCACCAGCACAGCGACACCGCGGCCATCTCCCCGAGAAAAGCCATCCATCCGGGCATCATGCGATGCAGCATGTGGTAGGCTGCGAGCGCCGTGACGCTGATCAGGAGGCCGGTCAGCAGGTTCATGCCGGCGAGCGATCCGCCGGGCGCGATCTTCAAGAGAAAGCTCCCCACGCGGTTTGCGAGGAACGTCGCGAAGTACCACGTGCTCGCGGTCCCCTCCTTGCCGAGGAACGCGTAATTCGAGAGCGAGTACGTCGTGTCCGCGAGATCGAGCCCCTGGCGGAACTGGATGAGCGGCCAGACGAGAAGGATCAGCGGGAAGAGGAAGCGCTCCGCGGGGCGCTGGAATTTTTTCAGTTTGGGCATCAGATCTTTCACGGCTGTCTCTCCTCCCGGAACAACCGGTCGACGGTGCGGATCTTTTCCGTAAACTTCGTCTTACTGATGAGACGAGCGGCGAACGCGAAGAGGATGCTCCGCACCCAGTCCGCGAACAGGCACGCGAAGAAGACCGCCAGCACGCAGCCCGCCATATGCAGCAGCATCGCGGGCACCGTCCCGGGCACTTCTCCCAGGATCTCCTTCAGGAACGGGAGCCACCGGTCTCTCACGTCCATGTGATTGTGAATGAGGTACACGCCGAACGTGTAGGGCGCCGCCTTGCGCACCGCGGTCGCGAATCCGCCCTCCGGGATCTTCACATAGCGGAAAAGCAGAAACAGCCCGATCGCGGCTGTCAGCACCAGTAAGGCGTTGTAGTGGAACGGGACCGTCGCGTAGTAGATGAGCGAGAGCGACCTGTGATTCAGCTCCGTGAGCAGCACGGTGAGCAGGAACGTCGCGAGACTGCTCCCGATGTACAGGAGCGCCGCGCGCCGCGGGGTCGCGAACCGACCTGCGTCGTACCTGCGGATGTAAGCCGCGATGAGGTACAGGCAAAGGAACCACCCGAAGTCATAGCCGTAGCGGTCCGTCTGCAGGTGGACCGGGCACACGCTCTTGATCAGGCAGAAAATAACGATGAGGAACGCGATCGTAAACTTCAGCTGGCGCCGCGTCAGCCTGTCCGCCGCCGCGTTGAGGAGCGGGGAAAACAGGTACAGGATCACGTAGGAAGTCGCGAACCAGTAGTGGTTCGAAGAGATCGGAAGCAGGTAGTAGAACATGTCCCAGGAGCCCGCGCCGGCGACCGGCGTGCCGGCCAGCGTGAGGAGCAGCGGGATCAGCATGGCATAGAAGTAAACTTCCAGGATGAGCTGGAGGATGCGGCCCAGGCGGAACCCTGAGCGCGAAAGAAAATATCCAGTGATGAGGACGTAGGTGTTCACCGCGCAGATGCAGAAGGATTCCACGAAGTTGCCGGCGATCCGAAGGCCGGTGACGGGCGCGTCAGGACGCAGCAGAAGATCCGCGCTGTGCATGTAGTGGAGCGTCACGACCATCAGCATCGCGACGATCCGCAGCAGCTCGTAATTCGCCTGCCTGCGCTCTCTGTATACCGTTCTCTGCGTGCTCCCGCTCTCCATGGCACTCACCTTTCCGCGGCACTTGTTCTCCACGGCACTCCCGTTCCCATGGCTCACCCGGCGCTCAGCGCTCTACTACGACTTTGCCGTCCTTTACGCGGTAGACCATGTCGCACTTCTCGATCGTCTGCAGCCTGTGGGCGATGATGATCAGCGTCTTGCGCCCGTGCAGCCGGTTGATCGAATCCATGATCGCGGCCTCCGTCTCATTGTCCAAAGCGCTCGTCGCCTCGTCCAGGACCAGGACTTCCGGGTCCTCGTAGAGGGCGCGCGCGATGCCGATGCGCTGCCTCTGTCCGCCCGAAATGCGGATGCCGCGCTCGCCGATCCCGGTCTGCAGGCCGTCCGGCAGGCTTCTCACGTGCTCGTCGAGCTGCGCTTCTTTCAGGGCGTTCCAGACTTTCTCGTCGTCGATCTCCTCTTCCGGGACACCGAACGCGACGTTGTGCCGGATGTCGCTGTCCAGCATGAAGATCGTCTGCGGGATGTAGCCGATGTTCTTCAGCCATCCCTGGTAGTGCTCCGTGACCGGGACGCCATCCGCGAGGACTTCTCCCGATTCCGTCCGCAGGAGACCGAGCATGATGTCTACGATAGTAGTTTTTCCCGCGCCGGACGTACCCACGATACCGACCGAGCGGCCGACGGGGATCGTCATGTCCGCGTGGTCGAAGATCAGGGGCTCGGTGTTCGGATAGCGGTAGGTGATGTCCTTCAGCTCGATCTT
>DJXE01000077.1:4401-6964 GCA_002449595.1 Lachnospiraceae bacterium UBA7012
TTGATCTCCTCCTGCAGGTTCGCGCTGACGTTGTTCAGGAACGGCTCGAAGTAGGAAATGCTCGTCAGGTAGTTGTTGATGCGGTTCGCCGACGGCAGAAGCCTGGAGGACGCCGCCGCGAACAGGCCGAGCTGCGTCACGAGATCCTGCTCTCGCACGCCGATCTTCAGCATGATCAGCATGTAGCCGATGAGGCCTGTGATGAAAACCGTCTCGATGAGGAGCCGCGGCGTGGAGTTGAAGATGTTGTACTTCTGGACCGCGTTCACGTAGCCGTCGCCGCACTTCGCGTAGCCCTCGATGAAGTAGTCCTCGCGGCCGGCGATCTTGATCTCCTTGATCGCCATGACGGATTCCTGGATCCACTTGTAGAGGCCGCTGTAGTAGTTCTGGTTGTCCGTGCCCGCCTTGCGCATGACCGGCTTGATCACGCTCTTTATGAGGAAAAGTATGGCGACCAGGATCACAGCTACGAAAAGCGTCATTTTCCAGTCGCTGTACAGCAGCACGAGCACGAGGAAAATGAAGACGATGATCTCGCTCGTCATCTGCAGGATCGTCAGGATCAGCGCGAACACGTTGTTGATGTCGGACGTGATGTTTCTCTGGATGACCGCCGTGTCCGCCCCGAGGTAGTACTCGTAAGGGCGGCGCATGAAGCCGATCATCATGCGGCGCGACGTCTCAAACTGGTTGGTGTAGATGAACCGCAGCAGGACGACATTCTCGAAGAAGAGATAGACGTTCTTCAGGATAAAGACGACGATGATGCCCACCATCATGACGACGGCGAACTGGCGCACGGACTGCGCGCCGATCAGGCGGTAAATATCTCCGAGGTGCAGCCGGTTCATCTCGATCATCGCGGGATCGATGATCGACGTGATCACGGGAATGATCATCGCGATACCCATCGCCTCGAGAAACGCGCCGATGAGCATCATCACGATCAGCAGGCCGACTTTCGCCTTCTGCTTCCCGCTCAGTATGCGGCTGATCTTTCTTATCATTTCCATTTATGTTTCCTTCAGCGGATCTGCTCGTTCTTGCGGTGCACGGAAGGGTCTTCGTAGCGGTCCATGAAGTCGTGCGAGAGGAAGACCTTCTCTTTAACAAAATGCAGCGAGTCCACGACAGTGTACACCGAGACGACGCGGTCAAAGGACAGGTCCCGGATAAAGTTCAGCATCTCCATCGGGAACGATCCGGACAGAAGGATCACGCCTTCCTCCGGCGCAAACACGGTCCGGTAGTCGAGGAGATCCCGCGGATGCTGCTTGATCATCACGACGGCGGGCGTCCCGTCGACGCTCCCGTACTGCGCGACAAGGTCCCGGAAGATCCGCGCTCTCGTCTCGAGATCGCAGAGCGGCTCCGATAAGATGAGGACGCGCGGACGATCTTTTCCCTCCGAGAGCTGTCGGTCCAGCTCCTCCATGTTTTCCACAAACAGCTTCAGGAGAACGTCCTTGTCCTCCTGCGTCAGCTCGCTGACCAGACCGTCGCGCGGAAGCTCCACGTACTTCGGGCACGGGTACTCCAGCCTGGAGATGTCGTTGACTTCCATGTCGATGCAGTACCTGCTCCACCCGTTCTGGATGAAGATGAGGCCCGTCGACGCCACCTTTGCCTTCAGGTCGAAATGCCCGCGGTTATCAAAGCGGGCCGCGTCGAAATGCTCGATGCAGTTGAGCCCGTCCTCCACCGCGTGGTAGCGGATCTTCTTATAATTCAGGTAGTAGCCGATCGGATCCGAGTCGCAGAAGACGTAAACGTCTCCGTTCTTCGTCAGGTCGACCGGGACAAAAGGCTCTTCCAGCTGCCCCAGCCGCCGGCAGAACCGGATCCGGTTTAAGAGGTTCTTCAGGAGCGAGCCTGTGTCGCGCTTTAGCGGCTCCAGCTCGGGAAAAGCCGTCTCCGGCTGTTCATCAAATTCTACCACGTTCTCAAACAGACCGCACCCCCGCGCCCTGTCCGCGAGCGTGCCGAAGCGGTTCGACATCTTCGAGAGGACGAGCGTCGCGGCGCCGGCGATCGCCGTCACCTCCGGGGACAGCGGGTCCGTCGTCTCCGGCATGCCCGCACTGCGCATCGCCCCGTGCCGCAGGTGGTACTCCTTCAGGCACGTCACGTATGCGTGGTAGAATGTGTGGCAGATGTAGATTCGCTCGTTCATGTTTACTCTTCCGGGCCCTTTCAGGCGTGTATTTTACGTTCAGCGCTTGCGGGAATCTCGCCGCGCCTGTGTCTATCTGTTGCGGAGCTGCGTGATCAGTTCCTGCGCGATTCTTTCAGCGCCTTTTCCGTCTTCTGCGGTCTGCAGCTTTTCTGCTTTTTGTTGGAGAAAAGCTTGATCGCCTTGCTGAATCCTGTGCAGAAACTCCGCGAGGATTTCCGTCAGCTGTGCATCAAACTCCTTCTGCCTCGCGTCTCCCGCATTCTCCATGAGTCCCTGCGCGGCAAATGCCTGTGCGTTTCTCATCTGGTTGTCCGCAAGGACGTAAGTGACGGCGGGCGTTCCGCACGCCGCGATCTCGTGGAGCGTCGTTCCCGCCGCGGAGAC
>DJXE01000123.1 GCA_002449595.1 Lachnospiraceae bacterium UBA7012
CCGCTGGGCGTAATCCTCAACGTGACAGAAAAAGAAGGAATTTATCCTGTTTACTGGATCAACCGGATCCTCGGACTGATCGTGAATTTCTTCCGGAGCATCCCGTTTATCATTCTGATGGTCGCCATGCTTCCGGTCGCGAAGTTCATCGTAGGAGTGAGTCTTGGCAATAAGGCCATGATCGTCATGCTTGTGATCGCGGCGGCTCCCTACGTGGCCCGCATGGTGGAGAGTTCGCTGAAGGAAGTGGACGCAGGCGTGATCGAGGCGGCACAGTCGATGGGAACAGGAAACATGCAGATCGTGTGGAAAGTGCTTTTGCCCGAAGCGAGGCCGTCCCTGATCATCGGCGCAGTCATTTCCATGGTAACGATCCTGGGATATTCGGCGATGGCGGCGACGATCGGCGGCACGGGACTCGGGCAGATCGCCGTCAGTTACGGACATCAGCGGTTCAATCCGGACGTCACATGGACCTGTGTATTTCTGACGGTGATCATCGTCCAGGTCATACAGGAGCTCGGCACCTGGATCGCGCATAAAACGGACAGAAGGATCGGAACCGGGCGAGCGTAAAACGGGTTCGGAAGGACCTGGATCGGTTCAGGAAAGGCGCAGGGGAGTGCATGAAGTCAGTACTTGCGTTTGGCGACTCAAATACATGGGGGCTGGTGCCCGGATCAAAGTGCTCCGAAAGATTTCCCTGGGAGATCCGGTGGACCGGTGTCCTTCAGAACATCTGCCCGTCCGTCCGCATCATCGAAGAAGGGTTATGTGGAAGGACGACCGCGTATGAGGATGCCCTGAGGCCGGGAAGGAACGGCGCCGCGCTGCTTCCACTGATCCTCGAGACACATCATCCTCTGGATGCGGCTGTGATCATGCTGGGGACAAACGACTGCAAAACCGTCTATTCCATGCCTGCGGCAGAGATCGGCAAAGGCATCGGGCTCTGCCTGGATCAGCTGGAAAAGTATCTTTTCCCACGCCATATTCTTCTCATCTCTCCGCTTCTGCTCGGGGAGGACGTCTGGAAGCCGGAAAAGGATCCCGAATTCGGGAAACAGTCGGTGGAGACCTGCCGCGAACTGAAAGAAGTGTATCGCCGCATCGCGGAAGAAAGAGGGACGGCGTTTCTGGCTGCTTCCGATCATGTGCGGGCAAATGACGCGGACGCGGAGCATATGGACGAAGAAGGTCACCGCGCATTTGCTTTTGCCGTATATGAGAAGCTGAAAGACCTGGTGGCGGAACATGGAGTATGAACTGGCGATAGAAGAACTCGCGCAGCATCATAAAGAAAACTGACACGCATTCTCCCCCTCTTTTGCCGTATAATTACGCTAAAAGAGGGTTTTTTATGTAAAGCGATTGCGGCAGCACGGTGAAACGGGTGTGAAAGGAGAGCGATATGCCGAGACAATTCATACTGATCATGACGGACACCACAAGAAAAGACATGCTGGGCTGTTACGGAAACGACCGCATGCACACGCCCTTCCTCGACCGGCTTGCCTCCCGAGGAATACGGTACGAGAACGCATATACCTGCCAGCCGGTCTGCGGGCCCGCGCGGTCCGCGATCTTCACCGGGACTTTCCCGCACTCAAACGGCGTCGTCACGAACTGCGTTCCGATGGGCGCGAACGTGAAGACGATCGGACAGCGCCTCACAGACCAGGGGATCCACTGCGGCTATATCGGCAAGTGGCACCTCGACGGAGGCGACTACTTCGGCCTCGGCATCTGCCCGGAGGGCTGGGATCCGGAATACTGGTACGACATGAAATGCTATCTGGAAGAACTCTCCGAGGAGGACAGGATCCGTTCCCGCAGGCCGGAGACGGCGGACGATCCGTCGTGGACGGAGGAGTACACTTACGCGCACCGCGTCGCGGACAGGGCACGGGACTTTATTGCAAGGTACCGGGAAGAAGACTTTTTCCTGACCGTGTCTATTGACGAGCCACATGGTCCGAGCATCTGCCCGCCGCCGTACAACCATATGTACGACGGGTTCCGCTTTGACGACAGCCCGGTGTTCCACGACACGCTTGAAAACAAACCGTTTTATGAAAAACTCTGGTCCGGCCGCCGGCTGACTCTCAGCGCGGATGAAGTCAACGCGCCGTCGGAGGAACTCTCCCGGTTCCTCGGCTGCAACAGCTACGCGGACTACGAGATCGGACGCGTCCTGGAGAAGATCGACGAGCTTCTGCCTGACGCCACGGTCGTCTATACTTCCGACCATGGCGACATGCTTGGAGCGCACCGCCTGATGAACAAGGACGCGACGTCGTACAAGGAGTGCGCGAACATCCCGCTGATCATCCGAAGCCCGCTGATCCCTGAGGCATATAACGGGGAAAAGCTTGATCACCCCGCCTCCCACATTGACCTCGCGCCGACGATCCTGGATTTCATGGACCTGCCGGTACCGAGGCTTCTGGAAGGAAAGAGCATGCTGCCGCAGCTGCGCGACCCTTCCGTCCGCATCAATGATGTCGTATATACGGAATTCACAAGATACGAGATCGACCACGACGGCTTCGGCGGCCTGCAGATGATGCGGGCGGCGGTCTCACAGAGATACAAGCTGCAGGTGAATCTGCTGGACACGGATGAGTTCTATGACCTGGAAGCGGACCCGTACGAGGTGGAGAACCGCATCGGGGATCCCGCCTGCGCTGCGGAGAGAGACCGCCTGCATGACGCCCTTCTCGCGCACATGAATGAGACGAGAGACCTCTACCGCGGCTACCAGTGGGCAGCCCGCCCGTGGAGGACGGACCTCGCTCCGGCGTGGGAGAACGACGGGTTCACGCGGCAACGCGAGAATGAGGAGTACGAGCCGCGGCAGCTCGACTACGACACTGGCATGCCGATGGAGAGTGCTGTTCGGAATAAGAAGCTCGAGAAAAAGATCCTGTAGGAAAAGCCTCGCCGGCGCGTCAGCTGCTCCAGCGGAACGACTCCCGCTCGATCATGTGATAAGGAAGACGGATGAACAGAGGCTCTGTGTGGCCTCTGTTTATTTTGTCCAGAAGGAGCTTGCGGCCGCACTTGCGCGGTGGCCGTATGTATCTTGAACGCCGGCCTTACTTCTTGGAAAGTTGGTCCGGATATTTCCAGGCTTTGAAATCCTCTTCAGTGAACACCTTAGTATCCTTGCCGCCGTTCAGCGTAAGGATGTGGTAGTAGATGTTCGAGAGCTCCTCGATGTAGTCCGCGTTGTCGAAGGCCTCCGCGGGCGTCTTGCCGAGGGCGATCGCGCCGTGGCGCTCCATGAGCGCGAGGTCGGTGCGCTTCATCGTCTCCGCGACGTTCTCCGCGAGCTGCGTCGTTCCCGGCAGGCCGTAGGGCGCGACGGGGATCGTGGCTTTGTCGAGATTGAAGCCGAAGAGCTCGAAGATGAACGCGGGGATCGGCCGGTTCAGGCACGCGAACACGCAGGCCATCGGAGAATGCGTGTGGACAATGGCGAAGACGTCGGGGCGCTCCCTGTAGCAGGCGAGGTGCATCAGCGATTCGCTCGAGGGCTTCATTCCCTCCAGGACTTTTCCGTCAGTGTCCAGCACGCAGACCATGTCCGCGGTCAGCTCTTCGCGGTCGACGCCGGAGGGCGTCACGCAGACGTATCCCGTCTCGGGATCGCGCACGGAGACGTTGCCCGATTTGTGCTTGCAAAGGCCCGAGCGCTGCGCTTTCAGGGCTGTCGCGACGACCTGTTCTTTTAAGTTCTCAAGCATATCAATTACTCCTGTATTATTTGAATGAAATACATGACAGCGGCCTCTATATCTCACTTGCCGCCCGCCGGCGCGAAATCCTTCATCTCGCAGAACCGCTCCGCCTCCGCCTGCATCGCCTCGTAGGAATCCAGCTTGCCGAGCGCGTAGAACTGCACGAGCAGGTTGCCGAGGCAGGTGGCCTTCGGGTCGCCCGCGCGGACCGGCATGCCGCTGGCGTCGGCAATCATCTGGCAAAGGAGCGCGTTGCGGCTTCCGCCGGAGACGGCGATGATCCGGCGGTAATTGCTTTTCCCGGTGATCTTCTTGAGCTTGTCGATCGACCATGCGATCGCTGAGGCGTAAGAGAGATAGAGCACGCGAGCGACGTCGCCGATCGTCTCGGGGACGTTCTGGCCGGTCTCGCTGCAGTATGCGCGGATGAGGCCGGGCACGTCGTGGCAAGTCGTGGAAAAGCGCGGATCAAAGAGATCCATGACTGCGTCCGCCTTCGATGCCCGCGCGAGCTCGACGAGTTCGCCGTGGCCGAGGGAGGGATCCGTCTTTTTCCACAGATCCAGGCATTCCTGAAGGATGAAGAAGCCGGGGACGTCGCTCATCAGCATCACGCTGCCGGGCCAGACCGGCGCGTTTTTGTAGCGATACTCGCGCGCGTCGTCGCTGATCACGGGGTGATCCAGCTGCACGCCGGGGTTGATCGTGCTGCCCATGGACAGGTAGATGTCTTCTTTCGTGAGGCCGGGCGCGGAGACCATGGCCGCGGCAGAGTCAAATTCGACCGTGTGGATAAAGCGGCAGTCCGGGCAGCCGAGTTCTTCCGCGAGCTTCGGCAGAAGCGGCGCGCCGACGGTTCCCGGAGACACGATCTCCGGCAGAATGTCGGTGGGAATGCCGAGGGTCTCGAGAAGCGGCCGGTTCCAGTCACGGAATTCAGGGTCCATCATGACGGTCGCGCCGGCCATGGATCGCTCGATCCGGACCTGGCCGGTCAGAAGGAACTCAAACAGCGAAGTGATCGACGCGAACTGCGCATTGATGCCGCGGGAGAGCTCGCCGGAAGCGAACTCCGCGGTCAGGCGGCTCAGCACGTTGTAGCCCATGGGGAAGACGCCGGTCCGGTCGTAGAGCTCCTGCAGGGACATTTTTGCCTCGGTCTCCGTCTTCCAGAGCGTGCTGTCCATGGAGCGCATGGTCGTGATGTAGGAACCGAGCGTGCCCGCGCGGTTCACGAACGCGAACGCGCCGGACGTGCCGTCCACCGCGATGGAGACGACGCGGCCCATCTTCGCGCATTTTTTCACGGCTTCCTTGAAATCCCGGAAGATCCGGAAGAGATCCCAGTAGAGGCGGTCGCCGATCCTGACCAGTTCATTGCTGATGACGAGCTCGTCGAGGATCTCGAGACGTCCGCTGTCCATGGTGGCGGCGTAGACCTTCCCGCCGGAGTTTCCCAGATCGAACGCAATGCTGATATCCGGTCCGTTTCCTGCCATTTCTTTCCCCTTCCACGCTTACGCTGACTGTTCCTGAAATCGGAGGGACAGACTGCAGCCCATTTGATGTACGTCAGCCTAAAAAAAGTGACAGCGGGGAGACCCC
>DJXE01000097.1 GCA_002449595.1 Lachnospiraceae bacterium UBA7012
GAAAACCAGAAGATCTGGCGCAGATCCAATCGGCGCTGAGAATTAATGGCATAAAGATCCGCGCCGGGCGGCGCGGTTTCCAACAAGGCAGTACAGAAAGGAGTTTCAAAATGCATTTTGCTTACCCTGCGGTATTTCACAAACAGGAGAACGGCACCTGGAAGGGGGAGTTTCCCGACCTCGCCGGCTGCGGCGGAGAGGGCGACACGCTTGACCTCGCGATCCGCGAGTGCACGGAAGCCGCGCGCGAGCGCCTCCGCGTGGAACTGACCGAGTTTGACGGCGATCTGCCGGAAGTGTCCGACCCCGGCGACCTCATCCTGCAGGAGGGCGACGTCGTGCGCGAGATCGGAGTGATCGTGCGATTGACAGACGGGTTTGACGAATAAATAGATGAAGCACAAAACCGCCAGGCTTTACGCCTGGCGGTTTTTGCTGACTAAATTGACTTTTTCAAATTGGGTTCCGGATTGACCGCCGGACCGGTGTTTTGACTGATTCTCAGTTTCCGGAGAATGCAGTTGCTGCGTTTGCTGCAAGTTCTTCCGCAGACTTCTGAAGAGCCTGGATGGCTTCGTTCAGAGCGCTGTAGTCGATCTCGCTCGCTGCTTTCAGTGTCTCATCCACTGAAGTCGAAGTCTTCTTCACGGTTCTGTCAAGGCTGGAGACCGTGGAGTTGATCCCGGAGGCGACGCCGGTCATATCATCGGCGATTGCCTGCAGCTTCGCGATGGAGTCGTTCAGACCCGCAATGTCGATCTCACCGACCACCTTCACCGTGTCGTTCACGGTATCCGTCGTGCCGACGATCGCTTCGTTCACATCGGAGACGGTCGAATCGACGTTCTGGATGGTGGAGTCAACAGTCTCGATGACGCCGTTCGCGGCATTGATGGTGCCGTTCACTTCGCCGACGGTGCCGTTGACCT
This sequence comes from Lachnospiraceae bacterium UBA7012, assembly GCA_002449595.1. Lineage (GTDB taxonomy): Bacteria > Bacillota > Clostridia > Lachnospirales > Lachnospiraceae > CAG-791. The sequence continues at coordinate 930 of DJXE01000097.1, forward strand.
GCTCGATGGTCTCGCTGAGCTGCTTGGAGATCTCCTCGATCTGCTGGATCGACTTGTTGATCGAATCATAGTCGAATTCAGAGACCTGCTTCACGGTGGAGTTGATCACCGGAGTATTGTCTACGATCAGCTTGTCAACATCGCCGACCGTGCTATTCGCTGTCTGAACGGTAGTGTTGACCTCGTCGATCAGTCCGCTCACCTGGTTCACAACACCCTGGACCTGCGCGATCGTCTCGTTGATGGCGTCATAATCGAAGCCCGCAACCTGATCGATCGTACTGTTGATCGCCTTCGTGTTGTCCTCTACCATCTGGTTGACGCCCGCGATCGCATCATTGGCATTCGTGCCGATGCTGTCCACGGTCGCCTGCAGGCCGTCCACAGTTGTGACAACCGAGCCGAGAACATCCTTCACAGAAGTATCAACCGAGCCGAGGAGTGTGTCCACTTCGCCGCTGACAGAGCTGATGACGCCGTTCACTTCCGTGAATGCGCCGTCGACCTGATCGCCGACGTTCGTCACGACACCGTTGAGATCGCGGACCGTGCCGTCAACATCTGCGACAAGGCCGTTCACGCCATCGATGACCGTTCCGACATTCGACATCGTGCTGTTGAGGTTTCTGAGAAGGCTCAGGACGTTCGGAGTCAGTACTGCAAACAGGATGATAAAGACCAGCAGCAGTGCAATACTTCCGATCGCGGAAATTCTGGAATTGAAAGACTTCTTCTGCTCGGCTTCAGCAACGCTCTTCAGAGAGCTGCTGATGTCCTCCAGCTGCCTGGAGACGTCGGAACCGGAGGCCGGCGCAGCCTTGACGGCCTTGTCGATCTCGTCCTTCACGAGTTTGGAAATCTCACCCTTCACCTTTTCCGCAGCCTTAGCATCTCCGGTAACTTCTGCGGCTACTGCTTCGCCAACTTTTGTTTCAAGGTCATTACTCATGATGATACCCCCAAAATTAAAAAAGTTTACAGTTACACCCCGCAAAGTAGTGTTACCTGAATATTATAATATCAGCAATTTGTGCAGTAGACTATATCTTTTTTTTAGATTTTTTAGCAAAAATTTATGAACAGACCATGACAACGGCGCATCTTCCTTTGTTGAGCACTTCGGTCAACCGGCCGCCGGAATGCAGGATCCTGCCGGACTCTGTTTTTGTCTTTCATAATTTCTTATAATAATATGCATATCAGCCGCAAAGAGCGGTGCTGAAAGTGACGTATCCGGCAGGTCCGCATACCCGGATCCTGCCCCCGGCGAGGTGTGACCCAATGAAACTTACCTATGATAAAGAAACCGGTTCCGTCGTCGACGCAGGCAAGGCAGCTCCGTCCGGAGCGCCGCAGGAAGCAGCCGGCGACGATCTTCTCTCCCGCCTCGAGGCGAAGCACGAGTCCGACCTCACGAAGGAGGAGAAGCGCCTCCTGCAGAGGGAGCGGCTGAAGAAGCTGCACGGGAAGGACCGTCTCGCCTATCTCTGGGCCTACTATAAATATGTACCCGCCCTGATCGCCGCCGTCCTGTTCGCGGTCTATCTCGGCGTCACGGTGTGGCAGGGCATTCACCACGATCCTTACGTCTCGCTCGTCGTCGTCGGGCTGAACCCTCTGTCGGAAGAGGCGGAGCCGGCGCTGGATGCCGCCGTCGCGCAGTGGAACGACGCGCTGGATCCGGAGCACGCGCACGACGGCATTGATACGGACACGTCCATCGTCAGCCTCTCTTCTCCCATGGACGTGCAGAAATTCCAGATCCTGCTCAGCGCCGACGCGGACATCGACGCCGTCATCTGCGGCAGGGAAGTCTATGACGCCTACAAGGAGTACGGCGTTTTCGAGGAATGGCTCGATCTCCCGGACAGTGCCCTTTTCAGCAACGCCTGGTTTCTGGACGGGGACGCCGGCATCTGCGTCAAGACCGCGTCCGCGCGGCCGGAGCATGTGCGCTCCCTGTGCCGAGTTCTCCTCGGGGAGTGAGCGGCAGCCCGCATTTTCGCTGAGGGTTCTCCGTTTCGCGGCGCTTTCTCCCCCGCTTCGAAATCGTTTTTTGCGATTTTTCAGATTATTATCCCGTGTTTTCGCCAGTTTCTGCTTTTGCCATAGAATTTTCGAATCTCTGGAAACCGCTTATATCTTCGGTTATCCGTTTTTTACTTCTGTTTTCGTAGTCCTTTCGCACAAATTTTCGATGATTTTCGTTCTGTATGCGTGACTGCTTTATGCTAATTGCACAAAAATGATAAAACTGCACAAATTTCACGACACAGTTATAGATTTTTGGGGATTATGCTGTATAATGAACATAGATATCGGGAACTCGGTATTTTTTTTAGACGATTTCTCGAAAACGATTACGGAAGGGGGATTCAACAAGCTATGAAGACATTTCTTCATAACACCTGGAAGCACAGACCGCTGCTCGTGCTGGCACTGCCGGCAGTTCTGGTGCTGTTCTTCTTCAGCTATGTTCCCATGGCGGGTCTTATTCTGGCGTTCAAGCAGTTCGACTTCGCGAAGGGTATCTGGGGGAGCCCGTTCAACGGGATCAAAAACTTCCAGATCCTGATGCAGTCCAAGCGCGATTTCATCCGTATCACAAGGAATACGCTCGCGTACTACGTGCTGTTCACGGCACTCGGCACTTTTCTGAACGTCGTCCTTGCGATCGCGATCGACCAGTGCGTGTTCAAGAAGACCTCCCGCGTCTTCCAGACGGTCATGATCATCCCGGTCTTCGTCTCCTACGCGGCGGTCCAGTTCATCGTCATGGCCTACATCAGCGCCAACACCGGCATCATTGCCAACATGACCGGCATCAAGAACTTCTACACACAGGCCAAGTACTGGCCGACGATCCTGACGATCGTCAAGATGTGGAACAGCGTCGGTTACGGCTCCGTCCTTTACATGTCCGTCCTGGCAGGTATCGATACCTCGCTGTATGAAGCGGCGCAGATCGACGGAGCGACCAAGTGGCAGCAGATCAAATACGTCACGCTGCCGAGCCTCGTGCCGATGATCACGGTCATGCTCCTTCTCTCCGTCGGTTCCGTCATGCGCTCCGACACCGGTCTGTTCTATCAGGTCACGAGAGACAGCGGCATCCTTTACAACACGACACAGGTCATCGACTCCTACGTCCTGCACGCGATCACCAAGAACTCCAGCTTCGGATTCACCGCAGCAACAACGTTCTTCCAGTCGGTCGTCGGTCTCCTGCTGATGCTCTTCGCTAACTGGATGGTCAAACGGATCAGTCCGGAAGACGCGCTGTTCTAAGGAGGAGGGGAGAAAAATGGCTACGACAAAACACAAAACCCTGGAACGCGATAAACAGAAAGGACTCGGACAGTATATACTTCTCTTCTGCCTGTTCCTTTATACGATGTTCTGCTTCCTGCCGCTGCTCCTCGTTGTGATCTCCGCATTTGTGGATGAGAAGGAACTGAGCACCACCGGTTTCACCTACTTCCCGCATAAGTGGTCCGCACAGGGCATGAACGCGGTTCTCCGCTACGGCAAACAGCTCGGACAGTCCTACGGCGTCACGATCATCGTCACTGTCGTCGGCACGCTCTTCGGCCTTCTGATCATGTCGATGTTCGCTTACGCGCTCAGCAGAAGGGACTTCACACTCCGTAAATTCTTCACGGTCTACCTGCTGATCCCGATGCTGTTCAACGGCGGTATGCTTTCCAGCTACCTGGTCTTCACGACGACCTACCACCTGAAGGACAGCCTGCTGCTCCTGATCCTGCCGCTGTGCGTATCAACGATGAACGTCATCATCCTCCGCACATACATCCTGAACAGTATCCCGGAGGAACTGATGGAGGCAGCCAGGATCGACGGTGCCGGCGAGTACCGCTCCTTCTTCCAGATCACGCTTCCGCTGATGAAGCCCTCTCTCGCAGCTGTCGGCTTCATGATGGCAACAGCTTACTGGAATGACTGGCAGAACGCTTACCTGTACATCGCAAGCAACAACAAAAAGCCGCTGCAGCTGCTTCTGATCAACATCCAGAAGTCCATCGAGAACCTGCTGAACAACACGAGCATTCCTTCTCAGGTCCTGCAGGCGATGGGCGGCAACATCCCTCAGTACTCCGCAACCATGGCAACCGTTCTGGTCGTTATCGGACCGATCGTCCTGATCTATCCTTTCTTCCAGAAGTACTTTGTCAAAGGTCTTACGGTCGGCTCCGTCAAGGGCTGATCCCGCGGACAGGGAATCGGAACTCTTACACTATTACGGTATCCGGGCCGCATGTACCGGACGTGCGGCCTGAATATAAAAAAGAAACGCAACAAAAATCTTAAGGGAGGAAAAACATGAAGAACAATCTTACCAAGAAACTCCTCGCTGTTGGTCTCTCGACCGCACTTGCTATGGGCGTCCTCGCAGGCTGCGGCGGCGGTTCTGCCGCTCCGGCTGCACAGCCCGCTGCTGAAGAGAAGACGGAAGAAGCCGCTGAAGCTCCTGCAGAAGAAGCTGAAGCTCCCGCTGAAGAGACGGCTGCTGCTCCTGCAGCTTCCGGCGACACTCTGAACATCTACAGAGCGACCTACAACGTTCAGTCCACTGACCAGGCAGAGCTCGCTGCTGTTACAGAAGCGATCAACGCCCGTCTGGCAGAGCTCGGCTCCAGCGTCAAGGTCAGCATCACCGATCTTCCGAACGCTGAGTACGGTGACAAGGCGAACCTGGCGCTGGCTTCCGGCGAGGTCGACCTTCTCTGGACCGCGAACTGGTGGGGAACCATCGGCACGAACGATCTGTACAAGAACAATGCGGCTTATGATCTGACCGATCTCCTTCCCGGCACGACGCTGTGGAATTCCATGCCTGAGTGGTATTGGGAAGCAGCTCGTTATGACGGCAAGGATCTGTTCGTCCCGATCTACAAAGAGGGCGCAGAAGGCTACAGCATGAAGTTCCTGCAGTCCAACGCTGACAAGATCGGCGGCATCGACATCGCGGCCGTTGAGTCCCAGCCCGACATCCTCTCCAAGCTGCGCGCTCTGGAGCCTTATCTCCAGGCAGCTGTTGACGCTGGCATCAAGTATCCTTATGAGAGCGCGTCCACTGCAATGTTCTATCGCTACTTCCTTGACAGCTACGATTTCATCGACCAGACCCTTCAGTCTCAGCTCGCTGTTGACCTTGAAAAGGATGAGGTCGTGAACCCGATCCAGACTCCTGAATATGCTGAGTACTGCAAGCTGATGGGTGAGTGGGGCCAGAAGGGCTACCTCAACGTCGAAGAAGAAGTCGGCAAGACTATTCCCGCAACTGTGACCCAGACGCAGGACTGGCTGTTCAACTGGTGGACATCCATCCCGAACGACAAGGAATCCGAAGGCCGTGACGGCAACCAGGCTGAAGACTTCATCAAGCTGACCAAGAACTGGGGCTCTTCTCACACGACGCTTGGTTCCTGCTTCGCAGTCAACAAGGCTTCCGGCGAAGAGAAGGCTAAGGCAGCTGTCGAGTTCCTCGGCTATCTGTTCACCGACAACCAGATCGCTAACCTTTACACCTATGGTATCGAAGGCACTGATTATGTCATCGACGAGAACGGTAAGGTCGACAGGACCGGCGAAGGCATGGGCGCGAAGTACAACCACAGCCCTTGGGAGTCCACTTCCGTCTCCGCAGTCACTCTGCTGAGCGACGAGCCCGATGACAAGATCGAGATGTATGACACCTTCAACAACAGCGCGACCGGCACTGTCTCCAACGGCTTCCGTTTCAACCACGACGAAGTCGAAGGCGCTTACAATGCCTGCACGAATCTGCTTGAAGAGTACGGCCGTACACTTGAGGTCGGCGGATATGCTCCTGAAGAAGTTGATCAGGCGATCGCTGACTACCAGGCAGCTCTGGATGCAGCTGGCTATCAGGATGTCCTGGCAGCAGCTCAGGCTCAGTACGAAGAGTGGAAGGCTTCGAGATAATCTCCTGCCGGTCACTTTACAGGCTCTCACATGAGCCGCTCAGATGGGCCATCTGACGAGTGATGCATCACAATTGATGAAAGACCCCGCGGGCTTCCGGTCCCGCGGGGTCTTTTTGCGCGCAGTAATGAGCCATGCGTGAGCAGAATGACGAACGGCCATTCGGGAGCTCGCTCCTGAATGGCCGTTTGGCAGACTGTGAGCATACGGCGAATGCCGTGACAGTCCGCGTCCACAGGACGCGGACCTGTCAGCATGGCTCAACTATCATTTCTCAATTCTGAACACCTTCATCGCCCCACCGAACATATTGACGGTCGCCGCAAACTCCAACGGCTCCGGAATGATCGTCGTGCAGTCAAAGTGCCTGGACGGTCTCGGCAGCTCCTCAAAGTAAGTGATCTTCTGCCCTGTCTCCGCATCGACGAGTGCAGCGGGACAGCCGGGATCGTAATCCGCCGGCGTCTGTGCCGCGTCGTACCACATCGTCTCATCATTGCCATAGACGTTTCCGCGAACGATGACCTTCACCGCTGCGCCGCCCGTATCCCAGTTGCGGAGCACGTACAGTCCGTTGTCGTATGCCACCAGGCTGACTTTGGAGCGGCTGGAGACGTAGAGCGGAAGCCCGGTCGTGAGATGCTTCGCGATATTCTCCATAACTTCCTGGGGAAGCTTGTAGAGATCCGCGAAATTCTCCGGCACATTGAAGATGAACACTCTCCCCTTCCCATACTGGTCTTCCGTGAAGATCGGGAAGCTGTGCTCGTCCTTCGCCACCATGACGTCCGGCCACGTCGCGTTCGTCTTGTACTGCATGACCTCGAACATCACCGGTGCGCCGCCCTTGACGACCTGGCCGAACGTGTAGTTCCGGTTGTTGATGACGTAATCGCCGCCGCAGACGTGGCGGCTCGTCAGGCGGACCGAAGTGAAGTCCTTCACACCGTTCTCATATTCCTCGCGGAAGAAGCCGCTCGTCATGATGACGGTTCCACCTTCCCTGACGTATTTCTCGACCTTTTTCACGACGTCCTTGTCGATGCAGCTGCTCTGCGTGAGCAGGATCGCCGGCGCCTTGTCGTTGAAGAACGGCTGCGGCTCGACCGGGATGCCCCGCATGCCGAGGAAGTTGTAGAACTGGTCCTCTCCGTCCCCGTCAAAAGCTTCATAGGCAGAGACGCCGACCGGCGTTCCGGCCTGGCCCATGATGCGATCTGTGCGATAAAGCTTTTCTCCGAGCAGAGCGGCAAGAGCAGTGTCTCTCAGCATCATCTCGTAGTTGAACAGTGCCAGTTCCTTCGCGCCCGCGAGGAACGTCATCTCCGCCTGGTCCACGAAGACCGTCGCGTTGCCGGCGGATCCGCCCGGATCGATCCAGCCGCCGCCGTTTCTGCCGGGAGCGGTGTTCTCGAACAGCCGGATGTTGGAGTAGCTCATGTAGGACTGCAGGTGCTGCGCGTTGAAGAAGGGCGTCCGGCTCTCCGTCCCGGTGTAGACGCCGTCGAAGATGTCCTTCTGGCGCTTCGGGTCATAGCCGTTCTCCTGATAGCTCTCATACCAGTTGGGATACTTGATGACGAATTTCAGGCCCGGATTGATCTCATGCGCGAGGCCGACCATCTCTTCCGAGAACCCGCTCATCAGTTCCGTGCGGTACTGCGCCCAGCTCTTGCTGCCCTTCGCCTTGATGCACATCTCGCAGCGGCAGGAGGTGAAAAAGTAATCGTCCAGAATGATCTCGTCAAAGACTTCCGCGAGTTCCCGCACGATGCCGAGAAGGCGTTCCCGGTGTCTCGGGTCGGTATAGCAGAACGAGTCGAGGATCGCGCTCTTGCGCTCCCCTTCGAGGACCGTCGTCGTGATGCCGCCCGCCGTCTCGATCCCGTACTCCTCAAAGACCTTCTTCGCGGCGCGCATCTTCACCTGCGGCACGTCCACGAGGCCTCTGTGATTCTCGAGGTAGACCTTTTTCAGCGGCATCTTCTTCGTGAGCGTCTCAATGCTCTCGCGGATCTCGTCCTCTCCGACGCGGTCCAGCCAGTATGCCCACACATATCCGGCCAGCTGGAAGTTCTTGTAATATTCCATAATTTCCCTCTCCGGCGGCTTCGCCGCCTGAAGTGTGGAGGCGCGACTGGTCTTCCGCGCGCCCGCCTTTGCTGTCAATAGAAACCGTTACAGTGATTCTATCATCGTATTCCACGTTTATAAACTCGTTTTACAAACTTTCGCAGTTTTCGTTTTGCGACGAAAACGCCGCCCAAACGGGCGGCGTTCATAAAGGGAATGATATTCGATTTTACTGCTTGACTGCGACCGACCCGCCGCGGACAAGTTCGCCGGACACGACCACGCGGTCCAGGATCGTCGTCTTTGGGTGCTCGATGAGCTCGATCAGTTTGGCCGCTGCAACTTTTCCCAGAGTTACTGTGTCCTGCCGGTACGTCGTGAGCTTCGGGTGCATCATCTGGGAGAGCGGGATGCCGTCATAGCCGACCGCCGCGATGTCTTCGGGGATCTTGAGTCCCTTCTCAGCGATCGCGTTCATGCCGCCGATGAAGGAGTAGTCGTCCGGGAAGAAGATGCAGTCCGGCCTCTCCGGAAGAGAGAGGAGCTTCTGCGTCACGTGGTAGCAGCCGGAAGGATCATGGTAAGCGCTCTCCATGATGTAGTCCTCCCGGATCGGGATCCCGTTCTTCTCGCACGCGCGGTGGAAGCCGGTGAGCCGGTTCAACGTAACTGACGTCTTCTCTCCGTGGATGAACGCCAGGTTGCGGTAGCCTCTGCCGGCGACGTAGTCCACGAGCGCCTCTGTGCCGGCGACGTTGTCCGACACAACGGCCGCCCGGTTGTTGAAGACGTGGTCGATCGTCACGACCGGGAGATCCGATTCGATCAGTTCCTGCACCTGAGGCGCGTTAAAATCCACGTTCGCGATCACGACGCCGTCCACACCGCGATAGATGCAGTGCTGCAGGTAAGTATTCTTTTTCTTGCCGACGTACTGGTTGATGAAGGTGACGTCGTATCCGTGGGACTCCGCTTCGGACTTCAGGTTCTCCAGCACGTAGGAGAAGAACTCGTGCGCAAGGCCGCTGTTCATCTCATCTACGAACAGGATGCCGATATTGTAAGTCCTGTTGGTCTTCAGCGCACGCGCCGCGGAATTGGTCATATAGCCCATCTCGTCCGCGATCTGGCAGATCCTGCTTCTCGTCTCCTCGCTGATGTCCCTCTGTCCGTTGAGCGCCTTACTGACCGTGGCGACGGATACTCCGCATTGTTTAGCGATGTCTTTCAGTAAGACCATCCCGTGCTCCGTTTCATGAATTCATTCAGAAAATATGCAAACTTAACCGTTTACGATACTACTATTTTATCCCCTTGCGCCTGCGGACTCAACATAAAACGGACACATTTTTGAAAATTACCTAAAGTTTGGTTGAATTGTACATTTTTA
>DJXE01000082.1 GCA_002449595.1 Lachnospiraceae bacterium UBA7012
CAACACGATCCGCGGCAACATCGACCGCATGCTGGCCCGCGAGGAGACGATGACGATGCTCCTGCCGGAGGAGGACGCGGACAAGGTGCTGCCCGTAATCAGCGCCGCGGGCTCCGATTCCGCGCAGCTCGACAACACTCTGGAATTCCTCTACATGAACGGCATGGACCTGGCCCTCGCGATGATGGTGATCATTCCGGAGCCCTGGAAGAACAACGGCTTCATGGACCAGGAGAAAAAGGATTTCTATCACTATTACGCGACGATGATGGAGCCCTGGGACGGTCCGGCGGCGATTCTTTTCTCCGACGGTGATATCGTCGGTGCGACGCTCGACCGCAACGGACTGCGCCCTTCCAGATACTACGTCACGGATGACAACCGGCTGATCCTCTCCTCGGAGGTGGGCGTCCTCGACATCCCGGCGGAGCACATCGTGAAGAAGTCGCGGCTGGAGCCCGGCAGGATGCTGCTCATCGACACGAAGGCGGGCAGGATCCTCCCGGACGACGAGTGCAAGCACTACTACGCGGGCATGCAGCCTTACGGCGAGTGGCTCGACCAGCATCTGCTGCACCTGCGCGAGCTCACGATCCCGAACCGGAAGATCCCCACGCACTCGCAGGAGATGCGCGACCGCCTGTACAAGGCGTTCGGCTACAACTACGAGGATATCAAGGACGTGATCCTGCCGATGGCGGAGAACGGCGTGGAGGCGACGGCCTCCATGGGCCACGACACGCCGCTCGCGGTGCTGTCCATGAAGCACCAGCTGCTGTTCCAGTACTTCAAGCAGATGTTCGCGCAGGTGACCAACCCGCCGATCGACTCGCTCCGGGAGAAGGTCGTCACGGACACGACGGTCTACATCGGCTCGGACGGCGACCTGCTGCAGGCGAAGGGAGAGAACTGCCGCGTGCTTGAGGTGCAGAATCCGATCCTGACCGGCGTCGACCTCATCAAGATCCGGAACCTCGACCAGCCCGGCTTCCACACGGAGACCGTGCCGATCCTCTACTACAAGAACACGTCCCTTGAGCGCGCCCTGGAGCAGCTCAATATCACGATCGACCACGCCTACGCCCGCGGCAAGAACATCATCATTCTCTCGGACCGCGGCATCGACGAGAACCACGTGGCGATCCCGTCGCTCCTCGCGGTCTCCTCCGTGGAGCAGCACCTCGTCCGCACGAGGCGCCGCACCGCGGTGTCCCTGATCCTGGAGAGCGGCGAGCCGCGCGACGTGCATCAGTGCGCGGCGCTCCTCGGCTTCGGCGCCCGCGCGATCAACCCGTACCTCGCCCACGAGGCGATCACGGAGATGATCGACATCGGCATTCTCGACAAGGATTATCACACGGCCATCGACGACTACAATAAGGCGCTGCTCGGCGGCATCGTAAAGACCGCCGCCAAGATGGGCATCTCCACGCTGCAGTCCTACCAGTCCGCCCGCATCTTCGAGGCGATCGGCCTCTCGCGAGAGGTGGTCGACAAGTACTTCACCGGCGTCGTCAGTGACGCGCATGGCATCGGCCTTGAGGAGATCGCGGAGGGCGTCAAGTGGAGGCACGACCACGCCTTCGATCCGATGGGCCTTGGCGTCGACACTTCGCTCGACAGCGTCGGCTTCCATGGCCTCAGGAGCGGCACGGACAAGGAGGACCACCTCTACAGCCCCGAGATCATCGTGACGCTGCAGCGCGCGGTTCGAGAGGGCAGCTACGATATCTTCCGCAGGTACACCGACATGGTGGACGACGCCGGCAAGCCCCACACGCTGCGCGGCCTGCTCGAGTTCGTGCCGGCCGGCGAGGCGGTGCCGCTGGAGGAAGTGGAACCTGTCTCCGAGATCGTGAAAAGGTTCCAGACCGGCGCCATGTCCTTCGGCTCCATCTCACAGGAGGCGCACGAGACGCTGGCGCTCGCGATGAACCGGCTCGGCGGCAAATCCAACACCGGCGAGGGCGGCGAGCTGGCAACGCGGTTCGGCACCGGGAAGAACAGCGCGGTCAAGCAGGTCGCCTCCGGGCGCTTCGGCGTGACGAGCGCGTACCTGTGCAGCGCGCAGGAGATCCAGATCAAGATGGCGCAGGGGGCCAAGCCCGGCGAGGGCGGCCACCTTCCCGGGAAAAAGGTCTACCCATGGGTCGCGGCGACACGATGCTCCACGCCCGGCGTGTCGCTGATCTCGCCGCCGCCCCATCACGACATCTATTCCATTGAGGATCTCGCGCAGCTGATCTACGACCTGAAGAACGCGAACCGGAAGTCCAGGATCTCCGTCAAGCTCGTCTCCGAGGCGGGCGTCGGGACGATCGCCTCCGGCGTGGCCAAGGCCGGCGCGCAGGTGATCCTGATCTCCGGATATGACGGGGGAACCGGCGCGGCGCCGCCGTCCTCCATCCACAACGCGGGACTCCCATGGGAACTGGGGCTGTCGGAGACACATCAGACGCTGCTCCGGAACGGCCTGCGCAGCCGCGTCGTCCTCGAGACGGACGGCAAGCTCATGAGCGGCCGGGACGTCGCGATCGCGGCACTGCTCGGTGCCGAGGAATTTGACTTCGCGACGGCACCGCTCGTCAGCATGGGCTGCATGATGATGCGCGTCTGCTCCAAGGACACCTGCCCGGTGGGCATCGCGACGCAGAACGAGAAGCTCCGCTGCAGATTCACGGGGAAACCGGAACACGTGATGAACTTCATGTGCTTCGTGGCGCAGCAGCTCCGCGAGATCATGGCGCAGCTCGGCTTCCGGACGGTCGCGGAGATGGTCGGGCGGACCGACTGCCTGCGCAAGCGGGAGAAGCAGATCACGAACCGGGCCGCGGCGGTCGACCTCACCGGGATTCTGGACCCGGCCTTCGCGGACGCCCCGAAGCGCAGCTTCGACGCGGCAGACCTCTATGACTTCCACCTGGAAAAGACGCTGGACGAGGCAGTCCTCCTGCCCGCCTTCTTCGGGAAGGACAAGGAACTGCGCTCCGGCAGCATCAGCGTAGACGTCTCCAGCACGGACCGCGCCTTCGGGACGATCCTCGGATCGGAGATCACGAACCGCTTCGGGGAGTCGCTTCCGGATGACAGCTTTGTCATCCACGCGAAGGGCGGCGGCGGACAGTCATTCGGCGCGTTCATTCCGAAGGGCCTCACGATCCGGCTCGAGGGCGATGCGAACGACGGATTCGGCAAGGGCCTCTCCGGCGGCCGGCTCATCGTGGTGCCGCCTGCGGAGAGCGGATTCGAAGCTGAGAAAAACATCATCATCGGCAACGTGGCACTCTACGGCGCGACGTCCGGCACTGCATACGTGTGCGGCATCACCGGCGAGCGCTTCGCGGTCCGCAACTCGGGCGCGGTGGCGGTCGCGGAAGGCTGCGGCGACCACGGCCTGGAGTACATGACGGGCGGCCGCGCGCTGATCCTCGGTCCCACCGGCAAGAACTTCGCGGCCGGCATGAGCGGCGGCATCGCCTATGTGCTCGACGAGGACCACAGCCTCTACCGCAGGATCAACAAGGACATGGTGGAGCTGCAGGAGCTGACGGACAAGTATGACATCGCGGAGATGGAGGGGATCCTTAAGGATTATGTGCGCGAGACGGGCTCGGCCCTCGGCGCGAGGATCCTGGCGGACCTGCCGTCCTACCTGCCGCACTTCAAGAAGATCATCCCGGCGGACTATCACAGGATGCTGGCGGCGATCGGGCGCTTCGAGGAGCAGGGCATCCCGCATGACGCGGCTGTGCTCGAGGCGTTCCGGAGTGTGACAGGAGCATAATCAAGCCGGAGGAGAAACAGAGATGGGAAAACCGACAGGATTTTTGGAGTACCAGAGGCAGGAGAACAAAGCGCAGGTACCTTCGAAACGGACGCTGAACTTCTGCGAGTTTAAGGAACAGCTCTCCGAGGAGGAGAGGCGGCGCCAGGGCGCCCGTTGCATGAACTGCGGCGTGCCGCTGTGCCAGTCGGGCATGACGCTCTCCGGCATGGTGACGGGGTGCCCCCTGCACAACCTGATCCCGGAGTGGAACGATGAACTCTACCGCGGACACTACGCGCACGCGCTCTCCCGGCTCCTGAAGACGAACAACTTCCCGGAGTTCACGGGCAGGGTCTGCCCGGCGCTCTGCGAGAAGGCCTGCATCTGCGGCATGAACGACGAGCCGGTCACGGCGCACGACAACGAGCTCTTTATCATTGAGACTGCCTACCGGGAAGGGAACATGAAGCCGCGCATCCCGCAGATCCGCAGCGGGAAAAAAGTGGCGGTGGTCGGCAGCGGCCCCTCCGGCCTCGCGGCCGCGGACCAGCTGAATCACCGCGGGCACAGCGTCACAGTCTTTGAGCGGGAGGACCGGATCGGCGGCCTGCTCATGTACGGTATCCCGAACATGAAGCTGGACAAGGACGTGATCCTGCGGCGGCAGGCGCTCATGGAGGCGGAGGGCGTCGTCTTCCGCACCGGGTGCGACGTCGGCGGCGATCTCCGGGAGGCGGGAGAGAGCCCCGCGGGTGCGTCATCCATCAGCGCGGAGGAACTGCTGCGCGAGTATGACGCCGTCATTCTCGCCTGCGGCGCGAAGAAAGCACGTCCTCTGGCTGCGACAGGAATTGAAGGGGCGAAGGACGTCTTCTTCGCCGTGGACTTCCTGAAATCGACGACAAAGAGCCTGCTCTCCGGCGGGGATCCGCAGAGAAAGGCCGGCCTGAAGGAAGGAAGCTTCATCAGCGCGAAGGACCGCGACGTCGTCATCGTCGGCGGCGGAGACACGGGCAACGACTGCGTCGGGACGTGCCTCCGGCACGTCTGCCGCTCCGTCGTCCAGATCGAGATGATGCCCGCGCCGCCCGCAGAGCGCGCGGCGTCCAACCCCTGGCCGGAGTGGCCGAAGGTCCTGAAGACCGACTACGGGCAGCAGGAGGCGATCGCGCGCTTCGGCAGTGACCCGCGGATCTACGAGACTACGGTAAAGGAAGTGATCCGAACAAAGAGCGGAAAGCTGAAGGGACTGAAGATCGTCAGCGTGAAATTCGTGAATGGCAAACTCACCGAAGTCGAAGGAACGGAGCGCACATTGAAGTGCGACCTGCTCCTGATCGCGGCGGGCTTCATCGGCTGTGAGGACTATGCGGCGCAGGCTTTCAGCGTCGACCGGACGCAGCGCGGCACGGTCGCCACACAGGCGGGCCGGTACGCATCCTCGCAGGCGAAGGTCTTCACAGCCGGCGACATGCACCGCGGCCAGTCCCTGGTCGTCTGGGGCATCGCGGAGGGCCGCGCCTGCGCGAAGGAAGTCGACGCGTACCTGATGGGATACAGCACGATGGTGTGAGCATTATGATTAGTGATCATCTCAGAAGGATCATATTGGAGGACGGGTCAGAGTACGCTGGAAGCGCGTTCGGCGCGCGGCAGTGCGCGGACGGCAGCGGAGAGGGCATCTTGCGCCTCGGCCGCGTCCTCGAGATCGTCTTCAACACGTCGATGGCAGGGTACCAGGAGATCCTCTCGGATCCCTCCTACACGGATCAGGCGATCATCATGACGTATCCCCTGATTGGCAATTACGGCATGGCGGAGGGAGACTACGAGACGCTGGTCCCCACGGCGGGCGCGATGATTGTGAGGGACTACCACGATACGCCGTCGAACTTCCGCAGTACCAGGACGCTGGCAGAGGTCATGGAACAGTTCGGCATCCCCGGTGTGAGCGGCGTCGATACACGGATGCTGACGAGATGGGTTCGCGACCACGGAAGCTGCCGGGTCCTGATCACGGATGACCCGGCGCTGCCGGCAAAGGACGCAGCAGAGCAGATGAGACGCCTGTCTCTGCCGAAAGACGCGGTCTCCAGAGTCAGCTGCCGCGAAGAGAAACTTTTCCTGCCGGGAACAATACAGGATCCTGCCGGTACAGATCCCGCCGGAGAGTCCGTTCTGCGGGGCCTGGGACGGGGTGAAGTGATCGATAGCTTACATGCCGCGACAGACATGGCGCAGCGTCCGCTGGTCGCGGCGATCGACTGCGGAATGAAGCGGAACATCGTCCGCTCGTTTCTCGCCCGCGGCGTCAGCGTCGCCGTCCTTCCGTGGAATGTGACGGCGGAGGAGATCCGCGCGCTGCGGCCGGACGGCGTGTTTCTCTCCAACGGCCCCGGCGACCCGCAGGACGTGCCGGAAACTGTTCAGACCGTCCGGGAGATCATGGGGGATGTCCCGCTCTTCGGCATCTGCCTGGGACACCAGATCATCGCGCTGGCGGCCGGCGCGCGCACTTACAAGCTGAAGTTCGGCCACCGCGGCGGCAACCATCCGGTGCGGGAACTGGCCACGGGACGCATTGAGATCACGTCGCAGAACCACTCCTACGCGGTGGACCGCGCGAGCCTCGCCGGAACAGGGCTTGAGGTCACGCACGTCAACCTGCTGGATGACACGGTAGAGGGACTCGCCTGCCCGGACCGGCAGGTCTTCAGCGTGCAGTACCACCCCGAGAGCGCACCGGGACCACAGGACAGCGGTTACCTGTTCGACCGGTTCGTGCACATGATCGCCGGATCGTAATCGCACAGCAGAAGTATGGAAGAAGCAAAATATGCCAAAACGTGACGACATACAGAAAATTCTTGTGATCGGCTCCGGGCCGATCGTGATCGGACAGGCGGCTGAGTTCGACTACGCGGGCACGCAGGCCTGTCTCGCGCTGCGCGAGGAGGGCTACGAAGTCATTCTGTGCAACTCGAACCCCGCGACGATCATGACGGACCGGACGGTCGCCGACCGCATCTACATGGAACCGCTCACACTGGAGTTCATCGCCAGGATCATCCGCAGGGAGCGGCCGGACGCGATCCTTCCGGGGATCGGAGGACAGACCGGCCTGAACCTCGCGATGCAGCTGGAAAGGAAGGGCATTCTGGCGGAGTGCAGCGTGGAGCTGCTCGGGACGAAGAGCAGTTCCATAGAACAGGCGGAGGACAGGGAAAAGTTCCGCGCGCTCTGCACGCAGCTCGGGGAGCCGGTCCTGCCGTCAGGCATCGCGCATTCGCTGGAAGAGGGACTCGAAGTTGCCTCACAAATCGGCTATCCGGTCGTGCTTCGCCCCGCGTTCACGCTCGGCGGCACCGGCGGCGGTTTCGCCGATGATGAGGCGGCATGCAGGGAGATCCTCGCCGGAGCGCTCGAGCTTTCCCCGGTGCATCAGGTCCTGGTGGAAAAGAGCGTCCGCGGTTTCAAGGAGATCGAGTACGAAGTGATGCGCGACGCGAACGATACCGCGATCACCGTCTGCAACATGGAAAACGTCGACCCCGTGGGCATCCACACCGGGGACTCCGTCGTCGTCTGCCCGTCCCAGACGCTGACCAACCGCGAGTACCACATGCTGCGCGACAGCGCGCTCCGCATCATCCGCGCGCTGCGGATCGAGGGAGGATGCAACGTCCAGTTTGCGCTGGACCCGCACTCCTTTGACTACTACGTGATCGAGGTCAACCCACGCGTTTCGAGATCGTCGGCCCTGGCCTCCAAGGCGAGCGGCTATCCGATCGCCCGCGTCTCCGCGAAGATCGCGGCCGGCATGCACCTCGAGGAGATCGCGCTGGCCAACACGCCGGCCTGCTTTGAGCCGTCGCTGGACTACGTGGTCACGAAGATGCCGCGGTTCCCCTTCGACAAGTTCGGGGATGCTGACTGCACGCTCGGCACGCAGATGAAGGCGACCGGGGAGACCATGGCTGTCGGAAGAACCTTTGAGGAGAGCCTCTTAAAGGCGGTGCGTTCGCTGGAGACGGGGCATTTTCACCTTTTCGACGCGAAGTATGAGCAGCTGTCCCCGGAGGTACTGCTGGAGTTCATCGGGGAAGGCACGGAGGACCGGCTGTTCGCGGTCGCGGCGCTGCTGCGGCAGGGCGTTGACACGGCACGGATCGCGGCGCAGAGCGGGATCGATCCGTTCTTCATCGACGGGATCCGAAGGATCACAGAGATGGAAAAGCATCTTCGCACGCGGCCATGGCTTGTTGAGACCCTCAGGGAAGCGAAGCGCCTCGGGTTTGCGGACAGGGAGATCGCGTTCCTCTGGGGGACCACGGAAGAAGCGGCCCGGCAGTTCCGAACAAAGAACGGGATCCTGCCGGTCTTCAAGATGATCGACACCTGTGCCTCGGAATTCCGGAGCTATGTGCCCTACTTCTATTCGACTTACGAGGATGAAAATGAATCAGCCGTGACTGACCGGAAGAAGGTCGTCGTGCTCGGCGCGGGACCGATCCGCATCGGCCAGGGCGTCGAATTCGACTACTCCACAGTGCACGCGGTGCAGACGATCCGCGAGGCGGGATATGAGGCGATCATCATCAACAACAACCCCGAGACGGTGTCGACGGACTACACGTGCTCGGACAAGCTCTACTTCGAGCCGCTGGATCCCGAGAGCGTGATGAATGTCATCGAGATGGAGCAGCCGGTGGGCGTCATCGCGACTCTGGGCGGCCAGACGGCGATCAACCTCGCGAAGCCGCTGAAGGAGCGCGGCGTCAGGATCATCGGCACAGACTGCGACGCGATCGCCCGCGCGGAGGACAGGGAGCAGTTCGAGCGGCTGCTCGTCGACCTGCAGATTCCACAGCCGCCGGGAGCGGCGGTCTCCTCCGTCGATGAGGGGATCCGCGCGGCGCAGGAGATCGGATACCCCGTTCTGGTCCGCCCCAGCTTCGTGCTCGGCGGCCGGGCGATGCAGATCGTCGCGCGGGAGGAGGAACTGTGGACCTATCTCACGGAGGCGGTGCGCGTGAGCCACGAACACCCGGTGCTCGTGGACAAGTACATCCGCGGGCGCGAGGTCGAGGTCGACGCCGTCTGCGACGGCGATGAAGTCTTCGTCCCTGGAATCATGGAACTCGTGGAGCGGACCGGCGTCCACTCCGGGGACTCCATCTCCATCTACCCGCCGGTCAGCCTCTCCACCGCCGTGAAGGAGAAGATCCTGGACTACACCTGCAGGCTCGGCCTGGGAATTGGGATCGTCGGGCTGTTCAACATCCAGTTCATCGTGGACGCGGATGAGAGCGTATACGTCATCGAAGTGAATCCCCGGTCATCGAGGACGGTCCCGTTCCTCTCCAAAGCCACGGGTCGCAGCCTCGCGGACATCGCTACGAGAGTGATCCTTGGACGCAGCCTCACACGGCAGGGCCTCAGTGGAGCAAACCTCGAGGAGCGGGAGTGCTGCTTTGTCAAGGTACCTGAGTTTTCCTTCGCGAAGCTGCAGGGGATGGACTCCTTCCTGTCGCCGGAGATGAAGTCGACCGGCGAGGCCATCGGATACGACCGCAGGCTCCCGCGCGCGATGTACAAAGCCATGACGGCAGCGGGCATGAAGCTGCAGAACTACGGGACGGTCGTGGTCACCCTCGCGGACGAGGACAAGGAGGAGGCGCTCCCGCTGATCCGCAGATTCTATGAACTCGGATTCAACATCGAGGCCACGGTCGGCACGGCGGTATTTCTGAAGCGGCACGGGATCCGGACCAGGCTCCGCCGCAAGCTCTCCGAGGGCAGCAACGAGATCCTGGAGTGCCTCAGCGCGGGTTACGTAAGCTACCTGATCTGCACGCGGGCGATCCTGTCGGGACACCATTACATCGACGGCGCGCGGATCCGTCAGTGCGCGATCCGAAACGGCATTACGACGCTGACGTCGCTCGACACCGCGGCGATGCTGCTGACCGTGCTGGAGGACATGACCATCGGCGTCGCGCCACTTGGCGCAGTGTAATAACAGGAAAGACAGGACATCTTTCGTGAGGTATTCGAAATGATCAAATACGTATTTGTAACCGGAGGCGTCGTCTCCGGACTGGGAAAAGGAATTACCGCCGCCTCTCTCGGCCGTCTCCTGAAGATGCGGGGATACAGCGTCACCATGCAGAAGTTCGACCCGTACATCAACGTGGATCCGGGCACGATGAACCCGATCCAGCACGGGGAGGTGTATGTGACACAGGACGGGACCGAGACGGACCTTGACCTGGGACACTACGAGCGGTTCATCGACGAGGAACTGGACTCGAATTCCAATGTGACTTCCGGCAAGGTGTACTGGTCCGTCCTGAACAAGGAGCGCCACGGGGACTACGGCGGCGGCACGGTCCAGGTCATCCCGCACATCACGAACGAGATCAAGAGCCGGTTCTACAGGGAGAAGGAACCCGGAGAGGACCGCGTCGCCATCATCGAGGTCGGCGGCACGGTCGGCGACATCGAGAGCCAGCCGTTCCTGGAGGCGATCCGGCAGTTCCGCCAGGAGATGGGTGAGGGGAACGTCATCATGATCCATGTGACGCTGATCCCCTACCTGCGCATGTCGGGCGAAATGAAGACGAAGCCGACACAGATGAGCATAAGGGAACTGCAGCGTCTGGGCCTCAGGGCAGACATCATCGTCTGCAGGACGGAGCTGCCGCTCACCGATGACATCCGCGGCAAGATCGGCCTGTTCTGCAACGTGCCGCCGAAGCGGGTGCTGCAGAACCTGGACGCGGAGCACCTCTATGAAGTGCCGCTCATGATGGAGGAGGAGCACCTGGCCGGGGAAGTCCTGGAGTGCCTCTCGCTGCCGCAGCGGGCGCCGGACCTCACGGAATGGCAGCACCTCGTGCAGATGCTGCGGCAGCCGCAGTACAGGACTGAGATCGCGATCGTCGGCAAATATACGCAGCTGCACGACGCCTATCTGAGCGTCGTGGAAGCGCTGAAGCACGGCGGGATCGCCTGCCGCGCGAAAGTGGACATCCGCTGGATCGAATCGGAAGAGGTCGAGGAGAAAGGCGCGCAGGAACTGCTTGAGGGCGTGCACGGCGTCCTGATCCCCGGCGGCTTCGGGGCGCGCGGGACGGAAGGAATGATCCTCGCCGCGCAGTACGCGCGGGAGCAGGGGATCCCGTATCTCGGAATCTGTCTTGGAATGCAGATGGCGATTGTGGAATTCGCGAGGAATGTATTACAATACAGTGACGCAAACAGTTCGGAACTGGACGCGGCGACGACGCACCCCGTCATCGACCTGATGCCGGAACAGGAAGGCGTCGAGGACCTGGGCGGCACGCTCCGGCTGGGCGCCTATCCATGCGTCCTGCAGGAGGAGACGAGGGCGTATGAGCTCTACGGAGCAAAGGAGATCTCGGAGCGGCACAGGCACAGATACGAAGTGAACAATGATTACCGCGTCCTGCTTGAAGAAGCGGGAATGACGCTCTCCGGCATGTCTCCCGACGGGAGGATCGTCGAGATGATCGAGCTGAAGGATCACCCCTTCTATCTCGGTACGCAGGCGCACCCGGAGTTCAAATCCCGCCCGAACCATCCCCACCCTCTGTTCCGCGGATTTGTGGAGGCGGCAGTCCGGCACAGTAATTAAAACAATAAAATTAAAGGGCTGGAAGTAAGAACTTAAACTCTCGCCAAAATAGCATAATAATAGCAGGATTAAAGATAATTCACTTAAATAGATAAAAATTTAAGCACAATAATATCAAATTAACGGAGAACTAAGATGCGGACTCTCGAAGAACTGAAAGAATATGTGGAAGAGGAGAACATTCGATTTCTCCGTCTCGCCTTTTTTGACGTGTTCGGCGTGCAGAAGAACGTCTCGATCCTGCCGGACGAACTGGAAAAGGCGATGACGGACGGCATCTCGATCGACGCCTCCGCCATCGCGGGATTCGGCGGCCAGGTCCGCAGCGACCTGTTCCTGATCCCGGAGCCGGAGACGCTCACGATCGTCCCGTGGAGATCTTTTGACGGGAAGGTCGCGAGAATGTTCTGCCGCATCATCAAGCCGGACGGCGTGCTCTTTGAGCTCGACAGCAGGGAGATCCTGCGCGGCGCCGTGCGCAAAGCGAAAGAGGAAGGCGTCAGTGTGGACTTCGGCGCAGCGATGGAGTTCTACGTCTTCCGCAAAGATGAGAACGGAGAGCCGACGGACATCCCGCTCGACCGCGCCGGATACATGGACATGGCGCCGGAGGACAAGGGAGAGAACCTGAGAAGAGACATCTGCGGCGCGCTCCGCGACATGGGAATCACGCCGGAGTCCTCCCATCATGAACAGGGACCCGGACAGAACGAGATCGACTTCCGCTACAGCGACGCGCTGACGAGCGCGGACAACACCGCGACGTTCATCTGGACCGTGAAGAATACGGCGAACGCGAACGGCTGTGCCGCCGACTTTTCTCCCAAGCCGCTCAAGGGAATGCCCGGCAATGGAATGCATATCAACATTTCCATCGACTGCAGCGACGGCAAGGACCGCACGATGCAGTTCATGGCAGGCGTGATGCGCCATGTGAGGGAGATGACGCTCTTTTTCAACCGCACGACGGAGTCTTACGACAGGCTGGGAGCGATGGAAGCGCCCGGCTATATCAGCTGGTCGGAGCAGAACCGCTCCCAGCTGATCCGCATCCCGGCGGTGCGCTCCGGCCACCCGCGGATCGAACTCCGCTCCCCGGACCCGATGGCCAACCCTTACCTGGTCTATGCCCTGCTGATCTACGCGGGGCTTGACGGGATCCGACACCACATGACGCCGGACCGGCCGATGAACATCAACCTGTACAAAGCGGATCCGGAGCTGACGGACAACCTGTCCAAGCTCCCGCTCCACATCGGCGAAGCGGCGCAGTACGCGAGAAGCAGCGAATTCATCCGGGGGATCCTTCCGCCGGATCTCCTGAAGGCATACTGCGACTACGCGGCGGAGCAGATCCGGTGATCTGCCGCCGCCAAAGTTCAGCACAGCCGGCGGACAGCGCCGGCACACCCCCCAAATAAACGAAGATGATAAAACGTGTGGTGATCGCAGCAGCAAAAGAGAAGACAGCAGATACACTGAGAAGGATCCTCGCGCCGCTCGCTTCGGGCTTCCGCGTCTCGAAGGACGCGTCTGCAGCCGGACGCATCCTGTCGGAGGAGCAGTGCGGCATGCTCATCGTCAACACGCCGCTCACGGATGAGACGGGCGTGGAGTTCGCGATACGCATCGCGCTAAGAACAGAGATCCCCGTCCTTCTGCTCGTGGATACGGCGGCTTACGAGGAGATCCTTTATCAGACGCGCGGCAGCGGGATCTTTGTGCTCCGGCGTCCTGTGACGGCGGAGATCATCGTGCAGGCCGCGCAGCTTCTCGTCATCGCATCGGAGAAGGCCTCGCGCTACGCCGCGGAGGCCGCGCGCCTCAGAAGAAGGCTCGAGGATCTTAATGTCGTGAGCCGCGCAAAGCTTCTCCTCATCGAGAGGGAGCGGATGACGGAAGAAGAGGCGCATCACATGCTTGAGCACTACGCGATGGACCACTCCGTCGATAAAAAAGAAGCGGCGATGCAAGTTATCCGCAAGTACGAGGAAAAATAAAACGTCAAGGAGGGACTATTGCTATGGCAGCAAAGACGAACGGTTACTACGATGATCTGGTGGAGAGCTACCTTTTCGCGGAGGTCGCGCGCAGGGCTTCGAAGTATGAGGCGGAGCATCCTGACGTGAAGATGATCCGCATGGGGATCGGCGACGTGACGCGGCCGCTTCCGCCCGTCGTGACGGAGGCAATGAAGGACGCTTCTGACGAAATGGGAAGAGCGGAGACGTTCCGCGGCTACGGCCCGTATGAGGGCTACGACTTCCTGCGTGAGGCGGTGCAGCGCTATTACAAGGGCTTCGGCGTGGACATGGAGCTGTCCGCGATCTTCATCTCTGACGGCGCAAAAAGCGACCTCGGCAACTTCCTCGACATCTTCGCGCAGGACAACACCGTCCTCGTGCCGGACCCCGTCTACCCGGTCTACGTCGACACGAACATCATGGCCGGCCGCCGGATCCTCTACGCGATGAGCTCCGAGGAGAACGGCTTTCTGCCGATGCCGGAGGACATCGTCAGTGAAGAGGGAAAAGCAGAGATCCCCGACATCATCTATCTCTGCTCGCCGAACAACCCGACCGGCGCTGTTTACACGAGGGAGCAGCTGAAGACCTGGATCGACTACGCAAATGCGAACGGGAGCATCATCCTCTTTGACGCCGCCTACGAGTGCTTCGTGACGGGCGATCTCCCGCACAGCATCTTTGAGGTGGAAGGCGCGCGGACCTGCGCGGTCGAGTTCTGCTCGTTCTCCAAGAAGGCGGGCTTCACCGGAACGCGCTGCGGCTACACCGTCATTCCTGAGGACCTCGTCCGGGACGGCAAGAAGATCCGCGACCTGTGGCTCCGCCGCCAGTCGACGAAGTACAACGGCGTGCCCTATATCGTGCAGCGCGGCGCGGAAGCTGTGTTCACGGAAGAAGGGGAAAAGCAGATCGCCTGGAACATCGATTATTACAAAGAGAACGCGAAGATCATCGCGGACACGCTGGACCGGCTCGGCATCTACTACACTGGCGGAAAGAACTCGCCGTACATCTGGCTGCGCTGCCCGGACATCACGAAGTGCGCGGACTACGACGAGGTGATCGCGGGCACGCCTTCCGCGGCGGACCCGGACGCGCCGCTGTCCTGGAAGTTCTTTGACTACCTCCTGCAGAAGGCGGCCGTCGTCGGCACGCCCGGCGCGGGATTCGGGACAAGCGGAGAGGCGTTCCTTCGCCTCACTGCGTTCTCCACGAAGGAAAATACACAGGAGGCCATGGAACGCCTCACTAAGATGCTCGGAACCGAGTAACCGTCCGGGCCGCTGCGAAGCACGGGCCTTCAGAGACGGGTTTCCGAGGTGAAGATCCTCAGAGACGAGTCTTCAGGGACGGACGATCAGAGCTGCAGATCCTGCAGTCCACGCGCCACAGCTTCGTTATAGGTTTCATAATATTTCAGGATGCGCGCAAGGCAGGCCTCGTCGGTGA
>DJXE01000130.1 GCA_002449595.1 Lachnospiraceae bacterium UBA7012
CGGGCTGACGTCCGATAGCTTCAAGAGCCTTTGCAACCGCATTTCCTTCACCGATACCGGGGCCGATACCCGCGATCAGAGCCAGACCTGCGCCGATGCCGCATCCTGCGAGTGCAATACCTTTTGCGAGAACTGTGAAATCCATAACCTTTCTCCTTTTAGAAGTGTTGATGAAACTTTTGTAAGCCTTGCTGTTATTTTTTTTATGATAAAGCGCTTTCGCGCCGTATCTCCTTATTCGCTCGCGTTCGAGATGAACATGATAGTGAGCATCGAGAAGATGAACGCCTGCATGACGCCCGAGAACCAGTCGAAGTACACCGACGTGATCGCGGGAAGACCGACTGAGAGGATCGGGATCTTCGAGAGAATGCTCCCGACCGCGCCCGGCAGATGCTTGAAGATCGCTGCGGATGCCCCAGCCAGTGCCCAGTAGATCAGGCCGTTGATGACGACGCCGGAGAGGACGTTGCCGAAGTGACGGCAGGCCATGCTGACGGGCGTTGCGAGCTCGCCCAGGATGTTGAACGGCGTCATGACGAAGATCGGCTCCGTGAAGCCCTTCAGATAATTGCCGAGGCCGCCGGACCGGATCTTGGTCGCGGTGATCATGACGAAGACGACGAGCGCCCATCCGGCTTCCGTGGAGAGGTCCGCGGTGGGGCTGCGCAGCCCTGTCAGGCTGATGAGGTTCGAGACGACGCTCGTCGCGAACAGCGCCGCGACAAACGGGATCAGCTTGTCGAATTTCGTGGAGCCCGTGTTGTTGCGGACGAAGTTGTTCGCCGTCTCCACGAGCATCTCCGCGACCGCCTGCCGCTTGGAGATGTTCTCCACCTTCAGGCCGCGCGTCAGGAAGATGCACAGCCCGGTGATGATCGCCATGACGAGCCAGCTGATCACCAGAGTCTCCGTGACCGGGAAATCACCGAGGATCGGGATCCCCGTCGGAATCGTAAAGAATATTTTTGCACCTGTTATGTCAAGGGTCATTCAGCACTCCCTCCTCTGTTCATGAAGACTCCCTTTGCCTTGATCACAAGGCTCGGGATCATGAGCGGCAGGATCCCCGCCGCAAACTGGAACACCGGAACCGCGATCGCCACGATCACCCACAGAAGCTGCAGAAGCATGCGGTTCCTGTAGCTGAGCTTCATGGTCCGGTAGGCGGTGTCCTGGTCCTCGGTATTCGCGACCTTCTGCACCGTGACCGCCATCAGGAAGAAGTTCAGGACGGCGACCGCGCAGCCGCAGATCCCGCCGAGGATCACGCCGCTGTGAAACGGCACCGACTCCGGCATCACCCGGCTGAGCGCATAGAACGCGAGGATCATTACGGCAGTTCCCGCCGCCGTACCCGCCGCCACATAGACGGTCTCTTTTTTCACTGCGTCCTGTAATTTCATCCGCTTCCCCGTGAGGACATAGTAATCCCATGCCCATGTTCCATATCTATAAGAGAATAACAAATCTGGGCGGCCCGGTCAATTCCGTCCGAGGGCGGCCGGGCGACCCGCATTTTTACGAGTGATCGTTAAATCCCGTGTACTTTTTCTGCCTTTTCTGCTTCTTCATGACGGACCGGTACACGCCGTACGCCGTCGAAAAAGATCCGCCGAGCCCCAGGATGAACCCCGGAATATAGATCCACTCCGGCGCCCCGAGCCTGCTGCACAGCAGGTAGCATCCGCCCGCGCACATGAGCAGGGGCATGATCAGCGACAGCCCCAGCTGCGTGAACAGAACGAGATTCTGCATGATCTCTCTTCTCTTTTTATTCTTGTCCTCGTTCATGGCAGGTCACTGCTTCATATTCGCAAGGATCCGGAACGTCTCCATGTCGTTCGCCGTGAGCCGGATGTTGGAGACCATCTCTTTGCCTTCCACGTCCGTCACCTTCAGCTCAAGGATCGTCCCTTCCTGCATCTTGTCCTTCACCGCCGTCAGGAAGGGGAGCATCTTCGGGTGATCCTGGTTGAAAAGGTTCAGTCGCTCCTTCAGCTGCAGCAGCGCCATCGGGTTCATTGCCATATCGTCCTCCGTTCTGCGGCCTTCGCCGCGCATCGCCCCGCGCTCTGCGGGACGGGATGATCTGTCTTTACTGCCGGCCCGCCGCTCCAGCGGCCTCCAGCATCTTCACGAGCTCCGGGATCGTCTCCTCGAAGTCCACGCCGTACCAGGGTTCCTGCGGGTCCAAGAGCGTGACCTCAACGGTCCGCCGCACGTAATCCGCCGCGAGCTTCACCGAGTCCTGCCAGGAGAGTCCGCGCATCAGCGCGCCGGCCACGACGCTGGAATAGATGTCCCCCGTGCCGTGATAGGAGACGGGAATTCTGTCGTTCTGGTAAGAAAAGTACTCTCCCGTCGCCGTGTCCAGTCCCATGACCCCGGTCTTTCCCTCGGAGAGCGCAACGCCGGTGATCACGACTTTCTGTCCTTTTCCCGGAAAAGCGTTGTCCGCGGAATCATCCTTTTCCCTGAGCTGCGCGAGCCTGCCGAGCAGCTCCCGGATGTAGTCCTCGTCATACTGGTCCCGGTAAGGCACGTCCGTCATGAAGCACGCCTCCGTGATGTTCGGGACCATCACGTCGCCGATCGCGCACAGGGAGGCGTTCTCCCTGGCGTAGGCGCCGTCGAAGCGGGCGTAGAGCCTCCCGTTGTCCCCCATCGCCGGGTCCACGAGCACGAGCGTGTCCTCGCTCCGCAGCTTCGCGATCAGGTCCTTCACGAGCCCGATCTCTTCCTGCGTCCCGAGGTAGCCGGTGTGGATGGCGTCGAAATGCACCTTTTCCCTGATCCAGTGGTCCACGATCGTCTCCAGCTGGTCCGAGAGGTCCCGGATGCTGTAGTGCGTAAACATCGTGTGCGTGGAGAGGATCGCCGTCGGGAGGATGACGCACTCCGACCCCATCGCCGAGATGAGGGGCAGCGTCACCGTGATGGAGCACTTGCCGAGGCAAGAGATGTCCTGTATCGTGAGCACGCGTTTCATCTGTGTTCCTTTCCGCCGCGGCGGGCTGCATTTCCATCCGCGTACTTGCCCTGTGCGAGGCGGATGAGAAACATCACGCCGCGCGCCGTCAGCTCAACTGCCATGCCGATCCACACGCCTTTCAGCCCGATGCGGGGCGCCAGGTACAGCGCGAGCGGAATGCGGATCGCCCACATGCTGACGAGGCTCATCACCGCGGGGACGAGGGTGTCGCCGCCGCCGCGCAGCACGCCGTTCGCGACGATGTTTGCCGCGAAGAACGGCTCCGCGAAAGCCTCGATCCTCAGGACCTGCGTTCCGAGTGCAACGACTGCGGGATCCGGGCTGAGGAAGCCGATCATATATGGTGCGAAGACGTAAAGCAGAATGCCGCTCCCCGTCATGACTGCCATGCCGAGTGCTGTCGAGATCCAGCCGATCTTCTTCGTGAGGTCTTTGCGACCCGCGCCGATGCTCTGTCCCACTACCGCGGTCGCCGCGGAGGCGATACCGTAGCCCGGCATGTAGCACAGGCTCTCCGCCGTGATGGAGAGCGAGTTCGCCGCGACCGAAACGGTCCCGAGCGGCGCGACGATGCGCGTCGACGTGATCTGGGCCGTGTTCATGATGACGTTCTCCAGCGCGACCGGAAGCGCGATGCGCACGCTCTGCCGGACCTGGTCAGCGCGGATCCGGAGCTTCTCGCCTTTTCTCAGGTGCAGGGCGGGCGATCTCACGTAGAGAACGTACAGCATCAGCACCATGGAGCACAGTCGTGCGAGGCCGGTTCCGAGCGCCGCTCCCGCGACGCCGAGGGCGAGGCCGGGGAAGCGGATCCCGAGGAAGGTGAATTCCGGGAAGATCAGGAACGCGTTGAAGATCACGTCCAGCACGCACATCATGACGTGCAGGACGCCGGGCACGATCATGTTGCCCGTCGCCTGGAGGAAACTTCCGCCGAGGAAGTTCGCGCGCTCCACCGGGAAAAACAATGCAAATATAAGGAAATACCGGGAGGCGTCCACCCGGATCTCAGGCGCGCCGCCCAGCCACCCCGGGAGCCATCCCGAGAGCGTGGCGCACAGGACGCAGATGCCAAGCGAAAAGATGAGCGAGAAGAACATGCCCTGCCGCATGAGGTTTCTCGCGTCCGCGTCGTCTCCGGCGCCGATCCTCTGCGCGCACTGGACGGAAAAGCCCATTCCAATTGCCATCGCAAGCCCGCCGAAGAGCCACGTCGAGGAGGACACCAGGCCGATCGCGGCGGAGCCCTCCGCCCCGAGCCTGCCGACCATCGACGCGTCGATATACTGCATGACGATCGTCGAGATCTGCGCGAGGATCGCGGGGATACTCAGCTTCAGGATCATCACGCACAGCTGGCGCACACGGAGCGGCGCTCCCTGCCGCAGCTGTTTTAAATAGTCTGTCCTGTTCTTCATGCGTGCCGCTCCATGATCGTCTCGCGGGTGCTGCACAGCTTGTCCGCCAGTGTCACGATCCACGCGATCCTCGATCTCGGCGTCCGGGTGATCGTGAGCGGCCACATGTGGCTGCGGATCGCGTCCGCCTCCTTCTCGCCGATCGCGAAGTCCCTCGCCGCGTTTTCCGCCGCGATGTCCGGATGATGGTACCCGTGCAGGCGGTCTCCGTGGTCGTGCCAGTCGTACAGAAAATAGTCGTGCAGGAAAGCGGCCGTCACAAGCTCCTTCTCCGGAGCGCGCAGGTGCAGCTTCCGGTTGATGGAAAAGCTGGTCCGCGCGACATCCATGCTGTGGTCAAACGTCGTGACCGTCCCGTGCTGAATGTATTCCTTCATCTTCTGCGCCCGCGGGTCCGCGGAGAGTTCACGGATCAGGGCCTCGAAATCTTCCCGGTCCCTCCGTTTCATGCTTCGCCTCCGCCGTCCGCGCCGCTTTTCAGGTTGGCGTCCGCGCCGCCTTTCGGGCTGTCGCCTTTCGGCCCATCATCTTTCACGGTCCGCATCTCCGCGGCGTGCACGCGCTTCCCGGCGAGTTTTTCGCGGATCCGGAGCGCAAGCGCTTTTCTGTCATACTTCTTGAAATGCCGGATGACGTGCAGGTGATACAGCTCGCCGCCGGTGAGGTGTCCCGTCCGCTTCTGCAGCTGCTCCGTGAGCAGTGCCGCCGCCCTGCTGCCGGCGCTCTTCACGGTCATCGCGGCATACTCCGTCGCCGCGACCGGCCCTTCCGCCTGCGCGATCTGGTACCCCTCTTCCATGTGTTCGTTGAAGTCGTGCTGGAGCGCCTCCATCCTGGCAAGGAGTCTCGTCAGGGACGCGACGGTCAGCGCGAGATCCGCGCTGATGACCGCCATCAGGATGAGTGCCGCCGCCTCGTTGGCGATCGGGTGCGCGTCCTGATGCAGTCCCCGCATAAACGGGAGGAGAAACCGGACGATGAGAACGCCCGCCACGCCGAAGCCGAGCGTCGCGGGGAGGCAGATCCTGCCCTGCACGTTGAGCGGCATGCCGCTGTAGTCCCACCAGACCGCGTGGAACAGTTTCTCCAGGATCCAGGACGTCCCGAATTCCAGGACCGCGCTGCCGGCGGCGCACACGAGGAACACCTCCCAGATCGGCGTATTCTCCGCCGAAAACTGCGGAAGCAGCCCGAAGACCATCATCGCGGCGACCGCGCCGGAGCCGTAGATCGGGCAGACAGGCCCGAAGAGGAAGCCCCGGTTCTGCCAGTGCTTCGTCTTGCACGTGCAGTAGGTGCACTCATAGATCCAGCCGATAAAGCTGAACACAACAAAATCAATAAAATAAACGGATAAAAACATCTCTCTCCCGTGCTCCCGCGCCTGCCCTTACCGGAGCACGCCGCGGATCGCCGCCAGAAAATCACTGAATTCCTCAAACGCCGGAAGGTCCGGATTGTCGCGCATGATCTGCTCCGTGCTCCTGAACAGGAACCCGGCGCGGCTCGCCCGGATCATCGCGAGGTCGTTGAAGCTGTCGCCCGCCGCGATCGTCTCGAAGCCGATCGACTGCAGCGCCTTCACCGTCGAGAGCTTGGAGTTCTCGATCCGCATCTTGTACCCGGTGATCTCGCCGTTCTCCCCGACCTCCAGCGAATTGCAGAAGAGCGACGGGTAGCCGAGCTTCTTCATGAGGGGCATCGCGAACTGCGTAAACGTGTCGCTGAGGATCAGCACCTGCGTGATGCTCCTCAGCTCATCCAGGAATTCCTTCGCACCCGGGAGCGGATCGATCTCCGCGATCACGTCCTGGATCTCCTTTAATCCCAGCCCGTGCTCCTTCAGGATCGCGAGCCGGTACTTCATGAGCTTGTCATAGTCGGGCTCGTCCCGCGTCGTCCGCCGCAGCTCCGGGATGCCGGTCGCCTCCGCAAAAGCGATCCAGATCTCCGGAACAAGCACGCCTTCCATATCCAAACATACGATGTCCATCCGTCTTGTTCCTCTCTGTCATTCCTCGCCGCCTCTTTTCGCCGGCTCTTTCGCCGGCTCCCTGCAGCGCCATTTTCTTTCTTCTTACACCGCAGCCGGCCGGATCCGGAACGAGAACGCGAGGCTCTCCTCGCCGCTCACGTGATACTCCGGCTGCACGTCCGCGCCCCAGCTGTTGATGCCGCCGACGCCGCGCAGTGCGCCGCAGACGGTGAGCACGGTCCTGCGGACCGGCGGAAGCTCCTCCCAGTGCGTCGCGCTCTCGATCTCCTGCGGCGTATAAGGCAGGCAGGAAAAGGCGAACGGCCCGCCCTCCTGTTCGATCCGGAGCGTGAACGGTGTCCTGTCGTTCCCCTGCGTGACCGCATCCGACGCCGCTTTTCCTCCCGCGATCTCATTACCGGAAGTGCTGCTGCGCGTCACCTCGACCCACTTCGTGTCCACGTGCATGCCGCACTCCTGCGGCACGAGGTACGGCGTGATGGGCATTCCCTTCACTTCGAAGATGCCTTCCGATGCGCCCAGCTTCCGGTCGGGATACGTCTCGCCCGAGAGCCCCTCGTAAGTGAATCCGTCCGCCGCGGTCGGCATCACGAAGCGCATGCCGAAAAGCGGCAATTCCGGAAGGCCCGGGGCGCCGAAGTACTTCGCGTCCACCAGGATCCCGCCGTCCGAAGACACAGTATAACACACGCTGACGTTCGCCGCAGGGTTTGTGATCGTCTGGTACTCGTAGGTGATCCGGAACGTTTCCGCCTCGATTTCGCCTCCGAACCTGTTGTTCCCGGGACTCAGGAACTCCTCCTGCGGGATGCGCTCCCCGTCCAGTTCCTCGCTGATAGAGATCGTACGGATGAACATGTCCGCCGCCATCCACACGCCGCTCGCGAGGTGGAATCCGCAGCCGCGGTCATTGTCCGTCAGTGCCCGCCAGAAAGCCGGCCGCGGCGCCCGGTACAGCCACTCCCTGCCGCAGGTAGTAAGCGAAACCGGACCGCCCGCCGCATAGGAAAATATGTAATGAAACTCCTGTCCATCTTTCGTCACGCCTTTGGTTCCGACGTTGACGTCCCCAAATATCACTCTCATGCCCTGCCTCCGTTCTCCTGCGCTTCGCGCCCGTAGAGGTACCGCACTTCCTGCATCGCCGGCTTCGGCGTCCTGTCCGCGAACACGATCCCGTTGCCGGAGAACTCGTAGTCCGACGGACGGTCGTCAAAGTCGCCGCCGTAGCGCATCACCTTCTGCCCCGTGACGGGGTCCGTGACCTCGATCGCCTGGTCCGCGTAGTCCCAGATGTAGCCGCCCAGATACGTCGGATACTTCGCGAACAGGTCCGTGTACTCATAGAAGCCGCCCAGCGAGTTGCCCATGCAGTGCATGTATTCGCAGACCATGAAGGGCTTCTTATTCACCTTTTCCATGTACTCCGCGCACTCCTGCGGCGTCGCGTACATGCGGCTCTCGACCTCGGAGATCTCGTCCTCGTACTCCCGGTTCATGACGACGCCCTCGTAGTGCACGAGCCGACCGTCGTTCTTCTCTTTAAAGAACCGGTGCATCGCCGCGATCGCCGTCCCCGCGTACGACTCGTTGCCGAGCGACCAGAAGAGGATCGCCGGGTGGTTCTTGAACCACTCATACATCGTGTTCGCGCGGTCCAGTACGGCCTTCTCCCAGACGAAGCTGCAGCCGGGCACGTTCCACGACGCATGGATCTGTCCCATCTGCATCCAGGATCCGTGCGTCTCCATGTTCGTCTCCGCCATCATGGAGATGCCGTTTTCATCGCACAGCGCGTACCACTCCATCCGGTCCGGATAGTGGCAGGTGCGCACGGAATTGATGTTGTTCTCCTTCATGATCGCAATGTCCGTCCGCATGTCGTCCATCGTGATGCAGCGCCCGGACTTCGCGTTCCACTCGTGGCGGTTCACGCCGAGGATCTTCAGCCTTCTCCCGTTCAGCGTGACGGTGTTGTCCTCCCGCAGGACGAGCCTGCGGAAGCCGAACGTGCTCTCCGCCACTTCGGTGAGGCGGTCCATCCGGTCCGTGAGCGTCACGCGCAGCTTATAGAGCTGCGGCTGCCCGTGGTCCCAGAGCTTCACGCCGCGCAGCACGAGGCCGCTGAGCTGCGTCTTTCGGGACGCCGGCACAGACTGCTCGAAGATCGGCTGCCCGTCGGGATCATATACCGAGAAAAGCACTGTCCCGCGGATCCTGTCAGGCTCCCCGATGACGGCTGTCGGCCCGTCCGCCGCGTCGATGCCGGACACGTCCTTTACCGAATCCCAGATGCTCGTCAGAAGCGCCGTCGCGTTCAGCACGCCCGTCGACAGTTCTTCCAGCACGACAGGGCGGATGTCCAGGTCCTCCACATGGAGCTTCGGCCTCGCGATGAGGAACACGCTCCGGAAGATTCCCGAGAACCGGAAGAAGTCCTGGTCCTCCAGGAACGCGGCCGTCGAGCGCTTGTGCACTTCCACCGCGAGGATATTCTTCTCATTCCGGATATAAGGGGTCAGGTCAAATTCGGACGGCGTGAAGGAGTCCTCCGCGTAGCCGACAAACTCGCCGTTGATCCAGACGAACATGGCCTGCTCGACGCCCTCGAACAATGCCGCGATCCTTTTCCCCGCCATCTGCTCCGGCAGGTCGAACGTCAGCCGGTAGGAGCCGACCGGGTTGTAGTCCGCATCCGCGAACGTCCCGACGCCCTCCGGGTGCTCCGGGAGCACGTCCGCCGGCCTTCTGTAATATTTTCCTTCCCACGGATACATCGTGTTGATGTAATGGATCCGGTCAAAGCCCGCGATCTCCATGTGTCCGGGGACCGTGATCTTCGTGAATCCTGTGAGGTCCGCATCCTCCTTATAGAAGTCCGCGGGACGGGACGCGCTGTTCACCGACCACTTGAAATCCCACTCGCCGTCGAGCGACGCCCGGAGCGAGCTCGCTCCGGCATCCGCCTCCGCCGCATCCGCGTAAAAGGCGTGGTCGCTGTGCGCCGCCATCTCTCCGACCCGAAAGACCGACGCGTCGTCGAGCCACCTGATATCTGCTTTCATTGATTACCTCCTCTGCGCGTTCATCCAGGCAAAGACGCTCGTAAAGCGCTCGCCGCCCATCTCCGCGTATTCATCTCCCCCCGTCTCGCCGGGCTCAAATCCGTCCGTCGTGATGCGGCCTTCCATCTTTGAATCCTTTGCGTACCCGGCATCCCGGATCTGCGCGATGTTCTGCACGCCGCTCACTCGGTCCTCGAGGAACGGGACCCACGCGAAGTGGCCGTCGAGCTTTTTCCCGTTCTCGCCCGTCATCTCACTCAGCATGGAATACCAGCAGTTGTCCGCGCCTCCCTCGAGAAACGCGCGGTATGCCGCGATGCTGTAATATCCCGGAGGTACCGTGGTATCCTCCGCGCAGTGGATGAACCAGCAGGGGATTCTGCAGATCGCGAGCACCTTGTCCCGCGTCATGAAGCGTTTTTCGAAATCGGACGTGTCGCGCGCCGAGTAGGAATACGCCTCACAGACAGGGACGGCCGCCGCCCACTGCTTCGGCCGCGCGATCATCAGCGCCATCGTCATGTAGCCGCCGTTGGAGCAGCCCGTGAGAATGATCCTGTCCTCGTCGACGTCCGGGTGTTCCTCCAGGAACTGGTCGATCAGGTCCAGCAGGATCTGCGTGTAGCGCGAGTCCTGGTTGCCGATGTGATTCTTGCCGTCGCCGGCGTCCATCCAGTACGTCTGCGTCTGCGGGACGAGCACGTAAGCGCCCTTCGCGGTTTCGCCATCCTCAGTCTCCGACTCGAAATAAGACTGGATCTTCTCCTGCGCGAGCCGCGTCACTGGGTTTCCGAGCAGCGCGATCTCCGGATCCGTGCCGCCCTCGCCGGCGCCGTGGAGCCAGATGATGAGCGGATTCTCCGCGCCGTCATTCTCGAACGCTTCGGGCGCATACGCCGCGTAGCTCAGCTGCAGTTCCTCCGTCTCGCCGGTCATCGGGTTCTTATACTCTCCCGAGTACTCCCCGCGCTCGGAAAAGAGTTCCGCACACTCCGCCAGCCGGTTCCCGGCCAGGTTCTCGTCGATCCTCACGCGCAGCACATTCCGGAAGACCACGGACAGTTCGACCTGCATGAGGTCCGTCCACACGTTGTGCATCGTCACCGGGTCGGTCACGAACATGTGCGCGCCGTTTCCCGCGCCGAGGTCGATCGTCAGGTACGGCGAATCCTCCGCGGAGGGGTTTCCGCGCTCATCGGACAGGTAGAGCGCCGCCGGCTCCTTGTTCATGTTTCCGATCTTCAGCGTCTCGATCTCGTAAGCATCCGCGGGGATCGCCTCTTCTTTCAGCGCGCCGCTCTCCTCCCCGTAGATCCCGCGCGCCGACAGCGTCTCCGGGAGCTTCAGGATGATCTTCTCGGCGTCGACGTCCGTCTCGAGGCTCTCGATCCAGAGCGTGCCGCTCTCCGCGGTGAGCTCCGTGATCTCGGGCTTCTGTTCCTGCGCAGCCTGCGCTTCTTCCGCTGCAGCGGTCGCGCCTTCTTCCGAAGTGCTCTCCGCGGCGCTCGTTTCCGCGCCCGTTTCTTCCGCCTGCGCCTCGGCGTTCTCCGCCGCCATCTGCGCCAGTGTCTCGTCTGTCTCCGACGCTTCTCCTGCCGCCGCGCTATTCTCCGGCGAGGCGAGCGGGAACGTGTACGCCGGATCCGCCGGCTTCGGCGTGCTGCAGCCGGCCGCCGCGCCCGCAAGAAGGACCGCCGCAAGCACAGCCGCGATCCTTTGCGAAAAATCTTTTCTACTAGGTTTAAAGGTAATCTTCATCTGCCTGTCAAATTCTCCGTGCCGTCTCATTTCTGCAGGATGTACCGCTCTCCCGGCTGGAAGATGTGGTACTTCTGCCCCGGCGCGATCCGCTGGATGCAGTCCACGAAATAAGCCGGATTCACCATGTTGCAGTTATACAGGTCGAAGTGCCCCGGAAGCAGCACGCCGATGCCCGCCTCCTTCGCGATCGTGATCGCCTCGACGCTGTCGAAGCAGCCGATGATGTTCTGGACGTTCGTGCGGAAGTAATCCTTGCCGTTGATCGGCATCAGCGCCGCGTCGCACCCCTTGACGCGCTCAATCAGGCCGTCATAGGGGCAGCAGTCGCCCGAATGATACACCTTCAGGTCATCCAGGGAAAAGATGTACCCCAGCTCCTCATAGCTTCCCTCGCCGTCGGGATGCAGTTCCTCATGCGCCGCGGGGATCGCCCGCGCGGAGATGTCGTCGTCCAGCTTCATCGTCTCGTCCGCCCGGATGAGTTCGATCCTGTCCTTCGGGACACCGAATCCCGGGAGGATCTCACAGACCGGCGCGGGGCCGAAGAACCTTGCCTTACGGTTCACCGCCGCGATCGCCGACAGCGTGTCCGGATCGGCGTGGTCCGTGTGCGCGTGCGTGCAGAAGACGTAGTCCACGAAGTCCAGCTCGGAGGGCCTGACCGGCCAGAGATAGTTTCTCTTCCAGACGACCGGGCCGCCCGCGGACATTCTGTCCACGCTGTCGGAGAGATATCCGTCCACCAGGATGAACTTCCCGCGGAACTGGATGAGGAGCCCGACCTGCCCGAGATAATAAAGTGCCGCCTGCTCCGGAAGGAGGTTTGTGTCCAGGATCATTTTTTTGTTCATGCCAGTACCCTCTCGTTTCTACTTCTCGTTTATGTCTCTCATTTATGCCTCGATGTGCCGTTCTGTCAGCTTCCGCCGTCCTTCCGGCATCATACCATCATATACAATTTACAGGAACCGCCCCGTGACGCTCTCCTCACACGCCCGGATCTCCTCCGGCGTGCCGCACGCGACGATCCTTCCTCCCGCCGCTCCGCCGCCGGGACCCATGTCGATGCAGTAGTCCGCGCTGCGGATGACGTCGAGGTCGTGCTCGATGACGATCACCGTCGCGCCGTTGTCGAGGAGCGACTGGAACACGTTCAGGAGCGAGCGGACGTCCAGCGGATGCAGCCCGATCGTCGGCTCGTCGAAGACGAACACCGCGTCCGTCTGCAGCCTTCCCATCTCGCTCGCGAGCTTGAGGCGCTGCGCCTCGCCGCCCGACAAGGAGGGCGTCTCCTCCCCGAGCGTGAGATACCCGATCCCGAGGCTCTGGAGCACCTCGAGGCGGGACCTGACGTTTTTCATATCAGAGCAGAAGGACAAAGCGTTATTCACGTCCATATCCATCAGCTCCGGGAGAGACTTCGCCTCGCCGCCCTTGTTCACGTGACGGACGCCGTAGGCCGCCTTCGCGTAGCGCGAGCCGTGGCAGTCCGGGCACGGGACGTCCACATCCGGCAGGAACTGCACGTCGAGGCTGATGACGCCGGTCCCGTCGCAGACAGGACACCGCAGCTTCCCCGTATTATAGGAAAAGTCGCCCGCCTTGTACCCCTTCGCCTTCGCTTCCTTCGTCCGCGCGTAGATCTTGCGCAGCTCGTCGTGCACGTTCGCGTACGTCGCGACCGTGGAGCGCACGTTGATGCCGATCGGCGTCGCGTCGATGAGCTTCACGTGCCCGATGCCCGGCGCCGAGATCTCTTCGACGTGTGCGGGCATCTTCTTGCCCTCCGTGAGCGCTTCCAGCGCGGGCACGAGGCTCTCGAGGATCATCGTCGTCTTGCCGGAGCCGGAGACGCCCGTGACGACCGTCAGCCTTCCCTTGGGTATCCGGACTTCCAGGGGCTTCACCGTGTGGATCTCCCCCGTCTTCATAACGATTTCGCCATCGGAGAAAAGCGTTTCCGCCCCGCATCCCGTCCTTGGCCCATCCACAGGCTCATCCGTCAGGAACGGCCCGATCCGGCTCTCTTTCCGGCTCCGGATCTCCTCCACCGTTCCCTCCGCGATCACGGTTCCGCCAGACGCGCCGGCGTCCGGCCCCATCTCGATGATCCAGTCCGCGCCGCTAAGAATCTGGGCGTCGTGGTCGACGAGGATCACGGAATTGCCGTCCGCGACGAGGTCGTCCATGACGCCTCTTAGTCCTGTGATATTGGCCGGGTGCAGGCCGATCGACGGCTCATCCAGCACGTAGAGCACGCCGGTCGTCCGGTTGCGGACCGCCCGCGCGAGCTGCATTCTCTGCCGCTCCCCTGTGGAAAGCGTCGAGGCGGCGCGGTCGATCGTCAGGTAGGAGAGCCCGAGGTCCGTCAGCCGCTTCGCGACCGTAAAGAACGACTCACAGATGCTCTTCGCCATCGGCCGCATCTCTTCCGGAAGGGAAGCCGGGACGCCCTCTACCCATTCCGTGAGGTCCTTCAGCGTCATCTCGCAGGCTTCCGCGAGCGAGATCCCGCGCAGGCGCGGCGCACGCGCGGCATCGGAGAGCCGCGTCCCGCCGCAGTCCGGGCAGACGTCTTCCTTCAGGAATTTCTCGACCCGCTTCATTCCCTTTTCATCTTTGACTTTGGAGAGGGCGTTCTCGACGGTGTAGACCGCATTGAAATAAGTGAAGTCCAGCTCGCCGGCCGCGCCGCTCGTCCGGTTCTGGTAGATCATGTGATGCTTGACGGCGGGACCACGGAAGACTAAATCTCTCTCCTTCTGCGTGAGATCCTTAAACGGGACGTCCGTCCGCACGCCGAGCTCCCGCGCGATGTCCTTCATCAGGGACCACATCAGCGTCTGCCAGGGAAGCACCGCTCCCTCGTCGATCGTGAGGGATTCATCCGGCACGAGCGTCGTCTCATCGACGGTCCGGATCGTTCCCGTGCCGCCGCAGCGCCGGCAGGCGCCCTGGCTGTTGAATGCCAGCTCCTCCGCGCCCGGCCCGTAGAACTGCTCCCCGCACTCGGGGCAGACGATCGGCAATTCTGCCGCAACGTTCAGGCTCGGCGGCGCGTAGTGCCCGTTCGGGCACCGGTGGCTCCCGAGCCTGGAAAACATCAGTCTCAGGCTGTTTAAAAGTTCCGTTCCCGTGCCGAAGGTCGAGCGGATGCCCGGAAGCCCGGGGCGCTGCCTGAGCGCGAGCGCCGCCGGCACGTACCGCACCTCGTCCACGTCCGCCTTCGCGGCCTGCGTCATGCGCCGCCTCGTGTAGGTCGAGAGAGACTCAAGGTACCTTCTCGACCCCTCGGCATACAGCACGCCGAGGGCCAGCGACGACTTGCCCGAGCCGGACACGCCGGCGATGCCGACGATCTTCCCGAGCGGGATGTCTACGTCAATGTTTTTAAGATTGTGGACCCGCGCGCCGCGGACCCGCATCTTCTCCGGCGCCATCAGCGGATCTTCAGGAGCATCCCGAGGATACGTCCCGCGGCCGTCTCCAGCTGCGCCCTCGAGATGACGCCTGCCTCGAGCGCCTTCATGATCCGCTCCGGATAGCCGCAAGGCATGCGCAGGTCGTTGCCCGCCGCCATCTCCTTGTAGTGCTCGCCGAACGTCCACCAGTCGCTTGTAACCATGCCCCGGAAGTCCCACTCTCCGCGCAGGACGCCGGTCAAAAGGTCGCTGTTTTCCGAAGCTCTCC
This sequence comes from Lachnospiraceae bacterium UBA7012, assembly GCA_002449595.1. Taxonomy (GTDB): domain Bacteria; phylum Bacillota; class Clostridia; order Lachnospirales; family Lachnospiraceae; genus CAG-791. The sequence continues at coordinate 14,926 of DJXE01000130.1, forward strand.
TACCATTGATGATGTTGTAGGACGACATGATCGTCCATGGGTCCGCTTCCTTCACGATCATTTCGAACTGCCGGATGTAGATCTCGCGGATCGCACGCTCCGAAGCCCTGGAATCGCTGTTCTTGCGGTTCGTCTCCTTGTTGTTCAGCGCGAAATGCTTGACCGAAGCCGCGGCTCCCATGCTCTGGATGCCGCACACCATCGCGGCGGCCTGCTTGCCG
>DJXE01000048.1 GCA_002449595.1 Lachnospiraceae bacterium UBA7012
TACCGCTTCAGCAAGAGCGGCACGACGCTTTACAACCACCCGGTCCGCAACATCATGCTGGCGGCCCTGATCGACCTCAAGGGGAACCTCACCGAGGCGACGAAGTACATGTGCGGCCTCCTGAATATCAAAGGGACCGTGCTTCCTCTCACCGAGGAGAAGGTCGACCTGGTCGGCGAGCGCATCGACACTGCAGGTGGCGAAGGTGAGGATGCGGGTGGAAAACACTTTTCCGAGGGCGAAGTGTTCTATGGCGAAGAAGAAGTCAGCGCCAACATCCGCTACATCAAGCGGCTCTCTTACGATCACGACATCCACGTGAGCGACGAGATCAGGGAAAAGATCCTTGACGCCGATCTTATCATCTTCAGCCCGGGGAGTCTGTACACCAGCATTCTGCCGCACCTGATCGCGAAGGACGTGACGAGCGCGCTCGAGGAGACGAAGGCGCCGCTGATGTACATCTCCAACCTGGTGACGCAGCCGGGCGAGACGGACGATTACAGCGTCGGCGACCACATCGGCGTACTGAACCGGTACCTTGTAAACCGGCAGATCGACGCGGTCGTCGCGAACAACGCCGAGATCGATGAGGCGATCATCGAGAAGTACCTGGCGACGGAGAACAAGAAGATCGTGCCGATCGACCGCGAGCGGCTGCAGAGCGCGGGGGTCGAGGTGATCGAGAGCAACGTCTTTACGATCGAGGAGGACAAGATCCGCCACGACGCGCTGCGCACGGCGTATCTGATCTTTTCGTATCTGATGGACAGGGATTAAGAAACGGATGGACTGAGAAACGGTCATCTGAAATGTTACTGAGGGAAGCATTGATGGCAGACGAGAATAACGTCTATTACGATAAATACGGGAAGCAGCACAATCGCAGAAGGAGTCAGTCGTCTTACCGGCACAGGTCGCACAGGAGACGTAACTGGAAGAAGATCCTGATCATTGTCGCTGTGATCGTCGCTGTGTGCGCGATCGCAGGAGTCGCGGGCTGCGCAGCCCTCGATTCCTATGGCAAGGCATCTCTTTATGCGAGGTCCAAGGCCGGCACGCCGACGCTGGACACCGTAGAAACGGAAGAGCAGGCCAGCGCAGCAGCGGAAGTCGAGAACTGGGAATCCGGATGGATCCGCTATAAAGGTGACGTCTATGCGTACAACGAAGACGTTCTCCCGATCCTGTTCATGGGTATCGATGAAACAAGCCCCGTGAAAGAAGCGGAAGATTCTGTGCATGGCGGGCAGGCGGATTCGCTTTTCCTGCTGATCATGAACCCTCACACGAAGGAGATCTCACTCCTGGCAATCAACAGAAATACCATGTCGGAGATCGACGTGTATGAGCCGGACGGCACATATGTCGGCAAACAGGTCCGGCAGATCTGCCTCGCGCACGGCTTCGGCAACGGGCTGGCGCAGAGCTGCGAGCGGCAGGTGAGTGCGGTCTCGGATCTGCTCTATGACCTGCCGATCGGCGCTTACGTCTCGCTCAACATGGGCGCGATCCCGACGATCAACGACGCGATCGGCGGCGTGACACTCACCGCGTTGCAGGATGTGCCGTATAACCAGTACGCGGACAAGACGTCCAAGAATAATCCGGTCATCGGCACGATCAAGGAAGGTGAGGAAGTGACGCTGGACGGGCCGAAGTCCTTTGCCTACACCAGATGGAGGGACACGAAGGTGGACTTCTCCGCGGACATGCGTCTCAACCGGCAGAAGCAGTATCTTCGCGAGTTCATGAAGACCATGAAGCCTGTCCTGAAGTCAAATCCTTCGAAGGCGATCAGCCTCTACAACGCGGTTTCGCCGTACATGGTCACGAACATTGACATCACGGAGCTGTCCTACCTCGTCGGGCAGATCAGTGACTACAGACTGAATATTGACGAAGTCTACAGCCTCGCGGGCGAGTCCGTCACGACGGAGCGGTACGAGGAGTTCCATGTCGACGAGGAAGCGCTGTATGACCTGATGATCAAGCTGTTCTATGAGAAGGTAGAGCGGTGAGGCGTGGGAAAAGCCTTTTCTAATAATCGTGATAGATTGAACGGGCTATTGTAGTAAAACTGGCGGCAGTATATTGGATACGAACAGAAGAGATACATTCTGATAGTATAAAAGCAGAAACAGTCAGTTTGACTACACAATGGAGGAACAGACCATGGCAGATGAAAAAAACCTTGCAGAAGACGAAGAATACGTTGAGATCATTACACTGACCGACGAGGACGGCAAAGACTACGAGCTTGCGCTGATGGACAACTTCACTATGGAAGGCCGCAATTTCTCCGCTTTCATGCCGGCCGATCCGGAAGAAGAGGAAGATGAGGACGGCGATCTGGTGACGATCATCCTTGAGCGCACTGTCAGCGAGGACGGCGAAGAAGAGTACAGCGACATCGAAGATGATGATGAGCTGCAGACGGTCTTTGACTTCTATGTGACGGAAGTCCTGGAGAAGCAGTTCGAGGAGTAAACTGCGCCTGTCGCTGTGAATCGGAGGAAGAGTGCCGGCTGTGGCGCAAATGCTTTGCGAGACAGCCGGTAAGCATAATTATGCTGATTGGAGGAGCGAGATGCTGAGAGAAGAACTGGCGCGCCGCGGCGTTCCGATGCCGCAGGCGAAGACTGCAGCGGAGTGGGAGGCGATGCGCGGGGACGTGCTCACCCTCATGCAGAAGGAAGTGTACGGCATCCGGCCTCCGAAGCCGGACCGCGTGACCTACACCGACGTCACGACCTGGGAGGAAGAGGAAGTCTTCATGTCCGGGATCCACGACAAGTACCGCATTCAGGTCGAAGTCGAACTCTCCGGAAGAAAAGCTTCATTCGCCTTCCACATGGGTATTCCCCGCACGATGGAGCCGTGTCCGGCGTTCGTTTCGCTGAGCTTTTATCCCGACATCGTCAATCCGTATCAGCCGGCGGAGGAGATCCTCGACCGCGGCTTTGCGGTCGCCTCGATCTGCTACGGCGAGGTGACGAAGGATGACGGCAATTTCGCGGACAACTTCGCGGACCTCATCTACGGAGGACGCGAGAGAGGACCGGAAGACCCCGGCAAGATCATGATCTGGGCCTGGACGGCGAGCCTCGTCATGGATTACCTGATGACGCGCGAGGAGATCGACCACGATCACATCGCTGTCATCGGCCACTCGAGACTCGGGAAGACCGCTCTCGTGACCGGCGCGTTTGACGAGAGATTCGCTTATGTGATCTCGAACGACTCCGGCTGCGGCGGCGCCGCGGTCTCCAGAGGCAAAGGCGGCGAGACGATCGAAAAGATCATCGCCCGCTTCCCTTTCTGGTTCTGCCTGAATTATCAGAAATACGTCGGCAGAGAGGACGAGATGCCGTTCGACCAGAACTGGCTGCTCTCCCTGATCGCGCCCCGCAAGCTGCTGGTCGCGAGCGCGAGCGAGGACCTCTGGGCGGACCCGAACTCCGAGTACCTCGGCGCTTTTGCCGCCGGTGAGATCTCGAAGCTTTACGGGCGCGGCTTCGCCGGCCCGGACCGCTTCCCGGAGCCCGGCGACCGGTTCTACTACGGTGACGTGACCTATCACCAGAGGGCGGGGAAACATTATCTTTCGCGCAATGACTGGAACCTGTATATGGATTATATTCTGAGGGATATGGGGCGCTGAGCATTGGCAAGGCTGTGGAGCGGTGTCGGTAGTGATGGAATTCACAGCAGATGAAGCAGTTTTATACGGGATGACAGCATACGAAACGACAGCATACGAAACGACAGCATACGAAACGGCACGATACGATCAATGAAAAGCACTTCAAAAAGTAAAAAACAAATAGAAGGAACGGAAGCTGTGGTGAACGAAATGCCTGCTGCGAGCGGCGTGCATCAGCACGTCGACGAGAACGGGAACGTGTATTACCATGAGCATTCACATGGTGATGCTGACGGACATGGGCATTCACATGGCCATTCACACACACATGGTGACGAAGAAGGCGGCCACAATCACTCGCACACGCACGATCCGGAGACGATTCGGAAGATCATCAATCGCCTGTCGAGATCAATTGGGCATCTGGAGCGCGTGCGTGAATGGGTCAGAGAAGGCAGAGACTGCGCAGATGTGCTGATCCAGCTGTCGGCGGTGAACTCAGAGATCTCCAGCACAGCGCGGCTTCTTCTCAAGGAACACATGGAGCACTGCATTGTGGAAGCGGTTGAGCAGAATGACCAGGAAGCGCTGGACAAGCTCAACAAAGCGGTGGATATCTTCATGAAGAAACAGTGAAGCGATGAAATATTACTTTGCACCCATGGAGGGCGTGACAGACCACATATACAGAAACATCCATCACAAGCACTTTCCCGGAATCGACAAATACTACACGCCGTTCATTTCCGTTTATCCGTCCTTCACACTGAAGAACAGAGAAAAGCGCGGCGTCATGAAGGAGAATAACCGGGATATTCCGCTTGTGCCGCAGTTCCTCGTCAATGAGCCGCAGAAGTTCCTGTACGGCGTCAGGCTCATGCAGGACTATGGCTGGGACGAGGTCAACCTGAACCTCGGATGTCCGTCCGGCACCGTCGTCTCGAAAGGGCGCGGCGCCGGTTTTCTTGCTGCTCCGGAAAAGCTCGAAGCCTTCTTCGAGGCTTTCTTTGAAGAACTCGAAGCGGCGCAGCAGGAACAGCCTGGCATGAAGATCAGCGTCAAGACCCGCCTCGGAATGGAGAGCGTTGACGAGTTCGACCGCCTGCTGGAGATCTACAACAGATTCCCGATCCACGAGCTGACGATCCATCCGCGCCTTAGAACAGATTATTACAAGGGGCCGATCCACATGGACGTCTTTCGGAAGGCGCTCGCCGAGAGTCGGAATCCCGTCTGCTACAACGGCGACATTTGCACGCCGGCGGATATGGAGAAGTTGAACGCGAAGCTCATGATGGATGGAGATGCCGGTGTGCCAGGTGTAGTGGCTGTAGCTGGTGATTCTGGTTTGGCTGAGATGACCAGTATCGGTGAAAAACTCATTGAGCATGAGAGTGCTGCTCCGTACGCGGTCATGATCGGAAGAGGGCTGGTGACCAATCCGGCGCTGGTCAGGGAACTGCAGGGCGGAGAAAAATTGAATCGCTCGGAACTCAAGGCGTTCTCAGATGAACTGTACGATGCCTATCGCGAGGAATTCGAGGAGAAGGGGCTGATCTTCCGCATGAAAGAACTCTGGGGATATATGGGAGCATCGTTCGACAACTGCGACAGATACCTCAAAGGAATCCGCAAGGCCCAGACGCTGGCGGACCTACGAGCCGCGATCACAAACCTGTTTGGAGCATGCGAGCTGCGGGAAGATAGGTAAAAAGAGCGGCAGCACGGAACAGCATGAAATGACAATATTGTACCATTAATATCTACATCATCGGGGAAATACAAGAGAGAATAAATTGAAAATAGGATTTTTATTAATTGCCAACAGCGTACTGCTGGGATTTGGGCTGGCAATGGATGCGTTCTCGGTTTCGATCGCAAATGGGCTGCGGGAAGCCGGGATGAAGAGAAGCAGAATGCGCCGGATCGCCGGAACGTACGGCTTCTTCCAGGCACTGATGCCGATGATCGGGTGGATCTGCATCCACACGATCGTGGCGAAGTTTCAGGCGTTCCAGAGATGGACGCCGTGGATCGCATGGATCCTGCTGTGCTATATCGGCGGGAAGATGATCCTGGAGTCCGTAAGAGGGCATAAAAGCGCCGAAAGCGGGCATAAGAGCGCCGAGGGCGAAGACTCCCAAACAAGCGACGCACAGGCAGCTGAAAGCGGCTCTGCAGTGCACGCAACCATGGGCAGGATCACGACAAGCGAGCTCCTGGTACAGGGAGTTGCTACGTCAATAGATGCGCTGTCTGTAGGCCTCACGCTGGCGAACTATGGCTGGCAGGCGGCGCTGCTGTCAGCAATCATTATTGCGGCAGTCACATATGCAATATGCATGGGAGGCCTCCTCATTGGAAAGAAGATCGGAAACCGGCTGTCCAGCCGCGCGGAGATCCTCGGAGGAGCTGTACTCATATTCATCGGATTCGAAATACTGATCCGAAGCTTCCTGGGCTGATAGAAAAGCGAATACTTATATGTGAGAGACGCCAATGCGGTAGCAAGCGGGCCTCGTAACAGGATAAAGAAGAGTGACGATGGCGCACAGGAGAGACGCCGTGAAATATAAGAAGGAAGATGCCGGCAGGCGGGATAAAAGAAGAAAGAAGATCGCAGCATTGTTTGCAATTCTGCTTGGGAGTGCATGCATGGTGGGAACGCAGATAGACGCTTCTGCAGCGACTTTAAAAAGCAGGCTTTTTAAAATAGCGGTCTCGCTGGTGATCATGGCCGGATCTTACATCATCACGGAGAAGAGTTGGAACATCCTCGAAAGAAGAGAAGAGGCTGAGGGGAGAGTAGGAGAGAGCAGCAATGGATCGGCTGGCAAGGATGGCTCTCCGGAGACAGCAGAAGAGATGTCAGCGGCGCTCTCCAATCATTCGGAATCTTCATTAGCAAGTGTACAGAAGAAAGAGAATTCAGAAGATTCACTAATATCTAAAAGCACAAACAAGAACGACATAACAATACGTAACATAAATATAATAGCGGTTATTATACCAGTTATATATGTTACAATGCTGGTTCTGATGCAGCCGGGCTTCTTCGTATACGATGCAGGAGACGAGCTGAAGATGGTGGAGAGCGGAATTTACACGACGCACCACCCACTGCTCCATGTTTTGTTCCTTGGGAAGACAATTACATGGGGAAAATCGGTATTTGGAAGCTATAATGCAGGCGTAATTGCATATTTGCTTATTCAGATTGCATTACTTGCAATAATATGCCGCGAAGTATTGATTTTACTGAAAAAACTGGGAATCAGAAATCGCCTGATTAGGGCTGCCGGAGTGTTCTTCGCGGCGTGCCCTACAATGATCATGTTCGCGCTTTGCTCGAGCAAAGATGCTCTTTTTACAGCCGCTCTTCTGATGACGATCCTCTGTCTGACGGAAATGGCAGTCGAAAAGAAGGTGATCTTCGCCGGCTGGAATGACGGCCG
>DJXE01000086.1:0-3721 GCA_002449595.1 Lachnospiraceae bacterium UBA7012
CTCCTCTTCCTCGGCCTGCTGCCGCGCCCGCTCTTCCGCCTCCCGCAGCCGGCGGAGCTTCTCCTTCGGCGACCAGTCCTCCTGCGGGATCCTGCCCGTGATCTCAACGTCCTCGATCCCCTCGACGAGCTGCGCCGCCCGCGCGATGTCGCGGCTGTTGATCCGGATCACGTACGCGTCCGGATACCGCTTGAAGCTCAGGAGCTTCCGGTACCACGGCTTCGGTTCTTCCTTGACGAAATAGCTGATCCTGTGATCCAGGAAGATCTGCTCGATCTCCGCTTTGGAGTCCTCATTCCAAACGACACAGAAGTCCGCTTCATTATCAAAATACTGATCTTCACGAAGAATGGATGACATGACGCGTCTCCTCACCATACAGTTTTTAGCAGCTGTTCAGCACTTGATGTCTTGCGCAATTGCTTTTCTTAGAGTATACCACACCCGCTGTCAGAGGTATTTCTCCCTCATCTCCCGGTTCTGCCGCTCGATCTCCTCCAGAAGCCCGCGGGCGGACATGCGCACCGCGCCGGTCCCGAAGATGATGACCTGCTCCAGCGCGTCGGACGTCGCAACGGTCACCCGGTACTTCTTCGACAGGCTCCGCGACGTCTTCTCGATGTAGAGATCCGCCGTCTCGGCCTCCCGCGTGTACACGACGTCGATGTTGTTGTAGCGGTACACCCGCTCCTGCCCGCCGCTCACGCGGTAGGCGTCGAACACGAGGATGATCTGCTCGCTGCGCATCCCCGCGAACCCGTCCAGGATGTCCGTCAGCCGGTCGCGCGCGGCCTTGATGTCCGTCCGCGAGAGCTCCCGCAGCTCATCCCAGTCGTAAATGATGTTGTAGCCGTCGACGAGGAGATAGCTCTTTTCCTCTCCTGCGCCGGGCTTCATCTTCCACTCCTTCGGCTTCGGCGCCGCGAAGGTGCGCGCGTCCTCCGTCTTCGGGAGGCCCCTCCCGATCTTCCCGTACGTGCGCTCGAAGATCTCCATCAATTCCTTTTCGCCCGCGAGGCGCCGCATCTGGTCCGCCTTGAAGTCCGCGGGCCCCGGTTCCTGCCGCTTCGCGGGATCCGCCTGGACCGCGCCGGTGAGATCCTCTTCGGATTCCTGTGACGCCGCTTCTCCCGTGTCCGGGCGCCACCCTGTGTCGACGTGCATCCAGCTGCGTACCTCGTCCCACGGGATCACCGTCCCCGCGCCATGCTGGCAGAAAACGCTCGACGGCGGATTCTCATCATCCAGCTCCCAGACGTAGCCGCTCTCCTCCACGATGCGCTCCGCATCCGGGCATGGGCTGTAACAGAGCAGTTCCTGCGACAGTCTCCCCTCGCCGCGCGTGTAGGACAAAAGTGTCCTCTCATAGCCCGTGAGCTTCGAGGCGGGCGCGCTGCCTTCGATCACCGAAAGCCCGCTGCCGGAAGCCTCCCCGGCCCCGATCTGCGCCGTTCCTCCCATCTGCTGGACGTCGTTCAGCGCGCGGCCGATCCCGTCCGCGGGCACCTCCAGCCGGATCCGCATCACCGGCTCGAGGAGCACGTTCTGCGCCATCATGAGTCCCTGCCGCACCGCGCGCCGCGCCGCCTCGCGGAAGTCTCCGCCCTCGGTGTGCTTCTCGTGCCCGCGCCCGGCGATCAGCGAGATCTTCATGTCCGTGAGCTCCGCGCCGGTGAGCACGCCGACGAGCGGCTCATCCTGCAGGCTCTTCAGGATCTGCCTGCGAAAAGCGATATCCAGAGCATCCGGCGGGCACCTGTCCTCAAAGGTCAGTCCCGTGCCGGGGCCTGTGGGCTCCAGCATCAGGTGGACCTCGGCGTAGTGCCGCAGCGGCTCGTAGTGGCCGACTCCCTCGACCGCCCGCAAAATGGTCTCTTTATAGATCACGGAAGGCGCGTCAAAAGCGATCCTGACGCCAAACCGCTCGCGCATGACCTGCGTGAGGATCTGCGTCTGCACCTCGCCCATGATCTGCGCGCGGATCTCCCCGCTTCTCCTGTCAAATGTGATGTGAAGGTCCGGGTCCTCCTCCTCGAGGATCCGCAGCATCTTCAGCAGCGGCGCGGTGTCGGTCCGGTCCAGGATCCGCACGGCGCTCGACTCCACCGGCGTCAGGATCTTCTGCGACCCGCCTGATATGATCTGTACCGTTCCGTCCGTGCGGGCTTCCAGCGTGTCTCCCGCCCGGACCGCGGTGAGGCCCGCAGCCGCGATGACCTGCCCAGGGACAGCCTCCTGCAGCGTCTCGAACTTCGCCCCGCTGTAGAGCCGGATCTGGCTCACTTTCTCCTCGCCGACCGCGTCCCTCACGTGCAGGACGCCGCCGGTCACCTTCATCCACGTCAGGCGCGCGCCGCCCGCGTCGTGCGTGATTTTACATACCGTCGCAGAAAATGGGCTGTCCGCCGGATCCCACATGTTCGCAGCGTCAGTCTTGATTGCCGCGCCAATATGCTTTTCACCCGGCACGTCAATCTTCGACGTCACAAACTTCCCGAGCCCGTCCGCAAGGTCCTGAATTCCTTCCATGTGCAGCGCCGCCCCGAAGTAGACCGGGAACAGCTTCCGCTCACGGACGAGCCCGGCGGCGTCCGCCTCCGTGACCGTCTCCCCTTCCAGGAATCTCTCGATCAGTTTCTCGTCGAGGGACGCGATCTCCTCCTGCATCTCCGGAGAAAAACCGTCCTGGAACGGAATCGCCGCCTTCGTCAGCTCCCCGCGGATCTGCGCGAGAATGCCTTCCCTGTCCGCGGCGGGCTGGTCCATCTTGTTCACGAACAGGATCGTCGGCACCTCGTAGTACTGCAGGAGCCGCCACAGAGTCTTTTCGTGGCCCCCGATCCCGTCCGGGGCGCTGATCACGAGCACCGCGGCGTCGAGGATCCGGAGCATCCGCTCCATCTCCGCCGAGAAATCCGAGTGGCCGGGCGTGTCGACGAGGGTGAAGTGCTTTTCTCCGATCCTGAAGAGGGCCTGCTTCGAGAAGATCGTGATGCCGCGGCTGCGCTCCATCGCGTCCGTGTCCAGAAACGCGCTGCCGTGATCCACGCGGCCCTGCTTCGCGATCGCGCCCGTCACGAAGAGCAGTCCCTCCGAGAGCGTCGTCTTGCCCGCGTCCACGTGTGCCAGTATTCCGATGACGAGTCGTTCGCTTCTCATACGAAAGCCGGTCCTTTTATCTCTAAGTAAACCGCGGCCTGCGCGCTCCGCATCCGGAGCTGCCGCGATTATGAAAAATGTCTCAGAACTGCGGTGTTTCCGGGCGAAGTCTTGTGCGTTCTCTCCATGCCCGAAAACACCACTTCATGTTATCATATTCCGGTAGCGTGTACGATACGTGATATTCCGGCGGATGCGCCGGAGATCATATCCAGGCAAAGCCCCGACCAAAGGAGAATAAGAGCATGAAAGAATACGCACCGTTCAAGGAAGGCAAAGTCCGCGAGATCTACGACACCGGCGACGCGCTGGTCATGGTCGCCACAGACCGCATCTCCGCGTTTGACGTGATCCTGAAGAACCCGGTCCGCGGCAAGGGCGTCATCCTCACACAGATGTCGCGCTTCTGGTTCGACCTGACAAAGGATATCCTCCCGAATCACATGATCTCCACCGACGTCGGGGATATGCCGGAATTCTTCCGCACAGACGCGTTCCGCGGCAGGAGCATGCTCTGCAGGAAGCTCACGATGATTCCCATCGAGTGCATCGTCCGCGGCTA
>DJXE01000086.1:3800-11575 GCA_002449595.1 Lachnospiraceae bacterium UBA7012
GTCCGCGGCTACATCACCGGCAGCGGCTGGGCGAGCTACCAGAAGACCGGCGAGGTCTGCGGGATCCGTCTTCCTGAAGGCCTCAAAGAAAGCGACCGGCTGCCTGAGCCCATCTACACGCCGAGCACGAAGGCGGAGCTCGGCGACCACGACGAGAATATCAGCTTTGAACAGAGTATTGATGTTCTGGAAAAGGCTTTTCCCGGACACGGCGAAGAATATGCCGCGAAGATCCGTGACTGCACGATCGCGCTCTATAAGAAGTGCGCGGACTATGCGCTCGAGCGCGGGATCATCATCGCGGACACGAAGTTCGAGTTCGGCCTGGACGAGAACGGCAGCGTCGTCCTCGGCGACGAGATGCTGACGCCGGACAGCAGCCGCTTCTGGCCTCTCGAAGGCTATGAGCCCGGTCACGGCCAGCCGTCCTTCGACAAGCAGTTCGTCCGCGACTACCTGAAGGCCAATCCGGAATGCGATTACAACCTGCCTGAGGAGATCATCGAAAAGACGATCGCGAAGTATAACGAAGCATACGAGCTTCTGACCGGAGACAGGATCTGATATCTGTCCTGCAGAACGCAAAGGCGCATAGACAAAGCGAGCCCGGGGCACTGCCCCGGGCTTTTCTGTTCTGTGTCCTGTCCGCCGAAGTCACACGGCAAAAGATCCATGACCGCTCAGGCCTTCGCCGCCTCGATCGCCTGCGCGATATCCTCGAGAAGATCGTCGATATTCTCGATGCCGACGGACAGACGGATCAGGTCGGACGGAACGCCCGCGTCGATCAGTTCCTGCTCGGAGAGCTGCCGGTGCGTCGTGGAAGCCGGGTGAAGAACGCAGGTGTGCGCGTCGGCGACGTGCGTCGCGATCATTCCGATCTTCAGGCTGCTCATGAAGGTCTCGGCTGCCTTTCTCCCGCCCTTCAGGCCAAAGGAGACGACGCCGCAGGTGCCGTTCGGGCAGTACTTCTTCGCGAGCTCATAGTACTTGTTGGACGGAAGGCCGGGATAATTCACCCATGCGACCTCATCGTTCGCTTCCAGGAACTCCGCGACCTTCTGCCCGTTCGATACGTGGCGCTCCATGCGGACCGCTAGCGACTCGAGGCCGAGGTTTAAGAAGAACGCGTTCATCGGCGCCTGGATGGAGCCGAGGTCGCGCATGACCTGCGCGGTCGCCTTGGTGATGAAGGCGCCGCCCTGCCCGAACTTCTCGGCGTAAGTGACGCCGTGATAAGACTCGTCCGGCGTCGTGAGCCCCGGGAATTTGTCCGCGTGGGCCATCCAGTCGAAATTGCCGGAATCGACGATGCATCCGCCGACCGCGGTGTCGTGCCCGTCCATGTATTTCGTCGTGGAGTGCGTCACGATGTCCGCGCCGAACTCGAACGGCCGGCACATGATCGGCGTCGCAAACGTGTTGTCCACGATCAGCGGGACGCCGTGCGCGTGCGCCGCCTTCGCGAAGCGCTCGATATCGAACACGACGAGGGACGGATTCGCGATCGTCTCACCGAACACGGCTTTCGTGTTCGGGCGGAACGCCGCCTCCAGCTCCTCATCGCTGCAGTCGGGATCGACAAAAGTGAAGTCGATGCCCATCTTCCGCATCGTGACGTTGAAGAGGTTGTATGTGCCGCCGTAGATCGCGGCCGAGGAGATGACGTGGTCGCCCGCGTTCGCGATGTTGAACACGGAGAAGAAGGAGGCCGCCTGGCCGGAGGACGTCAGCATCGCCGCCGTACCGCCTTCGAGCGCCGCGATCTTCGCCGCGACCATATCGTTGGTCGGGTTCTGCAGCCTGGTGTAGAAGTAGCCGCTCTTTTCCAGATCAAAAAGCTTGCCCATCTCCTCGCAGCTGTCATATTTGAAGGTCGTCGACTGAATAATCGGGATCATTCTCGATTCGCCGTTCTTCGGCTCATAGCCTGCCTGGATGCACTTGGTCTCCTGTCTCATGGTTTCCTGTCCCTCCTGAATCTTCGTTGTTCGGTCACATGACCTGTGACCTTCTTAGTTTACACCTAATGCCGCGTTCTGAAAATGTGCTCCGGCCGCGGCGGATGACCTTGTTTGTTATCTGCGGCGCACATATAGCCGTTCGTGTGCGCCGGCCCCGTGTGCGATGGTGACGCAGTTTACAGCTCGTACAGGTAAACGGTGTACGGCGAGACCGCCGCGTCTTCATAGGTGCCGCGAAGCGAGAGGCCGAGTTCTTCGGCATTCGTGATGCGGATCCTGGAGAAGATGTAGCGGCAGCCGAGGTGCCGGAGCGCGTCCGCATTGATGTCGGCGTCTTCTTCCTGCGTCGGATAATTCCGGACCGGCTGCACGATCGTGTCCTGCGAGCCCGAGTAGAGGTAGCACCGCGCTCCCCAGTCGTCGAAATACTGCTTCGTTGCCGGACGCTTCTCGAGCGCCGGCGCGATCACTTCCCGGAAGGCGTCCTTGTACGCCTGCGAGTAAAAGCCGAGGTAGCCGTCCAGCGTCGCGATCCCGTTGTACTCGAGGATCGCAGGGTAGAAGCCGTAGGCGACGGACCAGGCGTCGAATCCGCTCGTCGAAACGAGAAGCTGCACCGGCCGAAGCTCCGTGCTTCCCAGGTCCGGGTAACCGATGTCTTCCTTGATCTGCTCGAAGAGTTCCACGGAATACAGCTCGTCGTAGGACAGGTCATTTTCCTTCTGTCCCCGCAGGAACTCATAGGCTTCCGCGTGCGCCGTTTTGTACAGGTCGTTGTAATTCGTCGGCCGCACGAGGATCGCGATGCCCGCCGCAAACACGAGGCCGTAAGCGGCGATGATCAGGAGGGCAAACCTTTTTCCCGTTCTTCCGTCGTCCGCGTCAGGCTGGTCGCTGCGCTTGCCGGGCAGAGCGGCCGATTTGTTTCTTTCCTCATGTGATGCAGCGGCGTTCTCCTCGCTCTTCCTGCTCTTCCCGGTTGGCGCAAAGGCCGCCACCTGCTCCGCGTAGGCCGCGAGGTCGCGGCAGATCAGGAACAGGATCAGGTACCAGAGGAACGGATTGAAGAAGATCGTGCGGCCGAACTGCCATCCTTTGAGCTGGGGGACGAGCGTCTCGACGAGCGAGCGCACCGGCTCGAAGTAGTAGATCCCGTACACGCCGCAGTTGAAGACGATCGTGAGGAGGATCCAAGGGATCAGCTTCCAGCTGAACGCGCCGTCCATGCCGTCGAGCACCTTGTTCCGGAAGATCCCCGGTCCCATGTCGTTCTGCTGCAGCCGGATCAGCGCGGTCGCGACGATCCAGATGACGAGCAGCGGCAGGATCACGTACTTCTGCATTCCGTCCGCATGGAACATTCCATGGATCATCACGTCAAGCCCCTCGCGCAGCGCGCCGGAAAGCGGCAGCGACGCCATCTTGATCGTGCTGCGGATCGACACCTCGTCCGAGAACAGCATCTGCCGGAACAGACGGTACTCGAAGCAGATGTAGCCGGCGGAAAGCACCGCCATTGCGAGGAATAACCGCACGGGAAGTGTTCGGGCGCTCTTTTCGCGCTTTATGAGGGCGCGCACCGTGAAGATGATCCACGCGGCGAGCACATAGCCCAGAAGAAACAGTCCGAAATAGGAGAAATAAGAAAGCAGCGGATACAGGAACAGGCCGGCCAGGTACTTCGCGGCGTCCTTTCGGCTCTCCGCCCGCCAGAGTTTCACGAGAAGATACAGCGCGAGCGGGATCGACGCGAAGCTGATGCCGAACGCCGGGAACACGTTCAGGAGCCCGTAGCAGAATCCGCAGAGAACAGAGAGCGCCTTCTCGTGCTGCACAAGCTGCGGCGACGGGGTAAATCCTTTTCTGGTGAAAAGCCTCTCCCACCGGATCCTGCAGATCTCCCGCGCAAAGAGCGCGAACGAGGCCGTCGCGACGGCGATCTTGCAGAAATAGTTCAGAAGATATGCCGCAAGCGGCGGGAACAGTTCATAGAAAAGCGCGGTCAGGGAGAACTCCGACGGCAGGACGTCGCGCGAGATCCCGCCGAGAAACGGCGCCGCGGCTCCCTGCGTGAAGAACGTTCCCGTGCGCTTCATCATCGCGTACTGCGCCTGGAACAGGTCCAGGTTGTCCTGGACCGCGATGTGCGCGCCGCCCCCGACGATGGCGTACAGCAGCGCCGCAGCGGCGAGGAAAGCCGCGATCGGGATGTAATACCATTTTTCCTTCACTCGTGCCATTGTCAGACCCCGTGCCTTTATCAGATCCTGTGCCACCGCCTGGCTTCGCGCCGCCATCAGATGCATATCATTCGCAGGCCGCGCGCCGCCATCCGGCGCGTTCTATCAGTAGAATCCCGTGCGCTCCGCAATCCGCGCGCTGATGTCCTGCACCGTCGCGGACGGGACGTAGCCGTCGTTACCGAACAGGTAGCTGTGCAGCCAGGTCACGTTGACCGAGAGCGTCTGCGGAATGATACAGGCCTGCTCGTCGACCGTCGCGAGCGCGCGCAGCTCCTCGCCGGGGAAGCCGGTCTGGTCCTTCATGTCGATGCGCACCAGCTTCGTGAGAAGGAGCATCGCGTCCGTCATCGACATCGACGTCGCGACCTCCGAAAACACCTGCGTCGTGATCTTGTTCAGCGCCGCCGGGTCCATCCGTTTCGCCTTCGCGATCGTCTGCGTCAGGACTTCCCGCTGCCGCTGCGTCCTGCGGAAATCGTCGCCGCTCGTGTAGCGGATCCGGCAGTACGCGACCGCCTGCAGGCCGTTCAGCGTCTGCATGCCGGGCTGCTCGACGTTTACGGCAGTTCTGCCGAGCTCCTGCGCCATCGTGGACTGGTAGTCGTTGATGCCGTGGATCTCGTCCTCCTGCACGTCGATCTCAACGCCGCCGACGGCGTCGATCACGTCCGCGAGGCCGCCGAAGCCGATCGTCACGAAGTCCCGGATGTTCAGGTCGAGGTTGCGGTTGAGCATCGCGACCGCCCGCTCCGGGCCGCCGTACGCATACGCCGCATTGCACTTGGAAAAGCTGCTCTCCCCGCCCCCGTCGCCGATGTCAAGGTAAGTGTCGCGATAGACCGACACCAGGCGGCAGTCGCCCGTCAGGTCATTCAGCGACAGGATCATGATGATGTCGCTGCGGTTGTTGCCCGAGAGCAGTTCCTCCTCCCGCGAGTCGACGCCGAACAGCGCGATGTTCGTGTAGCCCTTTGCGCTCGCGGCGGCTTCTTCGGAGATATTTGCGTCTATTGCCTCGTGAAAAGCAGTTTCGTCCTCCACCTGCCTGATGTTTCCGTAGCGGGACGCGATCAGATAGATGACCGGCGCCGCGGCCAGGATCAGAACGAGCAGCACGAGCAGCAGGAACCGCCGCAGCGGATGCCGCTTCTTCTCCGTGCCTTCCTGCGCATCTCCGCGGCCGCGTCCGCCGCGCTCCTTGCGCGCGGGCTCCGCCTTGCGCTCTTTCTTGCTCGTACGATCATGTCGCGCAGGTTCCGCTTTACGTTCTTTCTTACTTGCGCGTTCATGGCGTGCAGGCTCCGTTCTGCGCTCCGCTCCGGTCCCGCGGTCCCGGCCGCTGCCGCGCCTCGCCGGCTCGACGTCGTCCTCTTCCCACTCCTCTTCTTCGCGGAGTTCGCGCATCGCCTGCTCGAAGCCTTCCTGGTATCCGATGGCATATTCTTCATTCGCGGCGCTCACCGCGTCCGGGACGGACGGCGTCTCTGCCTCGCGCCTGCGCCTGTAATCTTCGTAATCCTCGTAATCTTCGTATCTGTGCTGTTTTCTCTTCATATTCCTCAGTCAAAGACCCTCACTGACACCATCCTCCGATCCTTCTTCGTGGTCTTCAGAACACCGTCATAAATAAACTTCCCGAATCCGCGCACCGACACGCGGCTGCCTTCCCGCAGCTCGTGCGCCGCGCTCCGGACCGTCCTGCCGTCCGCAAAGACGAGCTCCCGCTCGATCAGCTCCTGCGCCCGGGCTCTCGAGAGATGATACACCATTGAGAGCACCGCGTCGACCCGCTCGGACGCAACGCTGCCCTGCACCTCGTGGAACGACGGCCTCGCATCGCACTGTCCCGGCGGGATCATCTCGCACTTCACGACGGTGTGCCGGACGCTAGCCAGTTCCTTCGTGATCAGCTCCGCCGCCGGCCTGAGCGCAAAGACGTACGCCGCCTTCTCATCGGTCAGGATGTCCCCGATCCGCTCGCGGCCGATCCCCAGGCTCATGATCGCCCCGAGATAGTCGCGGTGCCCGGGCAGCTCACTGAACTTCGCCCCGACGAGCGTGATCTTCACGCAGGCGACGTACTCTCCTTCGGCCTCCTCCTGCGCGGTCACGTCTTCCGGACTGAGATACGACGGCAGGAAGAAAAACACTTTTCTCTCCGCATCCTCATATCCCCCGTACGCGAAGTACCGCGCTCCCCGCGCGGCTGCCGCCGCCTCATCCTGTTCCGACACAGAATAAAAGACGGTGCAGGTCAGGTATTCATTTTCCGCGGCCCGGCGGGAAAGCTCCCGCACCCGCGCCGCGATGATCTCTTTCTCTTCCATATATCTGCGATATCCGGTGCCCACGATGCGCGCACCGCGGGGATGCTCTCATCTGCCTTCTGCGGTCATTTCCGGTTGGCTCACCACGACCGCACCGCGAGGATGTCCTCCCGGATTCCTTCCTTACGTTCTTTCAGAAGGAGCAGCCGGCTGTAGCGCTCGTAGTCCTCGTTTCCGAGGTCGGCGATGTGCTTCATGACCGACTCGCATCCGGTCAGCTCCGACAGGAACATGACCATCTCCTGTCCCTCGCCGAAGGTGCGTGCCATAAAGCTGAAACTGTTCGTGATCGCGGCGGAAGTTCTTTCCGCGTCTTCCATACGTGTCTTCTCTCTGAGAAGGAACGCATCCCGAAGCCCCGTGAACAGCCGCCCGGCCTCGTCGCCTTCTTCGCCCGAGGAAAGCGGAAGCTCGCGCTTCATCTCCTCCAGCGCGCGGATCGCACGGCTGCGAATGCGCTGATCTTCGCGCGACAAGTGCTTTGCTTCCGTATCGTGCTTCAAAGCAGCCTTCTGTTCGCCGATCAGGGCGTCCAGAATTTCCGTCGCGGGCTGCCCTTCCCCGTTCTTCAGGCGCATCCGGAGCTCCGACAGCCACGTCTGCAGCGTCGTCTGGATCTCCTTTTTCTCGCAGTAATCGCGTCCCTCCGTGCTCAGGGCGTCGGTCAGGAGGCCGATGAGACTGAGCTTTTCATCAAAAGGTGCGTTGCGCAGGACGGCCGTCTCCTCCGGGTAGATTCCCCCCAGGATATCCGCGATGCGGTACTCCCCGCTGTACTTGCGGTAGAGCAGGTAGTAGTCGGCAAACGAGCTGGCGATCTCGGGGTCCTGCAGGTACTCGCGCACGAGTGCTGCGGTCACGGGGATGTTTTCGTCCTCGTAGACCTGAAGGATCCGGGAGAGGTCCTCCCAGCCGCGCGCCGTGACGAAGTAGCGCTCCTCGATCTCGGTCCGGACGTGGTAGAAATGGTCCCTGCGGATCTCGAGGTAGGCCAGGATCGCGCCGTGGACGCCGTTCCGGCGGGCGTAGTCCTTCCAGGTCTTGTAGTCCTCTTCGATGTCGAGCCGGCGCACGCGGTCCAAGGTCACGATGTCGAGGTCCCTGACCGATTTGTTGTACTGCGGCGGGTTGCCGGCCGTCACGATGACGTAGCCGTCCGGCACGCGATGCGCGCCGAAGGTCTTGTACTGCAGGAACTGCAGCATGGTGGGCGCCAGGGTCTCGGACACGCAGTTGATCTC
>DJXE01000067.1:0-136 GCA_002449595.1 Lachnospiraceae bacterium UBA7012
GACCTGCAGACAGAGCACGAGCGGTTCCTCACGGAAAAGGAGTTTAAGCGCCCGGTCTTCGTGACCAACTACCCGAAGGAGATCAAGGCGTTCTACATGAAGTTAAACGAAGACGGCAAGACCGTCGCGGCGATGG
>DJXE01000067.1:234-6841 GCA_002449595.1 Lachnospiraceae bacterium UBA7012
TCGGCGAGATCATCGGCGGCAGCCAGAGAGAGGACAGCCTCGAAGTGCTTGAGCGCCGCATCGAGGAGCTCGGCATGGACAAGTCCACCTACGAGTTCTATCTCGACCTGAGACGCTACGGGAGCGTCCGCCACGCGGGTTTCGGCCTCGGCTTCGAGCGCTGCGTGATGTATCTGACCGGCATGGAGAACATCCGTGACGTGCTCCCGTTCCCGAGAACTGTCGGTACCTGCGATCTTTGATGTGACCGGCCGTCCGCTGCGGGGAATGGAAACTGTTGCGCTTCTGTTCGCATGTCTGCGGTAGGATAATAGTGAAGTATGCCCTGCGGTCGTTCCGGTGACGGAGCGTGCCGCACGCGGCGCTTTCACGACAGGAAATCACGCGGAGTGAACCGGGAGATCACGCACCGAATGACTTTTATAAAGAACGACAGGATAATATGGATCGCGGCGATGGCGGCATCGCTCTGCCTGACGGCGGCGCTTCCCGCGGCGCCCGTTTTCGCGGAGCCGGCGGAGAGCACGGAGGACGGCACGTCTGAGGACGAGAAGCCGGACACCTCGGCGATCGACGCTGAGATCGACAGGCTGAAGCAGGAAGAGAAGCAGGTCGAGAGCCAGATCGACGCGATCAAACAGCAGAAGAACCAGACGGAAGGCGAGCTTAACGCGACGCAGGGGCAGGTCTCCTCGCTGAGCGGCGAGCAGAGCCAGGTCGCCGGGCAGATGAATGTCACTGAGGACAGCATCGCCCAGAACATGGCGAGCATCAACATCCTTCTGGATGAGATCAGCACGCTCGAAGACGCGATCGAAGTCAAGCAGGAAGAGTACGACGAGGCGAAGTCCAGCGAGCTCATCCAGTACGAGTCGATGAAGCAGCGCATCCGCTTCATGTATGAGAAGGGCGACATCAATTACGTCCACATCCTTCTCAATGCGACCTCTTACAGCGACATGATCAACAAGAGCGGCTACGTCGAGAAGCTCTACGAGTACGACCGCAATATGCTGGAGGAATACCAGGAGACGCAGCGCGTCGTCGCGGAGGCGCAGGCGGCGCTCGAAGAACAGCGCGCGGAGCTCGAGGAGTCCCAGCACGGCCTGGAAGAAGAGCAGGCGGCGCTGCGCTCGAAGCTCAGCGTCTTAAAGAGCCAGTACGACGATTACGAGACGCGGATCGCGAACGCGGAGAACCAGGCGGCCCAGCTCCAGGACAGGCTCCTGAAGCAGCAGTCCGAGCTGTCCTCCTGGCAGCAGGAGCAGAACAAGAAGCTGCAGGAGATCCAGACGGCGGAGGCCACGCGGCAGTCGCAGCTTGACGCCGCGGCGAAGGCGGCGGAAGAGAAGGAGAAGGCGAGAAAAGCGGCACAGAACGCATCTTCGTCGTCCTCTTCCTTGAGCTCTTCGTCCTCGTCCTCCTCGAGCAGCTCTTCCTCCAGCTCGAGTTCATCGTCGACGGCATCCAGAACAGGCGGGACCGACTACAACCCGTCCCAGATCACCTATGAGGCGACCGGCTCCGGCAAGGGCACGGACGTCGCCAACTACGCGCTCCAGTTCCGCGGCAATCCTTACGTCTACGGCGGAACGAGCCTCACGAACGGTGCGGACTGCTCCGGCTTCGTCATGTCCGTCTACCGGAATTTCGGTTACAGCCTGCCGCGCACCGCGGAGCAGCAGCTCTACGCGGGTTCGGCGGTCGGATCGCTCGACCAGGCGAGGCCGGGCGACATCATCTGTTACCCTGGCCACGTGGGCATCTACATCGGCAACGGCCAGATCATCCACGCGAGCACGGCGGCGACCGGCATCAAGATCAGCAATGCGACCTACCGGCCGATCTCCGGGATCCGCAGGATCGTCAACTGATCCCGCCCCGTCCGCGGCGCGTCTGCGGGCCTGGCCGGCCCGGATCATGAAACGAGGACAGCATGTCGAAAGACGCAAGATGGAACTGGCAGGATCTGCTCTGTCCGGAGCGGATCCGCGAGGCGCACTCGGTCAATGCGAGCGATCTCCGCTCGGAATATGAGAAGGACTATCACCGCATCATCGGCAGCGCCTCTTTCCGGCGCCTTCAGGACAAGACGCAGGTCTTCCCGCTGGACAAGAGCGATTTCGTCCGGACGCGGCTGACCCACTCCCTGGAGGTCTCCTCCCTCTCCAAATCTCTCGCGCAGAACGTCGGGCGCAGCATCGTCCGCAACATCAAGGACCCCACTTTTCTTCCCGAGAACCAGGCGGATATCTGCGATATCCTCCAGTGCGCGGGACTTCTCCACGACATCGGCAACCCGCCGTTCGGCCACTTCGGCGAAACAAGCATCCGGACCTATTTCCGGGAGAATCTCTCCCGCATCTCCTACCGCGTCCCCGGCGCGATGCAGGAACTGCCGCTCGACGAGCTCCTGCTGCCGCAGATGATGGCGGACTTCTGCCATTTCGAAGGCAACGCGCAGGCGCTCCGCCTCGTGACGAAGCTCCACTTCCTCGTGGATGCGCACGGGATGAACCTCACCAAAGCGCTCCTCGCGACGATCATCAAATATCCGGTCAGCTCGCTGGAGATCGACCCGACGGGGCCGGTCCGCGCCCACAAGATGGGCTGCTTCTACGCGGAGCGCGACATCTTCCGGGACATCGAGACGGCGACCGGGCTGCACGGGGCGCGCCATCCGCTGACCTTCCTTCTGGAGGCGGGCGACGACATGGCGTATCACACGGCGGACATCGAGGACGCCTTCAAGAAGGGGTACCTCAGCTTCCACGAACTCGTCCGCGAGCTGGAAAAGGATATCCGCGAGAACGAGGAACCGGGCTACCTGGAGCTGATCGGGGACCTGAAGAGACGCCGTGAGAAGGCCGAGGCACAGGGCATGCGCGACGCCGGCGGCTACGCGGTCCAGAACTGGATCATCCGCGTGCAGGCGAAGCTCATCTCGGAGGCCACCGAGAGCTTCGCCAGGAACTACGACGCGATCATGCGCGGAGAGTACGGGAAGGAACTTCTCGACGGGACGGACGCGGAACACATCAACCGGAGACTGGGCGAGATCGCGCGGGATTATGTTTTTCAGAGCAGGGAGATCAAGCTGATCGAGATCTCCGCGGAGCGGATCCTGAATTACCTCCTCGACTGCTTCGTGCGCGCCGCGATCCACTACGACACGGACGTGGAGATGTCGCCGGTCGACTCCCGGCTGATGGTCCTCGTGTCGGACAACTACAAGATGATTTACGACATCTATTCCAAGGGCAAGGATCCTGTGGAAAAGCTTTACCTCCGCCTCCTCCTGGTCACGGACTACGTGTGCGGGATGACGGACAGCTACGCGCAGGACCTGTACCAGAGGCTGAACGGCAGGATCTGACGCGGGCTGAAAGATACCTGCAGCGCCGCGAAGGCTGCTGCGGATGAAAGGGGATACGAGCATGGCAGAGAATACGGCGGGCAGAGAGAGGATCGTGATCCTGGACTTCGGCGGGCAGTACAAGCAGCTGATCGCGCGGAGAGTCCGGGAGTGCAATGTCTACAGCGAGATCCTCCCCTATACGACGGCGCCCGAAGAGATACAGAAGCTGAGCCCGAAGGGGATCATCCTCACGGGCGGCCCGAACAGCGTCTACGAGGAGGGCTCGCCTTCCTGCGACAGGGAACTGTTTGAGCTGGGGATCCCGGTGCTCGGGATCTGCTACGGCTCCCAGCTGATGGCGCACCGTCTCGGCGGGAGAGTGGAGACGGCGCCGGTCAGCGAGTACGGGCACGCGGAGATCGAGGCAGGGAACACACAGGATGCGGGGCGGTCCGTCCTTTTCCAGGGAGTTCCGGAGCGGTCCGCGGTCTGGATGAGCCACACGGATTACATCGCGCAGGCGCCGGAGGGATTTGTCGTCACGGCGCACACGGACCGCTGCCCGGTCGCCGCGATGGAAGATGCTGAGAGAAAACTGTACGCGGTGCAGTTCCACCCGGAGGTCGAGCACACGGAGTACGGCAGGCAGATGCTGCGGCACTTCGTCATCGACGTCTGCGGCTGCAGCGGGGACTGGAAAATGTCCTCGTTTGCGGAGGAGGCCATCCGCGCGATCCGGGAGAAGGTGGGAGACGGCAAGGTGCTCCTCGGCCTCTCCGGCGGCGTGGATTCCTCGGTCGCCGCGGCGCTGCTCTCGCGCGCGGTCGGCAGGCAGCTCACCTGCGTGTTCGTCGACCACGGCCTTCTGAGGAAGAATGAGGGCGATGAAGTCGAGGCGGTGTTCGGCCCCGCGGGGCCGTTTGACCTGAATTTTGTCCGCGTGAACGCGAGAGAGCGCTTCTACCTGAAGCTCGCGGGGATCACGGATCCTGAGATGAAGCGCAAGATCATCGGGGCGGAGTTTATCGAGGTGTTTGAGGAAGAGGCGAAGAAGATCGGCAGGGTCGACTTCCTCGCGCAGGGGACGATCTACCCGGACGTCGTCGAGAGCGGGACGGGCAGCGGCGGCGCCGTGATCAAGTCCCACCACAATGTCGGCGGGCTCCCGGAGCGCGTGGACTTCCGCGAGATCATCGAGCCGCTCCGGCAGCTCTTCAAGGATGAAGTCCGGCAGACCGGCCTCGAACTCGGCCTTCCGGAGAAACTCGTCTTCCGCCAGCCGTTCCCGGGACCGGGACTCGGCGTCCGGATCGTCGGCGACATCACGGCGGACAAGGTCCGCATCGTGCAGGAGGCGGACGCCATCTTCCGCGAGGAGCTCGAAAAGGGCGGGATCGACACGGGGAACGGACAGTACTTCGCGGCATTGACCAACGTCCGCAGCGTCGGCGTCATGGGAGACGGCCGCACCTACGACTACGCGGTCGCGCTGCGCGGCGTCGTGACCTCGGACTTCATGACGGCGGAGGCCGCCGAGATCCCGTGGGACGTGCTGCAGACCTGCATGCGCCGGATCATCGGTGAAGTGAAGGGCGTCAACAGAGTCTTCTACGACCTGACATCCAAGCCGCCGGGTACGATAGAACTTGAATAAATGTAAGCGGAAGGAAGATCCTCACCATGATCATGAGCGTCGCGGCGCAGCTGATTGACGGCATCGTGATCACCACGCGATCTCGTTCAGGAAGCCGTCCTTGAGGACGAACCGCTCCTCCTCGTTGTGGATCGGGAGCTCGCGCGCGTCATAGCAGAAATCAAGCAAAAAGAACGCGCCGGGTGGGAAAGCGCCCTGCGGCACGCCGGCGGGATCGCCCGTCAGCGCGTAGTTCCGGAATGTGAAGCCCTCGGGGCGGAGCCGGTTGAAAAACAGCTTGACCATATCGTTCACGGCCGCCATCATGATGTGCTTCGACGGCGCGCCGGTCCCCGGATTCGAGCGGATGGAGCAGGTCGCATCCGTCAGGATGCAGATTCGCTTCAGCCCTTTGCGGAGCTGGGGAAGGCACTGTTCCAGAAGTTCAAAGCAGCCGCACACATAGCGGTCGTAGTCCCTCATGGCCGCGGCGTCATCCATCTGCAGGATCGTCCCGCCCTCGGGCAGCATCGCATCTGCCTCGGACTCGAAGCTCGCCGTGTGCAGGATCAGAAGATCGAGGTGGTCCAGCGCGGAGATCTCCGCGGAGAGCGGCTCGTCCGGCCGGTTCTGATACACCGTGTCGCCGTGGGCGGCAAACCAGTCAGCCATCCGGATCGCTTCGGGGTCGCTGCAGCCTATCACTAAAATATTCTTATTCATGCGTCATTCCTCTCAAAACGTCCAGACTTCCCCTTCGATATCCATCAGATAAAGCACGTCCTCGACTTCCCGGTCTTCCGTAAACTGCCGGTAGGCGACGGCCGCCGTCTCTTCCGGCTCGTAGTAGCCGACAGTGGACTTAACGCCCGCCATGTAGGAGCGGATCCAGCCGGGATGGTAGACGCGGAACGTGTAGCCCTGCGGGCGGAGCTCATTGAACAGGAGCCGCAGCTCCATGTTGAGCGCCGTCTTCGACATGCAGTAGGAGTACATGTCGGGACGCATCGCGAGCGTGATGCTGCCCGCCTCGGAGGACACCGCGCAGATGCGCCGGTCCCCGCGGTCCAGAAGGTCGCGGAAGGCGGAGATGAGCCTGACGAGTGCCAGCGAGTTCACCGAGAAGATCCGGTTCATGTATTCCCTCTCTTCCGGCAGATGGGCGATCCCTGCATTGCTTGCGAGAAGGTCGATCCGGTCGGTCTCCTTTTCGACGATCTCCTTTGCTTTCTGCACACTCTCCGAAGACGAGACGTCCAGCGGCACGATGACGATGTTGTCCGGGTATTTCTCCTGCAGCTGAGACAGCTGCGGCCACGCCGGCATGAACTGCCCCGCGAACACGCGCCACCCGTGGGAGGCGAATTCCGAGGCCATGGCGAGACCGACGCCGCGGTCCGCACCGGAGATCAGAACGGTTTTCATAGATGCTCTCCTTTGCCGATCATGAAAAGTCCCGCCGGGGCGGGGTGCGCCCGCGTCCGGCACTACAGATCCATTATATCAGCGAGGGACGTCCGGCGATACGGGAGGACAGGGCAAATTGCCGAATTACGAGGTGCGGCGGCCGCAAGATTTCATGGATTCTTCATGATTTATCCTGTTTCATGGAAGGG
>DJXE01000047.1 GCA_002449595.1 Lachnospiraceae bacterium UBA7012
TCCCGCACGAAGCCGATGATGCCGTCCGGCTCGTGGAACGTCAGCTTCTCCTGCGTCCCCTCGCGCTTATCCTCATAGATGATCGTGAGCTGCGGGTTCAGGTAGGCCGTCTCGTGCAGGCGGCTCTTGATGTCCTCTTCCTTGAAGCGGGTCTTCTCGAAGATCTCGTCGTCCGGGAGGAAGTTGATCTTCGTCCCGGTCCCGCGCGCCGTGCCGATCACGGGGAGCAGGCCCTTTTCCAGAGGCTGGACCGGAACGCCCTGCTCGTATCTGTCCTCGTAGAGGAAGCCGCCCTGGCGGATCTGGACCGTCATGTGCTTCGAGAGCGCGTTGACGACCGAGGAGCCGACGCCGTGCAGGCCGCCGCTCGTCTTGTATGCGTCGTTGTCGAATTTGCCGCCGGCGTGGAGGGTCGTTAAGACGACGCGCTCCGCGCTCACGCCGGTCTCATGCATGTCCACCGGAATGCCGCGGCCGTTGTCCTCGACCGTGCACGAGCCGTTCGCCTCGAGCGTGACGCGGATGGTGTCGCAGAATCCCGCGAGGTGCTCGTCGACGGAGTTGTCGACGATCTCATAGACGAGATGGTTCAGGCCTCTTGTCGAGACGCTGCCGATGTACATGCCGGGCCTCGTGCGGACTGCCTCCAGTCCCTCGAGGATCTTGATATTGCCGGCGCCGTAATTGCTGTTCGTTGCTGCCATGTTCTTCCTTTATTTATCAGTTTCCCTGGACATGATGACCTTCTCCGCGATCGCCGGGATGTCCAGCTTCTTCGAGCACGCCACGGCGAGGGCCTCGGGGCCGATGTGGCAGCACACGCTGAGCGAGAGGCTGTCGCGGATGATGTTGAAGTTGGGGAACATCTGCGCCGCTTCCTGCGCGAAGATCTCCGCCTCTTCCGGATACTGCCCGTCGACGATGTAGAGCCAGCAGGTCTCCTCCTCGGTTCCGCCGTAGAGGCTGTCGATGTCCTTCTTCATCGCCTGCAGCATGATGTTCTTGCCCTGCGCTTCCGTGCGGGCTTTGGAGAACGCGTCGAGCTTTTCTCCCTTGATCTGCAGCACGGGCTTGATGTGCAGGAGCGAGCCGATCGCCGCGGCCGCGGGTGTGATGCGCCCGCCGCGCTTCAGGTACTGCAGCGTGTTCAGCATGATATAGATGCTCGAGTCAAACTTCACTTCCTCGAGGACCTTCCGGATCTCCTTCGCGTTCAGGCTGTACTCCGCCAGCTCCATCGCGTCCATGACGCTTCTTCTCTGCGTCACGGAGATGCGCTGGTTGTTGACCACCTGCACGCGCCCGTTGTAGTCGCTCGAGAGCATCATCGCGCTCTGGCAGGAGCCCGAGAGTCCGCTGCTCATCGGGATGTAGACGAGGTCGTCATAATCCTTCAGCAGCCTGTCCCAGACCTTGAGGACTTCCGTCGGGATCGGCTGGCTCGTCACGACCTGGTCGCCCTTCGCGAGCCTGCGGAAGAACTTCTCCCTCGTGAGGTTGATGTCCTCGTAGTACGTCTTCGATCCGATCATGAAAGGCATCGGGATCACGTCGATCCCCATTTTCTTCGCCTCAGCCTGGGTAATACCGCTGTTGCTGTCTGTCACCACCGCTGTTCTTGGCATTTTGCATCCTCCGAAATAAACATAAATAATCGCGGCTGTCCCGGCTCCTTCCGGCGCCGGGCAGTCACAATCGAACAGATGTATTGTATCACAAACTTTCCGCTATGACACGCCGGAAATACCACATGTTGTGGTCTCTTTCCCCTGTATGGCACAACAGATACGCACGGGGGTCAGGCTGTCTGTCAGATCGCCGTCAGATCGCCCGGCAAACCGTCATCAGGGCGTCCCTCAGATCGTCCTGAAATCGATCTGTTTCCCGGTCTTCACCTGATAATCCGGGTCCTCCTTCAGCACGCGGTCCGCGTAGGAAGCCGCCCGCTTCAACAGATCCGCGTCCTCGTAGATGTCCGCGAGATCAAACCACAGCTCCCCGCTCTGCCGCACGCCGAACAGGTCGCCGGGGCCTCTCAGGCGCAGGTCCTGCTCCGAGATCTCGAACCCGTCGTTCGTCTTCTCCAGGATCTCCAGGCGCTTCGGCTTCTTCGCGCCGTCCTCGTCCTTGTAGAGGAAGATGCAGTAGCTCTGGTGCACGCCTCTCCCGACGCGCCCGCGCAGCTGGTGCAGCTGCGAGAGCCCGAAGCGCTCCGCGTTCTCGATCAGGATGACGCTCGCGTTCGGCACGTTGATCCCGACCTCGATGACTGTCGTGGACACCAGGACGTCCGTCTCGTGCGCCGCAAACGCCGTCATGATCCCGTTCTTCTCCGCGGGCTTCATCTTCCCGTGGAGCGCCGCGACGCGGACGGAGGCGGGCACGGCCGCAGAGAGGCTCTCCGCGTAAGAGAGCACGTCCTCGGTCTCCATCGCCTCGCTCTCCTCGATCGACGGGCAGATGATGTAGGCCTGCCGCCCCTCCGCGATCCGGTCCAGCATGAAGCGCAGCGCCTTGCCCCGCTGCGACTGTCCCATCGCGAGGTTCTTGATCGGGAGCCGGTTCGAAGGCATCTGCCGGATGATCGATACGTTCAGGTCGCCGTAAAGGATCATCGCCAGCGATCTGGGAATCGGCGTCGCGCTCATGACGAGGAGCGACACCTCCGGCGTCTGTCCCTTGCCCGCAAGGAGCTCGCGCTGCCGGACGCCGAACCGGTGCTGCTCGTCCGTGATGACGAGCGAGAGGTCATGGTAGTTCACGGCCTCCTGGATGAGCGCGTGCGTGCCGATGATCACGTT
>DJXE01000022.1 GCA_002449595.1 Lachnospiraceae bacterium UBA7012
TTGTGCAGCATGAGGTACTGCCAGGAGGCGTGCTTTACTGCTTTTCCCTTGCAGGTGACGTCGTCGCCGTCCCCGACGGCGGCGCCCGGATCGCGGACGATCCCGCCGTTCACGGTGACGGCGCCGGAGCGGATCAGCTTCTTCAGTTCTTTTCTTGTGCCGACTTCCATGTCGGCGAGGTATTTATCCAGCCTCAACTCATATCCACCCAGTGCGAGATGTCGTGCGAGACCGGCGTCAGGAACAGCCGGCGGATCTTCTCGGCGTCGCCTGTCTGCGCGAGGATCCACATGAGCTTCGTGATCGCGGCCTCGATCGTCATGTCGTAGGACTGCAGCGCGTGGTAGTTGTGGATGCTGCGGTAGCCGACCTCGTAGACGTCCGCGTCGCTGCCCTCGAGCATGACCTGTGAAGCGATGACGACGGTCTTGTTCATGGAGGTGAGCCGCTCGATCTTCGCGAGATAGCTGTCCTCCGCGTCCTGCGGAATGCCGCCGACGCCGTAGCTCTCGATGACGATGGCGTCGTAGTGCTCCGCCGCGTAATCGAAGATGTCCGGGCGGATGCCGGGGAAGAGCTTGATCAGGCAGACGCGGTCTGAGAGCGCGTCGTAGAATTTGGGCGTCTTCGCTCTGCGCGGCTTCCCGAGATAGGGGAAGATGCGGTTCCCGTCGATGAATGCGAACGTCGGATAGTTGATGCTCTCAAACGCCGCGGTGCTCTTGGTGCGGACTTTGCGCGCCCTGGTGCCGATCAGCGCTTTTCCGTCGAAGACGATGTAGACGCCGCCGGCGATGCCGGCGCAGACGAAGCGGAGGCTGTCCTGGAGGTTCTTCCCCGCGTCCGTCACGAATTCGCCCATCGGCCGCTGCGAGCCGGTGATGACGATCGGCTTGTCCGCGTCCTGGATGAGATAGGAGAGCGCCGAGGCGGTGTAGGCCATCGTGTCCGTCCCGTGCGTGATGAGGAAGCCGTCGTAGCGGTCGTACTCCTCCTGGATCTTCTTCGCGATCGCGATCCAGTGGATCCTGCCGATATTCGTGCTGTCCAGATTGAAAAGCTGACAGAACTCCGCATCACAGAGTTCTCCGGCGCCGGGGACCGCGCTGAGCAGCTCCTCGCTGCTCTGGGCGGGCAGGAGGCCTTCCTCGGTCTGTTTGCAGGCGATCGTGCCGCCGGTTCCGATCATGAGAATTCTTTTTTTCATAAAGTGATTTTATCACAATCGGATGGGCACGCCCATCCGATGAGTGTCCACCTTTGTCGCTCATCGAATGGGCACACCCATCCGATATACGTTCGCCACAAAACACAGTGCCTGCACCGTGGAGGGCGGTACAGGCACTGTAAAAAGGAAGAATGAAAAAGAAGGCTAAGTTAGGGTTCAGCCCATCACGACGCTGACGTTCACGACGCTGCCCGCGGGCTGTGCGGGAATGATGCACCCGGTCTCAAAGATACCGCAGCGCTTCACGTCTGCCGGCTTGCCATCGATCGTGACGGACGCGATGCCCTTCTGGACGCCGGCGGCGTTGTCAACGGTGATATGGTACTCGGCGCCCCTGTAGCGTCTCGTCACGGAGAATCCGCTCAGAGAGGACGGGATGCACGGGTCGACGGCGAGGCCGTCATAGTCCGGCGTGATGCCGAGGATCGCCTGGCTGACGGTCAGGAAGGTCCACGCGGCGGTACCGGTGAGCCAGCTGTTCTTGCCCTCGCCGAAGGTCGGCGCGTCGATGCCGGCGACCATCTGGCTGTAGACGTAAGGCTCTGTGCGGTGGATCTCGCTGATCTCTTCGATGTATGCCGGGCAGGTCTTCTTGTAGATCTCAAAAGCGCGGTCGCCGTGGCCGAGCACGGTCTCTGCGCACACGATCCAAGGGTTGTTGTGGCAGAAGATACCGGCGTTCTCTTTGTATCCCGGAGGATAGCTGGAGATCTCGCCCAGGTTCAGGTAGTACTTCGTGTAAGCGGGCTGATGGAGCACGATGCCGTACTTGGTATCCAGGCGCTCCTTGACGCTCTGCAGCGCTTTTTCCGCTTCGCCGGACTTCGCGCCGATGCCAGCCATGACGCACATGCCCTGCGGCTCGATGAAGATCTGACCTTCTTCGCAGACCTTGCTGCCCACCGGCTTTGAAAAAGCATCATATGCTCTCAGGAACCACTCTCCGTCCCATCCGCTTTCGAGGATGGCGCCTTCCATTGCCTGTACCTGGAAGAGGACCTCTGTAGCCTCAGCCTTATTGCCTGTGTGCTGGAGTATCTCTGCGAGTTCTTTTCCGTATTTTACATACATGCCAGCAATGAAGACGCTCTCTGCAACAGGTCCCTCGCTCGGACCGGTTGTCTGGAAGCTCTCGCCCGGATGCTCGGAGAAGCAGTTCAGGTTGAGACAGTCGTTCCAGTCTGCACGGCCGATAAGAGGCAGATCGTGAGGACCGAGATGAGTTGATGTGTATTCAAAGCTCTTTCTCAGGTGGTCGAGAAGGGTAGCTTTGTTGTTTTCATCATTATCATATGTGCACATTTCAT
>DJXE01000056.1:0-14146 GCA_002449595.1 Lachnospiraceae bacterium UBA7012
TGCTGTTCTTCACAGCCTGACCTCGATTGCCTAAGCTCTCGAGGATTTTGATCAGATCGTTTGACCTTCAGCTTACAGATGCACTGCTGTGCTATTCTGCTTCCGAATTTCCTTCGTTCTGAAGATCTCATTAATTATTAAAGAATCTTCAGGGTTGCATTTCTGTTCGGCCGTCGCTGAGTTTTCAAATCTCCCAGCAACAACCCAACGCTTCTGATTGTCACTATTCGATTTGGAAGGTTCTTCCGACCTTTCGGTCGTCCCTGCCTGGCAGGTGTCCGCTCCAGTGGAGCAACTCTGATATCATACAACCATCTGTTTGAGATGTCAACAACTTTTTTAAAAAAGTTTTTTGATTGATATTCAGTTTTGCGTCCGCTTTTTCGGCGGTGATTGAGATTATAACAGAGAGGATAGTCGTTTGCAACCGCTAGATTTAGTTCTTTTTCAAGACTTTTCACTATATCTCGACAGCGCCCTTCACCACCCCTCAATCGTCACAGAATCTGTGATGAAAATAGTATTTATTCTGACACCCAACGCATCGCTGAACAGAAATGAGCAGGATCCCGACCGGTCTCCTGCTCACTGTAAATCGATTACTGATACTGCTTCTTACAGCTTCTGATTAAACTCGATCTTTTCCTTATTAGGTCCCTCGATCGTGAAATAGCGCACGCCCTTGTCAAAGAAAGGAAGCAGGATCGGCCCGTCTTCGCCTTCCACGATCTTGTAGCCGACTTCCTTTGCGTCAGCCCATGCCTTGTCGACGTCGTCGACGTCGATCGCGATGTGATCCCACGCGCCCCAAACCTGGTTCGCCTCGTCCTTCTGGAAGGTCTCTATCTCGATCGAGCCGTTGCGGATGAACGCGACCGGGAATTCCTTCGATCTCCACTCGATCTCGAAGCCGAGTCCCTCGTAGAACTTCAGCGTGCCTTCAAAATCCCTTGTCGGCAGCCCCAGATGCTGAATGCCAGTGATCCTGTCCTTGATTGCCATCTCCTGATCCTCCTGATTTCCTATTTTGTTACTGTAAACCCCTGTTTCTGAAAAAGCTGTTTATGTCCGCCTTAGAAGCACATGAACCGAGGCGGTCGCTTACCAGCTTCCAAATCTATTATAAATATAAGTAGACAGAATCTTCCAGTAAATTTGTAATCTTTCTTGCGAAACTGGTCGCGCGGCGCGCCGCAACTCAGTCGAAGTCGATGACGACCTTCAGTGCTTCCTTAGTCGTGACGAGCTGCAGGACTTCGTCGATCTGCTCCGGCTTCCGGACGTGCGTGTAGAAGTCCTTCGGGTTGATGACGCCCTTGCGCATCAGCTCGACGTTTTCGGACGTGATGTCATACTGGCCGTAAGGGAAGTTGAGCATCTGGAGCAGCGTGTTGTTCTTCAGCTTCGTGACGTCGACGACCGCGTCCGTGTTCTTCAGGACGCCCATGGAGCCCACGATGCCGTACGGGCGCAGGCGCTGCGAGCCCTCCATCAGGATGGACGTCAGGCCGACAATGTCAATCACTCTGTCGAAAAGCTCATCCCCAAGGATCTCGTCCTTGTCTTCCTTCGCAAAATTGATGGTGCGGTCCACGCCGGAGAGCGTTTTCGCCAGTTCCAGGCGCTCGTCGACCGAATCGATGCAGGTGATCGACTTCGCGCCGAGGATCCGCATGTATTTCATGGTGCCGAGGCCCATCGGGCCAGCGCCGTAGACGAGGACGTCCTTTCCTTCCACGGTGAAGTTCTTCGCCGCGGAGAAGCACTCGTTCAGGGAGAGCATGACGCCCGCGTCGATGCAGTCGAAGTCGTCGGGAATCTGGCGCATGATGTTCTGCGCCCCGTTGCGCTCGGATTCCGGGATGTCGAGCTCGTCCATGACTTCCCAGTCCTGGATCACGCCGTAGTCGGACATCTGGCCCCAGGTCGCCCCGTATTTCTCCGTGGTGCGGACGAACGGCGGGTTGATGAAGCGCTGGCCGACGCGGTAGTTCTTTACCTTGCTGCCGACTTCCACGATCTCGCCGACGCCCTCGTGCCCGAGCAGGATCGGGAACGCGTCGACGTCGATCGCCATCTGGCCCCGGATAATATGGAAGTCCGTGCCGTTACAGAAGCCGCAGGCCCGCGTCTTGACGAGACACTCGTAGGGCTTGATCTCCGGCTTGATGACGTCGTCCACCATTCTGACGTCATCTTTCCCAAAAACTGCGATGCTGCGCATGAATTCGCTCATTGCCTGCGTCTCCTTTCTTTATTCTCTTATATGAATATTCTGCCTTACATTGCTGCTCCGGGGCGGCGGGCTATATCGCCGTGCGCCAGCCGCATATCACCACTGCGCGCCGCCCCAGTCATATTCCATTGCAAGTACGGGCACCATGAAAGGCGCCCGCACTTCGACAATCTATGACCAACCCCGATGCTTCGGGAGATGGTTCCAAGCCGTCCCGGGCTTGTCCCGCCCCGGACTACGCCGGGGCCGCCGCCCGTCAGGCACGCGTTACTCTTCGTTCTCGGGCATCTCCACGACGACCTTGAGCGCGGTCTGCTTCTGCTTGTAAGCGACCTCAAAGGCCTCCTGGATGTCCTCGAACTTCATGAAGTTGGTCGCGACCTTCTTCACGTCGATCTTGCCGCCCGCGATCGCGTTGATCGCCATCGGATAGATGTTCCTGTAGCGGAAGGTCGTCATGATGTCGACTTCCTTGCCGTTGACTTCCATGAAATCGTAAGTGACCGGATCATGGACGTTGCCGACCACGACGATCACGCCGCCCGCCTTGACGATATAAGGCGTCTGCGCCGTCGTAAACTTGCTGCCCGCGGTCTCATAGACGAGCTCATAGCCCGCGCCGCCGGTCAGCTCCTTCGCTGCCTCGACCGTATCCACCTGAGAAGCGTTGATGACGTGCTTCGCGCCGAGCTCCTTCGCGACTTCCAGACGGTTGTCGAAGACGTCGACGACCGTGATGTCCGTCACGCCGACCGCCTGCAGGGAGAGCAGCGTCATCAGGCCGATGCAGCCGCTGCCGAGGATGATCGCGTTCTGGCCGAGGTGCGCGCGGCTGCGGTTCACGGCGTGCAGGCCGACCGCAAGCGGCTCAACGAGCGCGCCTTCGATCGTCGAGACGTTGTCCGGAAGCTTGAAGCAGAATGACGCCGGATGGGAAATATACCTGCTGAATGCCGCTCTGTGCCAGGGCGGGCAGGCCATGAAATCGACGTCTCTGCAGAGATTGTAGCGGCCGCTCAGGCAGTACTCGCACTTGCCGCAGGGCACGCCGGGCTCCACCGCGACGCGGTCGCCGGGCTTAAGCATCTTGACGTTTCCGCCGACTTCCTTCACGACGCCGGCGCTCTCATGCCCGAGGACGCAGGGCAGATGAGGCTCAAACATATGCCCGAAGCTCGGATCCGTGTAGAACTGCACGTCCGAGCCGCAGATACCGACGTGCTTCACTTCGATCAGGACGTCATCGGGCCCTACGTCGGGCATTTCGCTGTCACGGATCTCCAGTTTCTCGGTATCGACCAAATATGCTGTCTGGTTCTTCATTTTTCCTCCTGTGCACTTCCTGTGCGTGAGAAATTCCGTTTTTCCGCACCGGCCGCGCCGATGCAGGTCCTCACTTTTCCGCGGCAGGTTCGGGGCTGCCGCTTCCCTTTATTAACTCATTTATACCACCGGTGCAGCGCCTGTTTCACGTATCTGCAAAGTTCCTGCGATACGCCAGCATCACACATCTTCCAGGCCGCCTTACGCCTCCACCAGCTCTCCCGCGAGCGGCAGCCAGTCGAGGATC
The DNA here is from genome assembly GCA_002449595.1 of Lachnospiraceae bacterium UBA7012. Lineage (GTDB taxonomy): Bacteria > Bacillota > Clostridia > Lachnospirales > Lachnospiraceae > CAG-791. The sequence goes on from DJXE01000056.1 coordinate 3,807, forward strand.
CTGCGGATCCACGGATCCCAGAAATCCCAGTTGTGGACGCCCGGGCCCTCTTCATACGTGAGATCCACGCCGAGATTTTTCGCGAATTCGCGGAATTCGGCATTCTGCGCGTACACGAAGTCCTCGGTACCTACGCACTGGAACAGCTTTGGCAGTTTGACACCGCTTTTCACCGCATTCTCTAATACGATGAAAAGATCTTCCGTCTGCGGATCATAGTATTCCCAGTTCGGGCCGTACGCTTCCGCGAGGTAGACGTCCGTGGGCACGCCCGACGGCCGCGCCTTCGCGCTGTTCAGGTTCGGTCCGACGCGCATCCCGCCGGACAGGCTCGCCGCCGCGGCGTACTGGTCCGGATTCCGCAGCGCGATCTTAAAGCTCCCGTAGCCGCCCATCGACAGACCTGCGATGAACTTGTCCTCCGGCTTGCCGGAGATGGGGAAGAGCTTCTCCATCGCCTCCGGCAGTTCATGGGCGATATAGTTGTAGTAATTCCCGCTGTGCGCCATGTTCGCGTAGAAGCTGTTGTCGCCGGACGGCATCACGACCGCGAGGCGCTTCGCCTGCGCGTAGGTCTCGATCCTGGAGAAGCGCTGCCAGTCCGTGTGGTCCGCGGAGAAGCCGTGCAGCAGGTACAGGACCTGGTATTTCTTACCATTCCCCGGAAGCGGGGTCGCGCCCTCGAAGAACTCGTCGCCCGAGTCCGGAAGCGGCAGGACCACGTTGACAGACACGCTGCGGTACAGCTCGCGCGAAAAGAATTTGCTCTCTATCAGTGCCATGCTCTCCTCCTTTCCTCAGTCCACGAATCCGTGCGTGAGCGGCATCCACTCGAGGATCTTCTTAATATAAGGATCCCAGAAGTAGAAATCATGGACGCCGGGCCCCTCCTCGTATGTGATCTCCGCGCCGATCGACTGCGCGTACTCATAAAACTCTTTGTTCGTGGGATAGATGAAGTCCTCCGTCCCGCAGCACATGTAGAGTTTCGGAAGGTCCACGCCATTATCGAGCGCATTCTTCAGCATGACCTTCACGTCGTCCTTGTTCTCGTCGTAGAACTCAAGGTTCTCACCGAACTGGTTGTAGCGGTATTTCTCGGAAGGAATCGTAGGCATCGATGCGCTTTTTATAGTCTCGGCTAGCGGCTTGCGGTTGCCGAAGCCGCCGGAGAGGCTCGCGGCCGCCGCATACAGGTCAGGGCGCAGGAGCGCCATCTTCATCGTCCCGAAACCGCCCATCGAAAGTCCTGCGACGAACCGGTTTTCCCTCTTGTTCGACAGCGGGAAGATCGCCTCCACGAGTTTCGAGAGCTCTTCCGTAAAGAAAGTGAAGTATTTTCCGCCGTACGGAAGATCCGTATAGCTCGAATTGTTCGCGCTCGCCATGACGACTGCGATCTTGTTCTCGCACGCGTAGGACTCGATGCGTGAAAACCGCTGCCAGTCAGTGTAGTCCGCGGAAAAGCCGTGCAGCAGGTACAGTGTCTGGAACTTCTCTCCCTCATTCGGATAGCGCGCGTCATTTCCGAAGAAATCCGCGCTGGAATCCGGCGTCGGCAGAACGACATTCACGGTGACGCTTGCATAGAGTGTCTTTGCAAACAGGTTGCAGGTAAACAGCGCCATCTTTTCTCCTTTCCGCCTCCTCCGCGGGCACTGTCCCGTGCCCGCGCGGAGACGTTTTACAGCCTGAAAATTATCCCAGCTTCGGCACCGCCGCGATGATGTCGTCCATCGCCTCGAACGATTTCTGGTACGGGCGGTTGATGAACGCGTGCAGCATGCCTTTATAAAGGTGGAATTCCACCGGGACGCCGTTGTCCTCCAGCTTCGCCGCGTACATCAGCGCGTGGTCCAGGAGCGGATCGCACTCGGGCGAGATGAAGCAGCACGGCGGGATCCCGTCGAAGTCGTTGTTCTCCATCGGGGAAGCGTACGGATTGTATCTTTCCTTCTCCGGATCCGAAAGGTAACCGCTCTGTGCGAGGTCCGCATAGGGGTCGATGTCAATGAAGTAATTTCCGCCCGCATAGCGGAGCGTGGAGTCCACCGGCGTGTCGAAGTTGAAGCTCGTCCCCGGGAAAAGCAGGATCTGCTTGTGGATCTTCGGGCCTTTGCGGTCTCTGGACATGATGCAGACCGCCGTCGCTAAGTTGCCGCCCGCGGAGTCGCCGCAGACCGTGACGCTCTCCGGGGAGCCGCCGATCTCCTCAGCGTGTTCCACGGCCCACTCGAGTCCCATGTAGCAGTCTTCCAGGCCGCCCGGGAACGGGTACTCCGGCGCGAGCCGGTAGTCCACCGCCACGACGACAATGTCGCCGTATCTCGTAAAGTACCTGGGGACGTAGTCGTAGAGATCCAGGTTGTTCATGGTCCAGCCGCCGCCGTGATAGAACAGCATGATCGGATGCGGGCCTTCCGTCATCGGATGGTACACACGGAGCGTGACATCCCATCCGTCGCGACGGACGCGGTAGTCGTCGGTCTCGATCTTCATGAGCTCGTCGTAGCAGTAGATCCCTTTCATCATCTCCGTCATGTTCGTGAGCGTCTCGAAGTTGCTCTTCACACGGAACGCCTTGCGGCTCATGCCTTCGGGGGCGCCGAAATCCTTTTCTTTCTTTACGTACTTGTCCGGCTCGCCGTATTCGGGTTCAAAGTATTTCCTGTACTTCATGGTTCGGTTCTCCTTCCTCACATGATTCTGCCAGTCTGTTACGAATTATTATGTCCGTCGGCCGCCTTGTCGGAACAGCCGTCCCTCACGGCCGGCCGTTCCGGCATGTGTGCGGCCGGAATCGTCAGGTTTTTGCTGCTGCCTTTTTGTCCTCTTTCGCCTTCTTCGGCACGTACGGCCTGTGCTGGTAAGCCTCGAGCAGGACCGCGAACAGGAAGACGAAGCCCTGGACGACCTGCTGCCAGTACTGGTTGACGTTCATCAGGGTCATGCCGTTGGTCAGCATGTTGATCAGGAAGACGCCGCAGAATGCTCTGAGGACCTTGCCTTCGCCGCCGCCGATCGCGACGCCGCCGATGATGAGGGCTGCCAGGATGTTCATTTCAACTTCGGAGCCTGCCGCCGGCTGGCCGGAACCCATGCGGCCGAGCTGGATGCAGCCCGCGATGCCGCAGAGCATGCCGCAGACGATGAACGAAGCGATGCGGATCTCTTTGGTGCGGATACCGGACAGTCTCGCCGCCTCGTCGTTGGAGCCGGCTGCGAAGAATTTGCGGCCGAGATACGTCTTTGTGAACACGATCGACGCGATAACTGCGACGACCACGAGGACGACGACCGGGACCGGGATGATGCCGATGAAGCCCTGGCCGAGCCACTTGGACTCATCCGGGATGCCGTAGATCGGAAGACCGCCGGAGATCAGGTAAGCCGCGCCGGCGAGGATCGTCTTGACGGCGAGGGAGCCGATCATGGGGTTGATGTTGCCGCGGATGATGACTTCGCCCATCACGAAGCCGATGATCGTGCAGATGATGACCGCGAGGATCATGCCGATGATCCAGTTCTGGCCCCAGTTGACGCTCCAGAGAGCGACGAGGACGGTCGTCAGCGACATGAACGAGCCGGTCGCGAGGTTGATGGAGCCGGTGACCATGCAGAACATCAGGCCGACGCCGCAGACACCCATGATCGCGGACTGTCTCATAATGGTCAGGAAGTTGCTGACCGTGAAAAAGTTCTTGTTGCCGATCGTGAAGCCGACCGCGAGCAGTGCGATGACGATGACGATCGTGTAGTCTCTGACGAATGTTTTGAGTTTCGAGTTTTCCATTGCTTTCTCCTCCCTGTCAGGATGATGCATGTGCGATTCGGTGGATCACGGTTTCATTCACAGTGACAGCTCACCGGATGCGTACTGCAGGACCTTCTCCTGCGAGTACTCTTCCTTCTCCAGCTTGCCGGTGCACTTGCCCTCATACAGCACAAGCATCCGGTCTGTCAGTCCGAGCAGTTCCTCCATCTCGGAGGAGATCACGATGATCGCCTTCCCCTGCTCTGCCAGTCTGTTGATCAGCTTGTAGATCTCCTGTTTGGAGCCGACGTCGATGCCTCGCGTGGGCTCGTCCAGGATCAGGATGTCCGACTCGCTCGCCAGCCACTTGCCGAGGACGACCTTCTGCTGGTTGCCGCCGGAGAGGTTGCTGGTCCGCTGCTTCAGGGACGGCGTCTTGATGCTCATGTCGTCGACCTGTTTCTGTACGATCTCCCGCTCTTTCTTCGTGTTGACGAGGAGCATGTGGGAGAGCTTTTTAATAATTGGAAGCGAAATATTGAAGTCGACGGCCATGTTCTGGAGGACGCCCTGGTTCTTGCGGTCCTCGGAGACGTAGCCCAGTCCGTGCTCGATGGCCTCCATCGAGGACTTGAAGTGGACCTTCTGCCCCTTGACGTACAGCTCGCCGGAGACCTGCGGATCCGCGCCGAAGATCGCTCTCGCGAGCTCCGTCCGCCCCGCGCCGACCAGTCCGCCGAAGCCGAGGATCTCGCCCTCACGAAGCGTGAAGGAGACCGGTCCCACGGTCTCGCCGCAGAAGTCCTTCACTTCCAGGACAACGTCGCCGTAGTGCTTGTCGCGCTCCGGGAAGCTCTCCTTGAGCTCGCGGCCGACCATGTACTTGATCAGCATGGGCTTGTCGATCTCGTTGATATCCTTGGTAACGACGACCTCGCCGTCGCGCATGACCGTGACGCGGTCCGAGACTTCGAACAGCTCGTCCAGGCGGTGCGAGATGTAGATGATCGTCATGCCCTGCTCTTTCAGCTCGCGAATGATCTTGAAAAGCAGTTCGACTTCATCATCGGTAAGCGGCGCCGTGGGCTCGTCCATGATGAGGAAGCGGGCGTTTCTTGCCAGCGCCTTGGAGATCTCGACCAGCTGCTTGTAGCCGACCGTCAGGTCCTTGACCAGCGCGCGGGGGTTTATGTCAACGCCGAGCTTGTCGGTGATCTCTTTCGTCTTTTTGCACATCAGGGCGTAGTCGCGGAACGGGCCGTCGTTGACCCTGAGGTTCATGAACACGTTCTCCGCGACGGAGAGCGGCGGCGCCTGCGTGAATTCCTGGTAGATCGCACCGATGCCGACCTGCAGGGCGATCTCGGGGGTCATCTTGTCATAGGTCACGCCGTCGAACTCGATCGTTCCCGAATCCGGTGCGTGCGCACCTGTAATTGCCTTGATCAGTGTGGACTTCCCTGCGCCGTTCTCTCCGATCAGCGCGAGGACTTCGCCTTTTCTCACCTCCAGGGAGACGTCCTTCAGGGCGTGTACGCCGGGAAAGCTTTTCTCGATGTGGGAGAGTCGAAGCAGTACTTCTTGGTTGCTCATAGATTGTCGCTCCTATCTTTTTCACCGGAAGCATCAGTGTCTCATACCGGAACCGTCTTCTTCCTATCCGCATCCGGTATTCGGATCAGGACCGCCGCGGCGCTGTTTCGGGTAAAAAACCGGCGGGGGAAAGTCTCCCCCGCCGGTTGACTTACCAGAAATGGTCTTCACCGATCCAGTTTGTCGTCTTCATCCGGCTGCTGCCGGACCTGTTTCCGTCCCGTCTATATTACTCGGGATCCTTGATGTAGTAGTCAGCATACTGATCCAGATCTGCCGGATCGTTGGAAGCCGCATAAGCTGCAACGTTCTCGGGAGTGATGAACCAAAGTCCGCCGTAGTAGTAGTGCTCTTCCTTGCCCTGTGCCAGGTTGACGGAGATGTCGATGAACTGTGACGCATAGTTGACGAGGCCGGTCAGGACGGTGCCCTTGTAGAGGCTGCCTTCCTTCTGCATCGCGTTGATCGCGTCGGAAGTAGCGTCGCCTGCGAAGATCGCGACCTTGTCGTTGCCTGCGAATCTGCCGTCAGCGTTGAATGCTTCGAGGACGCCCAGAGCGCCTGCGTCGTTGATACCGACTACGAGGTTGATCTCTTTGCCGTTCTGCAGCCAGTTCTCACCAGTGGTAACGCCGTTGACGGTGGAGCCGCCGAGGCCTTCGCCTGCCCACTCGATCTTGCACTTCGCGTTCTCGTTGATCGCATCTACATAGCCGCTCTCGCGGATGACCAGGAAGTCTGCGCTAGGATAGTTGACGCTGTAGCAGTAGCAGGTCTCATCCTCTGTGAAGTGCTCGTTGATCCAGTTGACGGCATTCATGCCGATGGACCAGCCGTAATCGTAGTTATCCCATCCGAAGAATGCATCGCATCCGTCGATCGGCGTGTCATACGCGAAGAACTTGATGCCTGCAGCCTGTGCCTGCTTCATGGAGTCCGTCATCGCCGCGACAGTGGAGACGTGGCAGATGATGACGTCGACGCCGGCCTGGATGTAGTTCTCGCAAGCGGAGATCTTAGCCGCGTCATCCGCGCAAGGTGTGTTCAGGAATGTGACGCCGATCTCGTCTGCGTACTTCTGCATCGCTTCGACCTGCATCGCGAAGATCTCGTTGGTCAGAAGACCGGAGACGTAAGCGATCTGGATATCGGAGAGATCCTTCTCTTCGCCAGCCTGCTCAGCCGCTTCCTCGACTGCTGCTTCAGCTTCTTCCTTAACTTCTTCCTCAGCCTCAGCTTCCGCCGGAGCTGCTTCTTCCTTCTCTTCCGCTGCGGGTGCTGCTGCCGGAGCCGCTGCCGTGGATCCGCACGCTGCCAGTCCCATCACCATGGAACAAGCCAGAAGAACTGCCAACAACCTTTTCTTCATGTTACGTTTCCTCCTTTTCTTGCCTTCCTTTTTACTTGCCTTCCCTTTGCTTCTGATCTGCCCAGGCTCCCCCGCTGCTTCTTCTGCCATATCCCCTCCACAGGCTGGCTTCCGGTTCTGCGGTTGTATTCGAGGGAGTCTCGGCTGTTCCGGGTCTCTCTCGCACCTCTTCTCCATTTAGCAAATCATTTTGTAAAGGTGTTTTGTATAATCATTATATAAATTGATTTCGGTAAAAACAATATCGTAATAATCAACAGTTTTTCGAATTCGTTTTTGGCTAATTTTACCAAGTAGCTTTATAAATCTATTTCACTTAATCCAATCGTGTCTGGTTTAATTGCGCAAAACCGATCCGGCAGCTCACCAAAAAAAGGCGGCGCCTTGCTGGCGCCGCCTGCTGCTGCTCATTTCTTATGCCGTCAGATATTTCTTTAATGTTGCGCGGACTGCTCCAGGCCCGGCGATCTCTTCCTGGAACATCTTCTCTACTTTCTCTCCCAGGCCGGCCTCATAGAGATCGATGCCAAAGATATTTGCGTTCGTGAGGATCGGGCGGAGTTTGTCTCCCACTTCTTCCGGGTGTCCGAGGCGGAAGTTCGACTGCATGTATGCCTGCATCTCTTCGCCCATCGGGTCCGGCGCCAGCTCAAACGGCTCGCCGTTGTCGTCCACAGCCATCATGTAACGAAGGAAACCCGTGATCGCTAAGGGCTCGGCAACCAGGTTGGCGGCGGTTCCATCCTTTTCTACGTATGCTTTGATCGTCTCACCGAAACGAATGCCGACCATCTGCGAGATGTCGGTCGCGATGCGCTGTGAGGTGTCGCCCATGTACTTGTTGGGGAAGCGGTCGTTCATGCACTCGTCGAGGAAAGCCTTCGGCGAGAGGATGCCCGGATCCGGCACGACCGGCAGGCCCTCCATGTAGCCGATGCGGCGGGCGAGCTCGTGCAGCTCCGGATCGTCCATGCCGTCCGCGAAGAGGTCATAGCCGAGCATGCAGTCGTAGGTCGTGAGCGCCGTGTGGATCGGGTTCAGGCACACCGTCACCTTCATCCGCTCGGACTTGTTGACCGTCTCGCGGTCCGTCATGTAGACGCCCGCCTCTTCGAGCGGCGGCCTCCCGTTCGGGAAGTTGTCCTCCACGACGAGGTACTGCGGTCCCTCCGCGTTGACGAACGGGGCGATGAAGGTTTTCTTCGAGGTGATGACCGGCTGCATGTTTTCGAGGCCGGCTGCCTCAAGGTCCTCCGCGACCGAGGTGTTCGGCCGGGGCGTGATCTTGTCGATCATTGTCCAAGGGAAAGCGACGACGCTCTCGTCACTCACGTAGTTCACGAAGTCGTCCGGGACTTTGCCGAGGGCGTTCCACTCCTTCGCCATCGTCATGACGGAATTTCTCAGGAATTCGCCGTTATGGGAGCGGTTATCCATGGAGACGAGCGCGAGCGGCGCGCCTCCCGCGAGGAATCTCTCGTAGAGCATCGCTGCGACGACGCCCATCGCGCCGGTCACCTGCGCGGGACCGTTTTCGATGTCGGCGCGCACGAACCCATAGTAGTCACCGTTCTCGTTGCGGAGAGCATAGCCCTTTTCCGTGATCGTGAATGTCACCATCTGCAGGCTCTGTGCGGTGAAGATCTCTTTCAGCCGGTTCCACTGCGCCTCGTCGGAGGCCTGTGCTTTCACGGCTTCACTGAAGACGCCGACCACTTTCTTCTCCACTGTGCCGTCGCCGTGCAGGTAGACGCTCAGCGAGAGGTTGTCGTAAGGGCGGTAGATCCGGTCCACGACGTCATAGTCGAACGTCTCGACGCAGGTGATGCCGCGGTCCATCCTGCCCTCCTCCGCCAGCCGGTCGGCGATGCTGCCGACGAAAATGCGGAAAATGTTGCCGATGCCGAAATGCACCCATACCGGAGCCGCGATCGTGCGCTCCGCCAGCGCGTCCACGTCGTACGACGGGAGCCTGATGCCTGCCTGTTCGAAGGCCTGCCGGTCCCGGATTCCTTCTCTTGTCAGTTTCATGACTTCCCTCCAATGTTTTGCGGTTGTTACTGCATCCCTTCGCACTTCATTTAAGTAAAACTGTTTTATTTATTTATTATTATAATCTCTTTTCATTATCATGCAAGTGGTTTATAATGAAATCAGGAAAGACGACTTTAGGCAGAGAAATATAAGAGGCATCTGGCAGCGTCTTTTGATAAAACTGTTTTGAAAAATAGACAGTGCCCGTCTTTCCTAAATATAAACGGCAGATTATAATAGATTTACCGCTGCGCCGTCACTACCCGCGTTGCACCTTCAGCGGTCAGAGCACAGCTCTATCATAGGGCCTGAGAGGAAAAATATATGCGCGCCAGTACCGCAGATCTGAGAAACGCCAATCTACTTGCAGTCTACAAGTACATCTATGAACATAAGGAAGCGACGAAGACGGAGATCTCGTACGCGCTCCGCCTGAGCCTTCCGACCGTGACCCAGGACCTGAACGAGCTTCTGTCGTCATCCCGCATCCTCAGTGCCCAGAAGGCTGAGGCATCCGTGGGGCGGCCGGCGATGCTTTACCAGTTCAACAGCAATCATCACGTCTCCTTCGGCGTGGAGGTCCTGCAGAAAAAGGTTTACGTCGCAACCGTCGATCTCTACGGCAAGATCATTAAGGAAGCGAAGCTGGAGAGGAAGTTCGAGAACACACCGGAGTATTTCCAGGAGATCGGGGACTTTATCAACGGCTTTATCGATCCGCAGGGCTATCCCGACGGGGACATCCTTGGCGTCACCTTCGCCGTCCAGGGCATCGTCTCCGAGGACAACGAGCACATGACGTTCGGCACTCTGCTGAATACGACTGACTTCACGCGTGAGAATTTTGCGAAGCACTTCCGGCACAAAGTGAGCCTCGTGCACGACACGGAGGCGGCCGCGATCGCGGAAGACTGGTACGTGCACGGCAGCGACCTGAACGCGATCTACCTCTCGCTCAACCACAACCTCGGCAGCGCGCGCATCATCGGCGGAAAGGTCGTCCACACGGACAACCTCTCCAGCGGCACGATCGAGCACATGACGCTCTATCCGCGCGGCAAGGTCTGCTACTGCGGCAAGAAGGGCTGCGTCGACCGCTACGTCTCCGCGGAGGCGCTCATGGAAGCGGCCGGCATGACGGTCCCGGAATTCTTTGAGGCGAAAAAGGCGGGCGACAAGAAGGTCCTGAAGATCTGGAATCAGTACCTGAACGACCTCGCCCTCGTCATCGAGAACGCCCGCATGGTCATCGACGGCTGCGTGATCCTCGGCGGCCTGCTGGATGAATACATCACAGATGATGACATCGACAAGCTGAAAAAGTGCATTCGCTCCATCTCCTGCTTCCCGCAGGTGGAGCCGGTTATTATTCACAGCCACTATGGGTCCAAGGCGACGCTGATTGGGTCGGCGATTACGGAGATTTCGGTGTATTTGCAGAGGATTGGGTTGGATCTGTGATTTAAAATATTAGTTTTATACTTGAACGAAAAAAGGGATCCTTTGCAGGATCCCTCGTTTCGTTTTACGGAGTAGGAGGGATTTGAACCCTCGCGCCGGTTTTTGCCGACCTACACCCTTAGCAGGGGC
>DJXE01000056.1:14206-17944 GCA_002449595.1 Lachnospiraceae bacterium UBA7012
CGACCTACACCCTTAGCAGGGGCGCCTCTTCAGCCTCTTGAGTACTACTCCTCGCCTGAATCAAGCTTCCATATGTATGAAACGCATAATGAATTATACAGAAGGGGGTATCGTTTGTCAAACCTCTGTATCTATCTGTATTTATGCGGGGTTGGACGGTGTTCTGCGCGGCGCCGCTCAGCAGAAAATCAGTCTGCGAGGATCGTGTTCAGGATCTCGTCCATCTCTTCTGCCGGCATTTCTCCGGGATTCCAGAGGATGTGCTGGCCGTCGTTCTGATACCTGGGAATCAGGTGCACATGGTAGTGCGGCACGGTCTGGCCTGCTGCCTCGTTGTTATTCTGGATGATATTGAAGCCGTCCGCGCCGAGCTTCTCCGTCATCCGGATCGCAAGCTTCTTAGCAAGCTTCGCCGCGTCTGCCGCGAGATCTTCCGGAATCTCATACAAATTAGCATAATGCTCCTTCGGAAGAATCAGAGAATGCCCTCTCGTCGCGGGCCCGAGGTCCATAATGACGCGGAATTTCTCATCCTCATACAGCGTCCTGGACGGGATCTCCCCGTTCGCAATCTTACAGAAAATGCAATTCGGATCTTTCATGTTCTTTCTCCTATGCCTTAGAAGTTATGTTTTTTCAATTACGGCTTTTTGAGCTCTTTATCAATTTAGACCGTAATCCCACACTCCCGTGGAGCCGATGAGCTACCGCATGGACTGTGTTCCCCTACAATTCTTCGCGTCTGGCGGCGCGGCGGCGGAGGTCCTCCGAGAGGAGGAAGAGGCAGGTCAGGGCGACGCCGGTGAGGAAGCCGCCGACGTGCGCGAAGTTGTTCGTGCCGGCGGTGCGGAAGCCGCTGTAGAGGCTGAATGCGATGCCGAACAGGACGCGCTGCATGCCGCTGCGACCGATGTATCTGCGGTTGCGGACTGCGAGGACAGCCATTGCCGCGACGACGCCGAAAACTGCGCCGCTTGCGCCGAGGGAGCGCCACACTTCGTGCATGCGCAGCTCCGCGGCGAGCGAGAGCAGATTTCCTGCGATGCCGGAGGCGAAGTACAGAAGCAGCATGCGCAGGTGGCCGAAGCGCCTCTCCACCTCAATTCCTACAAAATAGAGAATGAGCATGTTGGAGAAGATGTGGTCCGTCCCGGCATGCAGGAACATCGAAGTCACGATGCGCCAGTACTCTCCTTGTTCCGCCACGGCATAGCCGACGAGCGTCCCTTCTTCATAGAAGAAACGCGCCGCCGGCCTATAGAAAAACTGTATCAGAAATATAATTACATTGACCGCAGTCAGCGCCGCGGTCACTGGCTGTACCCGTTCTCTTTCCGTCATGCCTTATCAGAACGCTTTTCTGTCAACTATCAGATCACCTTGATGCCGCCATACTTGCGTACTTTGAAGACGTAGCAGCTGCCGTCGCCGAAGACGTGCTCGATGCCCTTCTTGTAGTCGGGGACCATCTCGTTCGGGACGAAGGCCTGGATCGTGCCGGCGAAGCCGCCGCCGTGCACGCGGCAGACGCCCTTTCCAGCGAGGAGGACTTCACTGACCGCGAGGCCGATGGAGACGCCCTGTTCCTCGGGGATCCTGCCGACATAAACGTTCTGCAGGAACTTATAAGAGGAGTCGCCGGAAGCTTTTACCAGCTTCTTGAAGGCTTCGAAGTCGCCGCTCTCGAGAGCTGCCGCTTCTTTGTCGACGCGCTTGTTCTCTTCGAAGAAGTGGATCGCGCGGAGAACCGGGCGGTCGCCGAGCTCTTCGCGGAGCTTCGCGATGTTCTCATAGAATTCCGCCTCGTCGACTTCGCGGAGGACGGTCTTGCCGAACTTCGCGGCGACGCTGCGCATCTCGATCGGAACAGCGGAGTATTCGTCAGAGAGGTCCGCGTGGGAGCCCTTCGTGTCAACGATGCAGAGGCTGTGGCCGAAGGAAGCAAAGTCGACGTCGATCTTGTGGATCTTCGGGTTCTCGTTGTTTTCGAAGTCGATCTCGTTCAGGCCGCCGACGGATGAAGCCATCTGGTCCTGCAGGCCGCTCTGCTTGCCGAAGAAGACGTTCTCGGCGTACTGGGACGCGACCGCGATGAACACGGGATCGATCTGCATGTCATTGAAGAGGCCGTTGAAGATGTTGCCGACGAGGACTTCAAACGCAGCCGAAGAAGAAAGGCCGGAGCCGCCTGGCACATTGCCGGTCATGTAGGCCTTGAAGCCGCCGATCTTCCAGCCGGCATCTTTCAGCTTCGCAGCGATGCCGCGAATGAGCGACTGGGAAGTATTGATCTCCGATTCCACAGGCGTCAGAACGCTGAGGTCAACGACGATATCTCCGTAGCCCTCGGACTCGAGAACGATCTGATCGTCAGAAGAAGGCATCGCAACTGCGATGTTGTCGAGCGCGACCGAAGCCGTCAGAACCTTGCCGCGCTGGTGATCCGTGTGGTTTCCGCCCACTTCGCTGCGGCCAGGCGCGCTGTAGATCTCAACTTCCTGCTCGCCATATCTGTCGCGGAAGTGCTCCAGAGCCTTCACATAGCGTTCCGTCTGCTGCGGGACCGCCGCCTGATCTGCGTAAACGTCCAGAAGACGCGCATCAAATTCTCCGCCCTGCAGTCCTGTGATCAGTGATTGAATCGTTTTCATGCTACCCCCTTGCTATCTGTGATGAACAGTTGAATACCAAATTTGCAACACCCTCGCGCGCCTCTCTTTCGAAGCTGCGCACCAATATTTATTATACCATGAATTTCCTCAGAACCCCGGCGCCCCATGCTCATGCTTCCAGTTCTTGATGTAGTTCAGGCGCTCCTTCAGGCGCACTTCGGCGCCCTGGTCGGTCGGCTCGTAGTAGGTCCGGCCGAGGAGGGAGTCCGGCAGGCACTGCATGTTCGTCAGCTTGTCCTCGTAGTCGTGCGCGTACTGGTAGCCCTTGCCGTAGCCGACTTCGCGCATGAGGCGCGTCTCGCCGTTGCGAATGACAAGCGGGACCGGGTCCGCGATCTGCGTCAGCGCATCCGCGCGGGCCTTGTTGTACGCCGTCTCCATCTGGTTGGACTTCGGCGCGAGGGAGACGTAGATCACTGCCTGCGTCAGGTGGACGTTGCACTCCGGCATGCCGAGGAAGTGGCAGGCCTGGTAGGCCGCGACGGCCTGCTCCATGGCGCGCGGGTCGGCGAGGCCGACGTCCTCGCTGGCGAAGCGGACGACTCTTCGGGCGACGTAAAGCGGATCCTCCCCCGCCTCCAGCATGCGGGCAAGCCAGTAGACCGCGGCGTCCGGGTCGGAGTTGCGCATCGATTTGTGCAGGGCGGAGATCAGGTTGTAGTGCTCTTCGCCATCTTTATCGTATAGAAGAGATTTCTTCGCAGTGCACTGCTCGAGGATCTCGCGCGTCACGGTGACGGTCTCGCCGTCCAGGTCGCCGTTCAGGACGACCATCTCCAGTGTGGACAGTGCACTTCTCGCGTCGCCGTTCGCAAACTTTGCGATCAGCTCAAGCATGCCATCCTCGACGACGACCTTCTGGTTGCCGAAGCCGCGAGGGTCGGTCAGAGCTCTTTTCAGGAGGCCGGTCAGTTCTTCTGTCGTCAGCTCGTGAAGCACAAACACACGGCACCTTGAAAGAAGAGCCCCGTTGACCTCGAACGACGGGTTCTCGGTCGTCGCGCCGATCAGGATGATGCTGCCCTTTTCTACGAAAGGAAGAAACGCGTCCTGCTGCGCCTTGTTG
>DJXE01000085.1 GCA_002449595.1 Lachnospiraceae bacterium UBA7012
CGTCCGCCGTGAACAGATGCATGTACTCTGTGACGCCGTCTCCGGACACAAACGTCACGATTCCGCGGAAGCGGTACGACGTCAGCGTATATCCCGTCTCCTCTTTCACTTCCCGGAGCACGCACTCCTCCGGACTCTCATCCTGCTCAAAGTGCCCGCCGACGCCGATCCACTTGTCCTTGTTGACGTCGTTCTTCTTGACGGTCCGGTGCAGCATGAGGTAGCAGCCGTCTTTTTCAATGTAACAAAGTGTGCTTAGAAAAGCGTTCATGTGGGGGCCTCCTGGTTATTGCGCTTTTATATGTGCGTGACTTCTTCGTGCATTATGTTTTCGCTGCGCACGATTACAGATAATCATGAATTGATATTTCTTAGTTTATAAAACACCCCGCGGCAATGATCGCGGGGTGTCTGTTGATGATGTCAGTCTTGTTTGCTTGATGCCGCGGCATTCTTTACAAGGAGGTACATCTCCTGGAATGGGACTCCGCTCTCGCGGCAGAGTTTCGCGACGCTCTCGTACTCGGGGTAGGGCCGCTCCACGCCGTTCACGGTGCACACCTTGCACTGTGCTGTGCCGTAAGGCGTCTCCACCTCGCGGATCTCGCGCTGAAGGATGCTGCGCTGGTACGGGACACGGCGGATGCCGATCGTCGTCGTGTTCTCAAAGATGATCTGCTCGAGCTCGCCGATCTTCTCTTCCTTGCAGATGACGTTCAGCTCGTACGCGGGCCGGTTCTTCTTCATAAAGATCGGAATGAAGTACACGTCGCGCGCTCCTGCCTTCATGAGCAGCTCCATCGTAAAGCCGAGCTGCTCGCCCGTGCTGTCGTCGATGTTGCTCTCAAGCTTCCAGATGGCGTCTGCTGTCTCGCTCTCACTTATCTTTTTTTTTTGATCTGCGGGGTTGATCAGGAACGCCCGCAGGATCGAAGCTCTCTCATAATTTCTCTTGCCTGCGCCGAGGCCGATCTTCTCGATGACGAAGGCATCCGGCAGGACTGAAGAAGTGCGGAGTGCCGCCGCGATCGCGGCGCCCGTCGGCGTCACGAACTCTCCCTGCACGTTCTGCATGATGTGCAGCGGAAGCTGCGCCGCCTGGCAGATGTTCGTGACCGCAGGCACCGGCACGGGAAGGATGCCATGTGCGCAGCGCACCGTTCCCTGTCCTTCGTTCAGGCTCGGGACGATCACTTCGTCGATCCCGAGATTATCGAAGCAGACTGCCGCCGCGACGATGTCCACGATCGAATCGATCGCGCCAACTTCGTGGAAATGAACTTCCTCGACCGGCACAGCATGCGCCTTCGACTCCGCCTCCGCGACAAGCGTGAAGATCTTCAGAGCGATCTCATGTGCCCGCTCCGTCATGTCGATCTGCGCGAGGATCTCCCTTACGTCGGCAAAACTTCTGTGATGGTGCGCGTGGCCGTGGTCGTGGTCATGATCATGGTCGTGATCGTGGTCATGATCATGGTCATGGTCGTGATGATGCTCGTAATCGTGGTCATGGTCATGATCATGGTCATGGTGATGCTCGTGATCGTGCTCGTGCAGATGCGTGTGCTGCTCCGCCACTGTTCCGTGGAGATACGCCATGTCGTGGTCGTGGTTTTCGTGTGCCGCGTCCAGAATGACGTCAAAGCTGCAGCAGTCGACTCCTGCCTTCTTCACGCGATGAATATCGATGGAAAATCCTTCATCCGGGACCGAGTTCAGGGCGCGCATGAGTACTTCCTGATCCGCACCGAGATCCAGCAGCGCCGCAACGCTCATATCCCCGCTGATGCCGGAAGTGCACTCGAGATACAGTGTTTTTCCGCCGTTACATTCCGCCATATTGCTGTCCTTTCAATCTTTAGTCGTTTCTTACCGCAAGCCGATTAATCTGCGTCGCGACGTAGCCCGCGCCGTAGCCGTTGTCGATGTTGACGACGGCGATGCCGTTTGCGCAGGAGTTGATCATTGTGAGGAGCGCGGACAGGCCGTGCATGCTCGCGCCGTATCCCACTGACGTCGGAACTGCGATCACCGGATTGCTCACGAGGCCGCCGAGCACGCTCGCGAGTGCTCCTTCCATGCCGGCGACGGCGACGATGCAGTTTGCTTTCTGGATCGTGTCCAGCCGGTTCAGGATCCGGTGCAGTCCGCTGACGCCGACGTCGTAGACGCGCTCAACGTGTGCTCCGAAGTACTCCGCTGTCTGTGCTGCTTCTTCCGCGACCGGAACGTCTGCCGTGCCGCCGGAGCAGATAGCGATCATGCCCGTTCCTTCCGGCATTCCGCCCTCGGGCTCGACCTTCAATATCCTTGAGACCGGATCGTAGATGGCCTGGGGGAGAACCTTTTTCACGAGTTCGTACTGTTCCTGCGTCGCCCGCGTTCCGAAAGCTCTGCCGGTCGCCTCCACCATCTTCTGGTAGATGCTCACGAGATACTGATCCGGCTTGCCGCTGCAGAAGATCACCTCCGGGAAGCTCGTCCGCACTTCCCTGTGGAAGTCCAGCTTCGCGTAGCCCAGCTCCTCAAACGGCTCCCTGCGGAAAAATCCTTCCGCTTCTTCGACGCTGATCTCGCCTCGTTTTACCTTTTCTAATATTTCTCTTGTATCCATATTTGTCATCTCACTGAACGAACCATGCGGTAATCCCTATTCTATCGGTTTTCCCCTGCAGTTGCAAACAGCAAACCGGGTCTCACGGCTCCAGGCTGACCGCCGTCCTATTCTGCTGATTCGAGCGCAATGCCTCGAAGGTTTCGGACTTTAATCTGACCACGTTTCTTCTCATTTAATCGTGAACAGCAAACCGGGGTCTCACACCTCCAGGCTGACCGCCGTCCCGTTCCGGAGGATCGGCGTGTTCATGCTGCCGGTGCGGTATCCGGTGAGATCGATGGTCACGTAGAGGAAGCCGAGGCTGGTGAGTTTTGCGGAGATCTCGTCGCGGCGGCGCATCACTTCGTCGATGTCTTCCGGCAGGACTTCGATCCGCGCCAGATCCTCGCCGTGGATCCGCACGCGGAGCTGTTTGAAGCCCAGCCCATGCAGGTACTCTTCCGCGTCGCCGACCATGCGGAGTTTTTCCTGCGTGATCGGTTCTCCGTAGACAAAGCGCGACGCCAGGCACGCAAACGACGGCTTGCGCCAGGTCGGCAGGCCGAGCTGTTTGGACAGCGCGCGGATCTCCGCCTTTGTGAGGCCGGCATCCCTGAGCGGGCTGCGGACGCCGAGTTCCCGGATCGCGATCAGTCCCGGCCGGTAGTCGCCGAGGTCATCCATGTTGGAGCCCTCCGCGACGAAGGCGCAGCCTTCCTGCTTTGCGGTCTCGATGAGCTTCGTGAAAAGCGCTTTCTTGCAAATATAGCAGCGGTCCGGCCGGTTCGCGGTAAAGCCCTCCGCCTGCAGCTCAGCAACCTCCGCGACAAACTCGCGGATCCCCTGCTGCTCGCAGAACTCGTCCGCTTCGCGCTGCTCTCCCGCCGGGAAGGACAGCGATTTTGCGCGCACTGCGATCACGTTTTCGCCGAGCGCTTCCTTCGCCGCAAAAAGAAGCAGCGTCGAATCCACGCCTCCCGAAAAGGCGACCGCGACGCTGCCCATGCCGCGCAGATCTTCAATTAATGACTTGTACTTTTCCTCAGCTGTTTTCATCTTCAGGCTCTCCTTTCGAGGATATGTTTCTACTATCGTCATTATATTCTTTATGAAGATTTGCGCGTGTATATTTTTTGTTGTTATCTTTCTGTTTCGGAAACTGTGCTAATTTCTCGTTACTATCTTCCTGTTTCGGAAACTGCACTAATATCTCGTTATCTTTCAGCCTTTCGTTATGAAAATCTGCGTGAATTTCTCGTTAGCTTGCAGGCTTACGTTACGAAGATCCGGGCGAATATCCTTTTCTGGAACTGATAACGTCCAGTCTTATGCTACGAAGATTCGAGCGATAAGTTTTTATCTCCAGACGAACCAGATGAAAAGGTAGCCGGTGACCACCGCCGTGAGCGTGAACGGAATTCCGATCTTCGCGAAGTCCTTGAAGCTCACTTCATATCCCTCGCGGTTCAGGATGCCGGTTGCGGTGATGTTTGCGGAGGCGCCGATCGGAGTGATATTGCCGCCGAGCGTCGCGCCGCACAGAAGGCCGAAGTACAGCAGGTACGGCTCGATTCCCATGACGCTCGTCAGGCCGCGGATCACGGGCAGCATCGTCGCGACGTACGGGATGTTGTCGATGAATGCGGAGATCAGGACCGAGACCCACACGATCACCGAATACAGCAGGAAAAGGTTATTCCCGCCGACCCCGGCTATGAT
>DJXE01000035.1:0-11072 GCA_002449595.1 Lachnospiraceae bacterium UBA7012
GACGCCCCTGCCCCAGAAGGTGTAAGCCTTGCTGTCGGGAAGGATCGCATCGCCGTAGATCCTCGCCAGCGAAAACAGGCCCGGATCCCAGCCGCAGGAGATCAGCGCGAGATGGCCGGCTTCCTTTGCGGCGCGGTCGACGTTTTCGAAGTGCTGCGGGACGTTCGCGTGCGTGTCAAAGCTGTCGACGACGTTGAAATACTTCACATATTCCGGCGTCTGCTTCGGCAGGTCAGTGGCGCTTCCGCCGCAGATGACGAGCACGTCGATCTTGTCGCTCCACTCCGGCGCTTCCGCCGCGGGGACGACCTTCACGTCCGTCGCCGTCTTCACCGTCGCGGGATCCCGCCTCGTGAAAACTGCCGCAAGCTCCAGATCGTCATTGCGCGTGATCGCCGCCTCGATTCCTCTGCCCAGGTTACCGTAACCCATAATGCCGATTCGAATACTCATCTTTTTCCCTCAATCTTTCTGTCTGCTTCTGCTGTCTGTTGTAGTTCTGATTGACGATAAATATTTTATACGCAGAATTCGCGATTTTAAAGAGCATATTTCACGACTGCGAGCCAAGGCGTATGCATCAGCGCAGGATCGCAAACGACTGCGGGCCGAGGCACACCGCCCCGTCATCCTTGCAGGAAGCCTCCCCGATCCGGAACAGGACTTCCGCGCCGGGACCATGCAGGATGCCGGCGGGAGAGCTTTTCTCCTCGCCTGAAGGATTGACGGCGATCGTGAGATCTCCTCTCTTATAGATGAAAAGCGGATCGCCCTGGATCGCATGCAGCACCTCAAACGAGGTATCCGCCTGAAGCCCCGGTTCCGCGTGGCGCAGCGCCAGGATCTCGCGCACCGTGTTCAGCAGCGAATCCTTCAGGATCTCCTGCGCGGCTACGGACGGCGCGTTTTCTCTGCTGTCGACCGGCAGGTAAAGGTCCTCCGCGCGGCCCGTCGAAAAGCCCTTGTTCGCCGACTCATCCCACTGCATCGGCGTGCGGGAGCCGGTCCTCGTGTAGCCGCCTTCCTTTGTGCGCAGCTCCTCGCAGTACCGCATGCCGATCTCGTCGCCGTAATACAGGAACGGGACGCCCGGCATCGTGAAGATCATCGCGAAGGCGAGCTTTCTCTCGCGGTCGCTCAGCGTCCAGGACGGGCGCGGCGTGTCGTGGTTGCAGGTGATGAAGCTGATGAAGCCGTGGTCCTTCGACGCCTCGTAGCGCGGCAGGAAATCGTCAAGGAACCTTGTGATATCTCCGCCGCCGTCCTTCAGGAAGTAGCTGTGGTCGCCGCCTGCCGTCTCGTAGTCGCGCATCAGCGTGTTGTAGCCGTTGCCCGCGTGATCCAGGTAGAAGTCCATGTCGAATCCGGCGCCGGTGATCGCGAGCTCCGGATGCCCCCACTCCGCGACGAATGCGGCCTCGGGGAATTCCTTTTTCACCGAGAAAAGGTCTCTCCAGACAGCGCAGGTTCCCGTCCGCTTGTCGTCGTCGCCCTTGACCAGGGACTCCGCCATGTCGACGCGGAAGCCGTCGCAGCCGTGCGAGAGCCAGAAGCGCATCACTTCCTTGATCGCCTCGCGCGTCGCGCGCGGGCCGGGGTCGTCGATGCCCTGCTGCCATGCCTCCGTCGGCTCCTTCCAGCCGTAGTTGAGCGCGGGCTGGCACTTGAAGAAGTTCAGCATGTAGACGCCGTTGCGCTCGAATTCGCCGCCGATGTACGGGCGGCCGGGAATCCCCTTGATCCAGTGGTCCGTCCAGATGTAGCGGTCGGAGTACTCGTTGCGCTCCGCCTCGCCGCTCTTCAGGAACCACTTGTGCTCCTCCGACGTGTGCCCCGGCACCAGGTCCAAAAGCACGTGGATCCCGCGGGCGTGCGCCTCGCGGAACAGGCGGAACAGGTCCTCGTTCGTGCCGTAGCGCGGCGCGGCCATCATGTAATCCCTCACGTCGTACCCGGCGTCCTTGAACGGCGAGTCAAAGCAGGGGTTGATCCAGAGCGCGTTGCAGCCGAGTCCCTTGATGTAATCCAGTTTTTCAATGATTCCCTGGAAATCTCCGATGCCGTCCGCATTCGTGTCATAGAAGGACTGCGGGTAGATCTCATAGAATACTGCGTCTTTCAGCCATGCAGGCATGTTTGTTTCCTCCGTTTTACTTTGCTGTGTGTGACTATTGCTGTGTTTAATTGCTGTACTGGTGCTGTTATTGCCTGTTGTTGCGATTGCCTGTTGCTATGCTTGTCTGTTGTTGCACTCGTCTGCTGTTGTGATTGCCTTTTGCAGAGTGCTTTCTTCTGCTATATCAGTTTGACTGTTTCGTCAGGATCGCGATGCCGCGCGGCGGTAACGTGATCACGCCGTTTTCAAATGTGACCGGTTCCTCCGAGACGGTGAGCATTGCCGCTAGATTAGTGAAATCTCCGATTGCGTCCGCAGCAGACAGATCGATCTGCCGCTCCTCCTCGGATGTACTGAATATGATGAGCACGGGGTCCATCTCTTCTGCTTTGCCGGTTCCTTCCGTGGCGGTCCCTTCTGCACCAGTTCCTTCCGCGCCAGTCTCTTCCGCGGTGCGCAGGAACGCTCCGACGTCCTCGCTCGAAAGCTCATCCAGCGGCTGCGTTTTTCCGCATGCAATCGCAGGGAAAGCACCTCTGACTCTAATCGCATTTCTGAAATAGTTCAAGATGGAGTTCGGGTCCCCGTCCTGCTGTGCGACGGATCCGAATTTCACTGCCTGCGGCTCCATGTCCGGCGGGCCGGCGCAGACATTGATGCCTTGCGGCAAGTCTTTTCCTGCTTCTGCGGAAGTGCCGTCTGTCCATGGCATCGGCGCGCGCTTGTTTTCGTCCTTGCCTGAGCCCTTCATGCCGAGCTCTTCGCCGTAATAGAGGAAGGCGCTTCCCGCCTGGAGGAGGTTCAGCGTGCCGGCGAGCTTCGTCTTCGAGCCGTCGTCGTACGCGTAGTATCCGGTGCTGCGCGCCATGTCGTGGTTCGTGTAGAACGGCGCGTTGACCGCCTGCTCCGAGAAGGAACGGTACAATTCTTCCTCGTCCCGCATGTCCTGTGCGAAGCTGGCCGCGGATCTCGCTCCCTTCACGGTCTGCGCGATCCTGCCGTCCGCGCCCGCAAATGCAAAGTCAAACAGCGAGTCGATCCCGCTCTCGTAATAGCG
Source organism: Lachnospiraceae bacterium UBA7012 (assembly GCA_002449595.1). Classification (GTDB taxonomy): domain Bacteria; phylum Bacillota; class Clostridia; order Lachnospirales; family Lachnospiraceae; genus CAG-791. The sequence continues at coordinate 3,174 of DJXE01000035.1, forward strand.
GGCGTAGATCTGCTGATTCTCCCACGCTTCTCCCACGAGATAGGCGTCCGGGCGGATCTCCTTCACCGTGTCATTCAGCCACGCAAGAAATTCAATATTCGCCGCATGGTCATCCGTATAGAAGGAAGTCACCGCGTCGAGGCGGAAGCCGTCCACGCCCTTATCCAGCCAGAAGCGGACGATCTCGCGGATCTTCTCCCGCACTGCTTCATTCGACAGGTCAAGATCCGGCATGCCGGACCAGAAGCGCGCTTCGTAATAAAGATTGGTACCTTCGAGAGGCTCGTAGCCGGCCTGCTTTTCATTTGAGAAATTGTAATACGAGATCTCCGGGCACGCCTCCGCATTTCCCTCTGCGGTGCGAAGTGCATCCGCAGCAGCCTGGAACCAGGGATGTTCCGTCGACGTGTGGTTGAGCGGCAGATCCAGGATCACCTTGACGTCCCGGGCGTGGCACGCCTCAAGGAATGCTTCCAGATCGGCCATCGTCCCATACTGCGGGTCGACGTCCATATAATCTGTCACGTCATACTTGTGGTACGTCGGCGAGGGGAAGACCGGCATCAGCCAGATGCGGCCGCAGCCGAGGTCGTCCGCCGTCTCCGGATCGCCGTCATTCACATAGTCCAGTGCCTTGATGGCACCTTGCAAGTCCCCGATCCCGTCGCCATCACTGTCCGCAAACGAGTAAACGAAGATCTCATAGCTCGTCCTGCAGCGGTCATCCGGCAGCTGCGCGGGCTGAAGCTGCGCATTCAGCGTCTCCATGGAAGCCGCCGCGCCGCTTTCGCCCGCAACACTGCTATCTTCTGCAACACCGCTTTCTCCTGCAGCACTCTCATCAGGCACAGCAGCGGCTACATTCTCACCCTGCGCATCGCTCTCACCTTGCGCATTCTTCGGCGCAGAAGAAACGCGCACGATCATCGGAATAAGGAGAGCCGCTACTAGCAGCAATGCAACGATCAATATGATTCTCTGCCGCCATTTTCCCATTTCATTTCTCCCCGCACACGATAATCCGACTGTTACTCTTTCCTACAAAGGCGGAATGCTACCACATCTGTACTGTTTGTAATTTCTTCTTCGCTAATCGGCAGCTGCTACGCCTTCGCGCAGAGGAGAAGTGCTACCGCATCAGCCTTTTTAGAAATTTCTTCTTCGCTATGCGGCAGCTGTTACGCCTTTCTGCAAAGGAAATAAGCTACCGCATGAGTCTTTTTAGAAATATCTTCTTCGCTATGCGGCAGCCGTTACACCTTCTCGCAAAGGAGAAATGCTACCGCATCAGTCTTTTTAGAAATTTTCTCTTCGCTATGCGGCAGCTGTTACGCCTTTCTGCAAAGGAAAAATGCTACCGCATCAACTCTTTTGAAATTTCTTCTTCGCCATGCGGCAGCTTTTACACCTTTTTGCAAAGGAGAATTGCTACCGCATCACCTTTTTTTCAGCTGTTTATTCTAATCTCGTACAGTGTCTCCGTATGGATGCCGATGACGCGGCAGGCTTTGCCGTCGTGAAGCTCCGGAAGGTGTTCCAGGAAGACTTGTTCGTCTTGCGTGAGCGGCTCGATCTCGAGGTCGGCGTCCAGTGTCCCTGCCTTTCGCTCTGCTTCTGTCTGGATGCGGTCCGCGGCGATCTCCCAGACTTGGCCTGTGTAGAAATTGTCCGCCGCGAGCTGCTGCTCTTTCAGAAGCTTTGCAGTGTTTCCCTCATAAGAAATCATGAGCATCGTACGAATGGCACGAACCGGCTTATCTGCATCAATGCCGCCTAAGAGGTGCTCTGTGGTCGTGCCGCTTGATAGCCGCTCAGAAGTCTCGTTGCTTGAGAGTTGCTCTGCAGCCGCCGCGGCAGCATCACTTGTGAGCCGCTCCGCGCGCAGCTTCCAGCAGCCGTCTTTCTTCGCGTCGCGGATGAGGTCCGCGGAAGCGCGGTTCGTCAGCGTCTCGTTCAGGATGTATTCCGTGAAGCCGCCGGCGCCGCCCGACACGCGGGAAAAACCTTCCGGCACTGCATCAAGATCCGGGAAGATGCGGAATGACACTTCCGCCTCGGAACGAACGGATTGAAGGAGTGTGAGATTTCCATCCGCGTCTGTCACGGCGTCAGCCGTACTGATCACAAGATGCTCCTTGCCGCTAACAACAATCTTGGCCGCGTGCAGCGCCTCTTCTTCCGAGAGCGTGAGGAACCTGGCGGCGCCCCGTTCCATCCGATACTCCGGGTCCTTGCCATCTAAAGTGTAGAAGACAAATACGTCCCTCGCTCCAGTGGCGGTTTTCCCGACGGCATTATCTCCTGTGACGTTTTCAACAGTACTATTTTGTACAGGTTCATCACCAGCCGCGCCGTGCAGGATGCACAGCGGAACCGCGCAGGCAGACGCGAGCACAGCTTCGCCAAGCGGCAGATGGAACGGCCAGAAGAAGCAGTCGCCGTCCTGGACATCATGCCTACCGAAGTCCGCAGCGACCCGAAGGCCAGACACCCCCTCCGGCACATAAGCACACAGCTGCGCCTCCGGATGCGCAGCCATCGCGCAGCGGCGCACATAATTATTTACAAAGAAGAATCCCGCCCCCGACGCCGGATCAAACCGCACCGCAGTGCGCAGGCTCGTCAGGTCGTCCGCGTCCGCCGCGTTGCCCGGCTGGGGAACGTATGTCGTCCGGCAGAGGACGTCTTCATAATCGTGAACGAACGTCGCCAGCATGCGGACTCTTCTCCAGGTGTCCGTGAGCTGTCCGTACTCCCTGACCGGCGCGTTGAAGTCATACGATTTCACCGGCAGGTCGTTCGGGTAGCCGGTCTCCCGGGATTCCTGCAGCGTTGTCAGCTTGCCTTCCGGGTTGGTCCCGCCGTGGTACATGTAGTAGCCGAGCAGGTTGCAGCCGCTTCCGAGTTTCACTGCGGACATCGCGGCGATGTCACGAGCAGTCGCGACCGGCCGGCGGTGTCTCGTCACCTGGAGGCCTCCGCCGAGCTCCGCGGTCAGGTAAGGAAACTTCGTCATGTCGAAGGTGATCCCCTCCCCGAGGCCGTAATCGGAGCCGATCCCGTGGTCGTTCCGCTCCATCGTGAAGACGTAGTTCGCGCTCGGCTCGATCGGCGTCGTCCTCGGATCCCAAGGTGCCTCGCAATAGCCTCCCATCACCGGGAGCATGCCGCCCGTCACGGCGCCGCCCCATCCGGTCGCGGTCCACAGCGGCGCGGAAAAGCCGATCTCCTCCGCCATCGCGCGGAGCGTCCGCATGTGCTGTTCGCCCGCCTCTCCGGTCTGGCCGCCGCAGTGGCCGTACTCATTTTCAACCTGAATTCCGATGATCGGCCTGACTGGCTCATCACCGTTACCTTCCGCAAAGAAGAAGCCTTGGGCCTGTTCAAAGACCTTTTCATAAAATCTTCTTACATAGCGCAGGTAGGTGGGATCGTCGCTCCTTAGCTGCGAGATCTCCCCGCTCTGTTCCTTCTGCATCAGCCAGTCCGGGAATCCGCCGTTCCTGACCTCTCCGTGGACCCACGGCCCGATCCGCAGGAAGCACTTCAGGCCGCACTTCTGAACCAGCGCAAGAAAAGCGCGCAGATCTCTCTGCCCGCTGAAATCAAAAACGCCTTCCTCTTCCTCGTGATGGATCCAGATCGTGTAGGCGGACACCACGTCCACGCCGCCCGCCTTCATCCTGCACAGTTCTCTCTCCCAGTCCTGCCGCGCGACCCGGCTGTAATGGATCTCGCCCATGACCGGGAACCACGGCTCTCCGTCGACGGTGAGATACTGCGGCGTAAAGCCGATGACACTGCTGTTTCTGATCCTGTTCATGCTGCTGTTTTTTCCCTCTCCAATGTGTTTCTCTATGACGTGCTCTCCCGCAGGATCACCTGGTAATTGCGGATCACGACGCCTTCCGGCTGCGCGCCGGCGATCACTTCGAGGAGCTTCTCTCCCGCCGCGGCGCCAAGCCTGCGGTCGTCGATGTCCAGTGCGGTGACCGCGGGCGACGAATTGGCCAGGAATGAGCTGTTGTAGAACGAGGCGAGCCGCAGCTGCTCCGGGATGCGGATGTGCCGGATGCGGCACTCGCTCATGACCATTCCGGTCAGCTTTTCATCCATGCAGACCAGCACGTCCACGCCCTTCTTCATGACGTCCGTTAGCACTTGCGCGGCGTGCGGGTGGTCCTCGACGCCCATGTAGATCAGGTCCGCGTCCGGCTTCAGCCCGGCCTGCTTGTAGGCCAGCTCGAAGCCGCGCCGGCGCGTCTCCGTGATGATGTGCGTGCCGTCACCGCCGAGCAGCGCCATCCGCCGGTAGCCCTTCGCGAGCAGGACCGAAGTCAGCTCGCTGCAGGCCGCGAGGTGGTCGTTGTCGATCTGGATCAGCTCCTTGTCCGGGCTGCTGCCAATGACGACGAAAGGCATGCCGCTCTGCTTGAGGTACTCGGCCGCCTTGTCGTCAAAGAGCGTCCTGGTCAGGATCACGCCGTCGACCTTGTGGTTTTCGACGAGCCGACGGAGGTTGTCGACGTCGCTGCGCCCGATCATGGACATCAGGATGTCGTACCCCCGCGGCGTGATGCTGTCGCTGATCCCCTGCAGGCAGCGGTGGAAATACCGGAGGTCAAAGATCTCATAGTCGATCGGACACACGACCCCGATATTGTACGTCTTGCTCTGCGCGAGTCCCTGCGCGACAGCGTTCGGTTTGTAGTTGTATTTCTCGATGTACTGCCGGACGCGCTCCGTCGTTGCCGGCGAGATCCGCCCTTTGCCCGAAATGGCGCGGGAGACCGTCGACTTCGACATGCCGAGCGCCTCGGCAATATCATCGATGGTTATCTTTCCACTCATATTGTTCCAGATGTTTCAGGTATCAGCCTTTGACCGCGCCGCCGGTGACGCCTTCCACGTAGTATTTCTGCAGGCACATGAAAAGGATCGTGACCGGAATCGCGACCAGAATGCCGCCCGCGCAGAATCTTGTGAAGTATCCCTGGTAGTCGTTGGTCCAGACCCAGCGCGTCATCGCGACCGCGACGTTATAGCTCTTGTCATGGCCGAACGCGACGTACGACGCGAAGATGTAGTCGCACCAGGGTGCCATGAACGCAACGAGTGCCGTATAAATGACGATCGGCTTGGAGAGCGGGATGATCATCTGTACGAAGATCTGCGCCCTCGTCGCGCCGTCGATCCTTGCCGCCTCATCCAGCGCCTTCGGGATCGTGTCGAAATAACCTTTGCAGACGTAATAGCCCATGCCGCAGCTCGCGATGTAGACGAGGATCAGGCCGGGCACCGCGCCCGCCTGCGTGAGGCCGAACTGCTTGAGCAGGAAATACATGCAGATCATGGTCAGGAATCCGGGGAACATGCCGAGGATCAGCCAGAACCGCATGAGCAGCTCCCTGCCCCTGAAGCGCATCCTGGAGAGCGCGTAGCTCACGCACAGGACGATGACCGTCTGCAGGATCGCGACGACGATCGCGATGAGGACCGTGTTGCCGTACCACTTCAGGAAGTTGGTCTCCCCGGAGAACAGGAACCTGTAGTTATCCAGGGAAAAGCGTTTCGGAATGATATAGTCGACCATGCCGCCGTACTCGGACGAATAAGAGCGGAAGCTCTGCATGATCAGCCCGAAGAACGGGAACAGCCAGACGATGCTGATGAGGATCAGCAGCAGATAGGCGAAGAAGTTCCCGATCGCGCGCTTGCGTGACATGGATGCGTAATTCTTCTCTTTCATCACTGGAATCCCTCCTCATCTTTGACTGAAGGCAGCGTGTTGTACACGATGAGCGAGACGACCGCCGTCACGATGAAGACCATGATGCCGATGACCGCCGCCATCTTGTAGTTCGTGTCCGTGACCGTCATCTTGTAGAGCCAGGTGACAAGCAGGTCGGTGTAGCCCGCGTTGCCGGTCAGCTTCATGGACTGCGGACGGCCCTGCGTCAGCAGGTAGATGACGTTGAAGTTGTTCAGGTTGCCCGTGAACTGCGTCAGCAGGAACGGTCCCGTGACGAACAGCATGTACGGAAGCGTGATCTTGAAGAACATCTGGACCGGGTTCGCGCCGTCGATTCTGGCGCTCTCATACAGGTCCTCAGGGATGTTCATCAGAAGGCCGGTTGCAATCAGCATCAGGTAGGGAATGCCAACCCAGATATTGATCACGATGATCATGACTCTCGCGAGCGTCGGGTTCGTCCAGAACGGGATCGGGCTCGAGATCCAGCCCCACTTCATGAGGTACCCGTTCACGATGCCGTCGTTGCCGAACATCTTCATGATGTACAGGAGCGAGACGAACTGCGGTACAGCGATGGTGAGAACCAGGATCGTGCGCCAGAGCTTTTTGAACTTAATGCCCTTCTTGTTGATCAGCATCGCGACCGCGAGGCCGAGGAAGTAGTCGATGAACGTCGCGAAGAACGCCCAGACCAGCGTCCAGATCAGGACGGTGATGAACGTGCTGCCGAAGCCGGTGGTGCCGAAGGAGAACAGGTTCTTGAAGTTCTCCAGGCCGACCCATGTGAACAGGTTCGTCGGCGATTGGTGGTTCGCGTCATAGTTGGTGAACGCGACGCAGATCATGAAGATGATCGGCAGCACCGTAAACACGAAGATGCCCAGGCACGGAAGCGCCAGCAGCGTCTTGTCGAAGTTTTCGTCCAGAAGGGAAGCAAGGAACTTCTTGTTGGTCGGGAGCTTCTTCCCCTGCTTCAGAAGGGTCTCTTCCACCAGGTTCTCGCGCAGGTTCATACGCCAGACGAGGATGAAGAAACCGATGATGATGATCGTCAGAATGCCGAACAGGAGGATCAGGAAACTGTTGTCCCCGTATACCGTCTTGCGGCCGATCTTCTGCGTGGCGACCGTGCCGAGCGTCGTGATCTTGCTCAGGTACTTGCCGCCGAACCCGATCATATAGGCGATGAACGCGATCTGCGCTCCGAGGAACAGGAGTCCCTTCACGATCTGTCCGCGCATCAGCGGGCCAAAGCCCATGATCAGATAAGAGAGTTTTGTTTTCCAGTCGCCGGAAGCAAAGGTCGTTCCGATCTCTTTGAGATTGCTTCCGAGCATGCCGGCCGCGCTTTGCCCGCCGGCTTTATTCTTTCCCGCCATATTCTTATCCCCCGCTTTTTTGAGAAAAAGGGAGCCGGCACTGGTCTCCCATTGCCGGCCCCCGATCCGTTTCGAACAATTATTTCGCGTAGGAGATGCAGGTATCCTGGAAGGTCTGCAGGACTTTCATGATGTCTTCGTCGCTGCTGTCAGGAGTCAGGTTGCCCTGTCTGACGTCATCGCCGAGGCCGGTCGCCAGCGTCCAGTAGTCGCCGGGATACTGGCCCTGCGGGATGTCGAACTGCAGCTGTTCCGCCAGAGCGGAGAGCGCAACGTCGGACTTGACTGCTTCAGAAGCCTGCACGTTCTTGTTGGACGGGCCCCAGCCCACTGCCTCGTAACGGGCTGCCTGGGACTCTTCCGCTGCCAGGTAGTATGCGAGCGCATCGCAGACCGCCAGCTTGTTCTCGTCTTCCTGAGGCTTCACACCGAGGAGCTTGAATCCGCCGAAGCCGGACATCTGGTAGGTGTTGCCGTCCGCTCCCTTGAAGGAAGGAAGCTTCGCGCATGCGTAGTTCTCACCGAAGAGTTCCTGAATCGTGCCGGAATCCCATGTGCCGTCGACGATCGCTGCGACGTTGGTCGCTTCGCCGGCTGCGGAGCCGTTCTGGAAGGAAGGAGAAGCATTGAGCTTGATCATTTCCTTCATCGCGACGACGCCCTTGTCGGAAGCGTAGTCAACATTTGCTGCTGTAAAGTTGCCTGCGTCATCGGTTTCATACTCGAGCTTGCAGCCGGTTCCAAAGAAGAACGCGGTCTGATACC
>DJXE01000035.1:11155-12904 GCA_002449595.1 Lachnospiraceae bacterium UBA7012
CCGGAGTTGATCTCCATGTAGAAGTTCTTGCCTGCCGCTTCGCAGTCTGCGAGGATCGCGTCCAGATCGGAAGGATCCTTGACGACGCTCTTGTCGTAGTACAGGAAGTAGCCGTTATCGGAAGTCAGCGGATATGCATACAGTGTGCCGCCGACGGTCGCAGCGCCGATCGAACCTTCATCGTTCTCGCTCTTTACCGCTTCGACGACGTCCGGATTCACTTCTTCCAGAGCGCCTGCGGAGACGAGACGTGCGATCTGGTCCTGTGCGAACGCGTAGATGTCCGCGCCTGCCTCGACGTCTGTGATCATGTTGCCTGCCGCGTCACCTTCGCCGACGGGCTCAACGCTGACCGTGTAGCCGTCGAACTGAGGGTTCGCTTCCATAAACGCTTTGACGCGCTCGTTCGTGAAGTCAACGACGTTGTCCGCGACCCAGACCTTGATCTCGCCGCTGCCATAATCAACGTCTTCCGCTGCCGGCTCTGCCGCAGCCTCTTCCTTCTCTTCCGCCGGAGCTGCTGCCGGAGCCGCGCTCTGTGAGGAACCGCCGCCGCAGCCGGCGAGCATTGCCACCGCCATGACACCGGCCATGATACTTGCTACCAGTCTCTTTTTCATACGTTCTCCCTTCTTTCTTCTTGTATCCGCCAGGAGTTTTCGGTTCCGGGCGGACACGCCTTTATGAGTGCCTTATTTCTTCAGTGTGTATGAACCGGGAAATAGTGCTTCGCAGCCTGCTGTTCCGTCATCCTTTCCGCGTCCTTTCGGGCCTGCGGAGAGATGGTCGTCAGTTTGAACAACCGGTTGCTCATGTTTTTATGATAAGTCTACCATTTCTCTGTGTCAATCATACATTTCCGACAAAAATAAATAGGGCTGGTTTGTAAATAATTCACAAACCAACCCTGTGTGATATCAGTTGTTGCGCATTCGGTTGCCTTGCAGCAGCTGCCTGTATTAGGCTGCAGCTTCGATCGGTGGGGCAATCCTTTTCCCGCCTCATCCTTCGATGGGCGTGAATTTTATTACTTCTCTGCCGGCTGCGTCATGCGGATGACCATGATCGTGCCGACCATGAGAAGGATCGCGATGGGAAGCGCGATCAGCCAGTTGCGGATGAAGCCGGCGATCACGTAGCTCACGAGCGACACCGCCGCGCAGGTCAGCGCGTAAGGAAGCTGGGTCGACACGTGGCGGATGTGTTCGCACTGCGCGCCAGCGCTCGCCATAATCGTCGTGTCGGAGATCGGGGAGCAGTGGTCGCCGCAGACGGCGCCGGCCATGCAGGCCGAGATCGCGATGATCATCAGTTCGTTGTCCATGTTTCCGCCGAAGACGCTGACGACGATCGGGATCAGGATACCGAAGGTCCCCCAGGACGTGCCCGTCGCGAAGGAAAGGAACACGCCGATCAGGAAGACGAACGCCGGAAGCAGGCTCATGAGGGCGCCGTTCGCGGCGACCTTTTCGACCTGGGAGGCGACGTATTCCGCCGCGCCGAGGGAGTCGGTCATGGCCTTCAGCGTCCACGCGAAGGTCAGGATCAGGATCGCGGGGACCATGCTCTTGAAGCCTTCCGGCAGTGCGTTCATGCATTCGCGGAAGCTGAGCACCTTCGTGCACAGGTAGAAAATGATCGTGATGAGGAGCGCGACGACGGAGCCGTACACCAGGCCGACGGACGCGTCCGAGTTGGAGAAGGCGTCGACGAAGCTCTCGCCCTCAAAGAAGCCGCCGGTGTAGATCA
>DJXE01000035.1:12977-18165 GCA_002449595.1 Lachnospiraceae bacterium UBA7012
TAGATCATGCCGATGACGCAGCAGATGATCAGGGCGATGATCGGAAGAACGAGGTGGATGACCTTGCCCTTCGGAGAGACCGGAGGTTCCGGCTGATCGTCCGCGCCGGTCATGGCGGAGAAGGGCTCCGGATCGTTAACGCCGCCGAGCTTCCGCTCAGCTTCAGCCTTTTTCATCGGGCCGTAGTCAAATTTCGCGAAGGTCAGCGTGAGCATCATCGCGACTGTCAGCATCGCGTAGAAGTTGTAAGGGATCGCGCGGATGAACAGTGTCAGGCCGTTCGCGCCGTCGACGAAGCCGGTGACCGCTGCCGCCCACGAGGAGATCGGGGCGATGATGCAGACGGGAGCTGCCGTCGCGTCGATCAGGTAGGCAAGCTTTTCCCTTGAAATGTTGTGCTTATCCGTGACAGGCCGCATGACGGAGCCGACGGTCAGGCAGTTGAAATAGTCGTCGATGAAGATCAGGACGCCGAGTGCGATCGTCGCAAGCTGCGCGCCAACCTTGGTCTTCACGTGCTCCGTGGACCAGCGGCCGAATGCCGCCGAGCCGCCTGCGCGGTTCATCAGCATGACCATCGTGCCGAGCACGACGAGGAAGATCAGAATACCGACATTCCAGCTGTCCGAGAGCTGGCCGATCATGCCGTCCACAAATACGTGCTCGATCGTCCCCGTGAAGGAGAAGCCGGAGTACAGGAGTCCGCCCGCAAGAATGCCGATGAACAGGGAAGAATACACTTCCTTTGTGATCAGCGCGAGCCCGATCGCTACGATGGGCGGCAGGAGCGCCCAGAAGGAATTGACAAACATAAATACCTCCATTTCCGCTGTTGTGCGTGTTTTGTTGCCTGCTGCTATTTTATGAGGCACACGAAAGGAGCCATGATATTTCTATCATGACTCCCAAAAAGTACTTGCATAAGTGCTCTCTTCCGATGCCATGATAGCTCTCCGCGCGCCGCGCGACAGTCCGGCGGATCTTCTCCGACGGCCCGGATGACAGAACACGGGAACGATCTGTCTCCTCGGCGGCTTCCCCTTTCCTCTCCCCGCTTCCCGGCGTTTCCCGGAGAGTACTCTTGTCAGCCGCTTCCTCTATCTGACTCTTATTGTGCCGCAGCGCCCGGAGAAGCTCTTCTCTGACCTCGCTCCGAAGTGCCGCGTCTCATATTCAATATCATACACCTATGCGGGGGAGTGTCAATTAACTGTGCGGGATTTCAACTGTGTTCCCCAACTTGCTGGTGCTGGCGGGCGGGAGCAAAGAATTGTGGGAGAACAATGTACTTGTGGTAGCGCGCCTACTCCACAGAGCAGACCGGCGGGTTGCCGCGAGCGAATACTTTCGGGAGGGAACTATTGATGCGGTAGCAGATGTGTGCCCCTACTTGTTATCTCAACCGTTCGGGAGCGAATACTTGTTGGGGAACACAGTCCGTGCGGTAGCAGATCTGCTCCACGGAACTGCCTTGCGGGCGGGCGCGAGCGAATTCTTTCGGGAGGGCACTAATAATGCGGTAGCATAAGTGAACCCCAACAAGTTCTCGCAACCGATCAGGAGCGAATACTTGTTGGGGAACACATTCATTGCGGTAGCAGATCTGCTCCACGGAACTGCCTTGCGGGCGGGCGCGAGCGAAGACTTTCGGGTGGGAACTATTGATGCGGTAGCAAAAGTAAACCCCAACAAGTTTTCGCAGCCGATCTGGAGTGAATACTTGTTGGGGAACAGATTCATTGCGGTAGCACAGGCACTTAGGCCTTATGTTGTCAGTTGCTGCACGAACTCCGCAGCTCGTTCTCCAAGCACTCTGTGCCCCTCTAAAGATAGATGAACACCATCCGCAGCGAGAGGAAGATCAAGAGATGCTGCGTCCGCCGGAATGCATCCGGTCTCCTCGCAGACTTCGGAAAAAGCATCATGCCAGGCAGCATCAAACTCTTCAAAAGTCATTGAAAAGAGGCCCGGAATCCGAATCTTCGGAGGGATAACAATAACAATCTTCGGAAGGAAGTCCTCACCTTCGAACCCGCTGCCAGCTGCCTGGCTATCATTAATCAGACTGCCGGCCGCGCTATGCTGCCCTTCCTCTGCAAGCTTCTCCCGCAGCCTGGTCACGAACAGGCGCATGTCCTCAGCGACCGCCCGAATATTTCCATCTCTCGAATTCAGGTAGTCATTTGTGCCGAGCATGACTGCGAACACGTCGACCGGCATCTCTCTGCGAATCCTGCGCACAAGCAGGTCCAGAGGATATCCGTCGTCCGGAATGCACCTGCCGCAGACGCCGTCCGCGACCACCCGGAAGTCCTCCCCGAGCTCTCTCTGCAGGATGCTTGTCCAGACCCTATCCTCCGGATACATGTAATCAGGAAATCCGAACGGATCATATCCTTCAGTATTCGAGTCGCCGTAAATGTAAATCGTCATTTCAGAAACCACCTGTACATTTGACAGACAATCTGAAAGCACTTTAGAACAGCCTGCACATATATGACTATCTGAGAAGCTCAGATGTAGCAGTCAGCATCTGTTTCATGTATCATCAAATGTTCTGCTTCTTTAACCAATCAGCATCCTTCATGAGCGCACGGCCAACGCCGATGAGATCCGCCTTTTTCTCTGTCAGCATCCGCTCGGCGTCCTCCGCGGTGCGGATCCCGCCAGTGAGCAGAACAGGAATCGAGACTGCTGCCTTGATCTTCTCCGTCATGGATGAGAAATAGCCCGCTTCCAGATGCCCGGGCCTCGTAAAGAAGCACATACCGCCGGAAATATCCAGAAGGTCGACGCCCGCTTCTTCCAGGATGACAGACGCTCTCACCGCATCTTCTTCCGTGGAGCCTCCGGGCAGATAATCCGCGCCGCCCAGCCGAACCGCAAGGGGCACTTCCTTCCCGATCTTTTCCCTGACAGCCGCCACCGTCTCGAGGAGGAACCGCAGGCGGTTCTCCAGACTGCCGCCGTACTCGTCCGTCCGCTTGTTGGTCATCGGCGAGTAGAACTGGTTCAGGAGATATCCGTGCGCACAATGGATCTCGATGCCGTCATAGCCGGCTTTCAGCGCGCGCACCGCCGCTTCCGCGTAGGCGCCGGTCAGCTGCCTGATCTCCTCCACCTCGAGCTGCCGCGGCTTTGCCTTGAGGAGCTTCGCGGGGATGTTCACCGTACTTGCGGATACCAACTCGTCGATCCCATTGCTGCCGGCATGATTAAGCTGAACAAAAGCAAGACACCCACCCTCATGGATCGCATCCGTGAGAAGACGATGCTCGGGGATCTGCTCATCAGACACGATAAGAAGCTGCTCTTTCGAGGCGCGTCCGCCGTCAGCAATGCAGCTGTGTTCCGTAATGATGATGCCCGGCGTGCTCTGCACTGCCCTGTCCCTGTAATACCCGACAAGTTCATCCGTGACGTGACCCTCGTTCGTCTTACCCGTCTGCATCGGCGGCATAACGAGGCGGTTCTTCGCGGTCCTTGTTCCGATTCTGATCTCCTCTAAAAGCATAATCATTCCTCCTGTTGTCACTACAAATTGTTATACTTCCACCCTTCGCCCGGTCTCAAACGACTCAATCGCCGCGTAAGCGATCTCCAGCGCGCGGAGTCCCTCCTCCGCCGGAACTGGCGGGCGCCTGCCCTCGCGGAGCGCCGGAAGCATGTCATCGAGATAGCGGTCGAGATTCTTGTTGAAGCGCCGACCATCATCATCAAAAAATCCAGCCTGCCATACCTCTTCTGTATCGCTGCCCTTCTCCTGGAAAGAATAGCGCCGGACGTTATCCTCAATGAGGATGCGGCCCTTCGTCCCTCCGATCTCGATGAGCTGCGAGAGCCTGTTGTGCTCGTCCGCATCGACCGTCGCGAGGAAGCTTCCCACCGCACCGTTCTCAAATCTCAGCGCGAGCGAAAAGCTCGCAAAGCTGCCTTTCCCGCCAGTGTCCGTCATCTCTGCGGACACGGAGCGGATCCTTCCGCACAGCGTCTCCAGCATGTTGATCCCATGGCACTGCGCCTCAATGAGATTCATGTGAGGGTGGTCCATCACGCTTTCCCAGCCGTGGCCGAAGCGCCAGAGCGCGAAGACCGGCGTTCCGAGCCTGCCTGCGCGGATCGCTTCCTGCGCCTTGAGGCAGGGAATGCTGTACTTCTGCTCGAAGTCGATCGCGAAGAAAAGCCCTTTTCTCTGAGCCGCATCGATCATCGCCCGGCCATGTTCGAGCCGGTAGGCCAGCGGCTTCTCGGCGAAGACAGGGAACCCTTTTTCGATGACGTTCAGCGTAACTTCAAAGTTGTGTTGTGCCGGCAGACAGATGCTGACGAGGTCCGGTTTCTCCGCCTGCAGCATCTGATCAATGTCCGTGTACGGCTTTGTGCCGAATGCCGCCGCCCGCTTCGCCGTCTTCTCCGGATTTCTTCCCGCAATGGCGACGAGCTCCGTGTCCTCTCGTTCAAAAAAAGCACGAGCGTGCTGGTACCCCCAGCCGCCCGCGCCGATCACTGCAACTCTTGTCGTCTCTGCCATAGCGCTGTCCTTCTGCCGGGATGAATTCCCAGCTGTTTCTCTCATGCTCTCGACTAAATCGATCCGCCTTCTGAATCAGAATATCAGATCATACACTGCATTTTTTATCCTACCATCCGCAGAAGACTCCCGCCTCTGCAGGCGGTGAGATGAATGCGGCCTTGCCGGTACGGATGCCTTCCATGCCTCAGTTCCTTCTGGACAATATAAAACGAATATAAAACAAAAATGCGAGAAAAAACACAGAACATATGTTCTATAAACGGCTTCTTTTTGCTACAATAGGTATATGGAAGAACTGCCCAATGCTTAGGGCAGCCGGCGGTTTCCGGAAAGGATAAGGATTCCATGTACCATGTTGAATGCATAGATATCCATAAGAATGATCCCCTCTTCCCTTACCTGGACAGGGCGTCCCTGTGTGCAAACAACATGTACAACGTTTCCAACTTTTACATCCGGAACCTGATGACAGGGCTGAAAAAGGACCCTTCTTTGCGCACAGAAAACGAGAGGGCAGTCATTGATACCGTCTCCGGTTCCATCAGCGGGATCAATGAGAGGCTGCGGGAGAAATATGAATTAAAGATCCGTAACATCCGGAAATCCGGCAGCCTGTCCCTGCGGGAACAGGAGAAGAAGGCCGCAGCGGTAAAA
>DJXE01000094.1:0-1330 GCA_002449595.1 Lachnospiraceae bacterium UBA7012
ATCGAGGAAGGCAAGCTGTACTTCCTGCAGACCAGAAACGGCAAGAGAACCGCTCAGGCGGCGATCCAGGTCGCTTGCGATCTCGTCGACGAAGGCATGATCACTCCTGAAGAGGCAGTGCTCCGCATCGAGGCGAAGTCTCTCGACCAGCTGCTGCACCCTGCATTCGACGCGCAGGCTCTGAAGAACGGCAAAGAGATCGGCCAGGCGCTTCCGGCATCCCCCGGCGCAGCTGCAGGCCGCGTCTACTTCAGCGCGGAAGACGCTGTTGAGGCACACACCCGCGGCGAGAGAGTCGTCCTGGTCCGTCAGGAGACCTCCCCTGAAGATATCGAAGGTATGCACGCAGCGGAAGGTATCCTTACGATGCGCGGCGGCATGACCTCCCACGCGGCAGTCGTCGCGAGAGGCATGGGCACCTGCTGCGTCTCCGGCTGCGGCGAGCTGAAGGTCAACGAAGCATGCAAGACGTTCGAGCTCGGCGGCGAGACCGTCAAAGAAGGCGATTACATCTCCCTCGACGGCTCCACCGGCAAGATCTATCTTGGCGACATCCCGACTGTCGAAGCTTCCATCACCGGCAACTTCCAGAGAATCATGAAGTGGGCGGATGAGTACAGAACGCTGAAGGTCCGCACGAACGCGGATACGCCGGACGACGCGGAGAACGCGGTTCGCCTGGGCGCGGAAGGCATCGGCCTGTGCCGCACCGAGCACATGTTCTTCAATCCGGAGAGAATTCCGAAGATCCGCAGGATGATCCTTTCCGATACACAGGAAGAGAGAGAAGCGGCTCTGGCGGAGCTGATCCCGTTCCAGAAGGGCGACTTCAAGGGCATCTACAAGGCCATGGAAGGCAGGCCGGTCACGATCCGTTTCCTGGATCCACCGCTGCATGAGTTCGTTCCGAACACGGAAGAAGAAATGGCGCAGCTGGCCAAGGATATGGGCCTCACCCTCGCGGAAGTCAAGGCGCGCTGCGAGACTCTGCATGAGTTCAACCCGATGATGGGCCACCGCGGATGCCGTCTGTCCGTCACTTATCCTGAGATCGCGAAGATGCAGACCAGAGCGGTCATGGAAGCGGCGATCGAAGTGAAGGAAGAAGACGGATACGACATCATTCCTGAGATCATGGTTCCGCTCGTCGGCGACAAGAAGGAGCTGGCGTTCGTCAAGAAGACCATCACGGAAGTTGCCGAGAAGGTCAAGCAGGAGAAGAACTCCGACATCGAGTACCATATCGGCACGATGATCGAGATCCCGAGAGCTGCCCTGCTGGCGGACGAGATCGCGGAAGAGGCTGACTTCTTCAGCTTCGGCACGAACG
>DJXE01000094.1:1510-15566 GCA_002449595.1 Lachnospiraceae bacterium UBA7012
TCGACCAGAACGGCGTCGGCCAGCTCATCGAGATGGCTGCGACGAAGGCGAAAAAGGTGAAGCCCAACATCAAGCTTGGCATCTGCGGCGAGCACGGCGGCGATCCTGCTTCGATCGAGTTCTGCAACAAGGTCGGCCTGACCTACGTCTCCTGCTCACCGTTCCGCGTCCCGATCGCGAGACTGGCTGCGGCACAGGCGGCGATCAACCAGAAGAACGCGTAATTCAAAGCGTTCGACAGGTTGAGAAACAACTGAAGCAATACGAAAGGCTGCGGCGATCTGCCGCAGCCTTTTTGAATGCAAGAAGAACTCGAAACGTACGTCGAATACTGCGACAGTGGTGGAATACAAAACACACACTGCCGGCAGACAAATGCCAGGATCACTCCTTCAGTTTGCTTTTCCCGAACAAATATGTATTCAACGCATAAAGCGCCGCGCCGCGGTTCCCGACTTCCTCGGCCTTGAGGCTGAGCTCGGAGAAGCGGATCTCGGGGATCGGAATGTCGCCGTAGCCGGGGCAGATGCGCGTGTATTCCTTCAGGCGCTTCATGAAGTAATCGCCGCCCGCCGCGAGCGCGCTCTGCAGGATGATGACGTCCGGGTCGTACATGAGGACGATGTTGTAGATCGCCCTCGAGAGGACCCGCGCGATCTCGGAGGAGATCTCCTGCGCGAGCCGGTCGCCGGTCTCCGCCGCCTTCAGGATACCGCGGAGGTCGCCGCGCTCTCCTTCCGGAAGCGTCGCCTCCGGGAAGGCGGTCTTTTTATCCTCGTACATCTCGATGAGCGCGTCCTTGTGCAGCGCGCTCTCAAGGCAGCCGTAATTGCCGCAGATACACTGCCTTGCATGATCGGTGCGCACCAGGAGATGTCCGAACTCGCCCTGGTAGCCGTGGCGGCCGTACAGGAGTTTGCCGTGGTCGATGACGCTGCCGCTGATGCCGCCGCCATCGTGAGAGTTGATCGTGGCGACGGACTTTTCCTCCAGGGAGGGGTCCGCGAGAAGCTCAGCGTAACCGAAGAAGCGGCCGACGTTGTCGACGACGATCGGGAACGGCAGGCCGAGTCGCTTTTCAAGCTCTTCCTTCAGCGCGTAGCCGGAAGTCCGCCGGTAGCCGATCGGAATGACGATCTCGCCCCGGATGTGGTCCACGATACCGCCGCTCTGCACGACCATCATGCAGAACCGATCCTCCGCGATCGGGGCGAGATCCATCTGCATGTGGACGGCGTCGATGACGATGTCCATGAGATCGTCCCAGCGCGTCGCACCGGTCAGCCCGGGCTTCGTCACCGTGTTCGACGCGACGATGCTGCACGACATGTCGGCGATGCATGTGGAAATGTGATCGTTGCCGATCAGGAGGATAAGCGTGTATTTGTAGGATGCGTTCAGAGAGTAGAGCCGCGGCGGCTTGCCGCCCAGCACGGTCGCCTCGCGGATGCCGACTTCCTTCAGAAGCCCCTCGCTGCACAGCTCGGTGATTGTCTTGGTCGCGGCGGTGCGCGACAGTTCCAGCTTCTCCGCGATCTCAGGGATCGTCATCTCGCTGTTCTGCTTGAGCAGCATCACGATCGCGCGCTCGTTGCGCCATTTAATATTTCGCTGCTTTTCAGCTTTTATCGTCTGCATTGCATACTCCTCCGGCATGACTGCCTGGCCATAATCACTTTAGTATATCACACTCCAAAGTCGTTGTGCCTTTGCGAAGGCGCCTGCATAACGCCGGTTGACAGGACACGAACCGTGTGAGTACAATAACGATTACAGGGTTTGTTTTATTTGTTTACTAACGTGATTACTATATTACAGGAGGAGTGGTATGAGGTACAAGCACTTTGAAAACGCAAACGTCGACGTATCCGAACTTGCGGTCGGAACGTGGGGCATCGGCGAGCTCGAGACCTTCGGCAACGTCGAAAAGGAGAACGGCAAGGTCACGACGCGCGGCATCGTCAAGGCGAGAGAGCGCGCGATCGACGCGATCCAGGCGGCCCTCCAGGGCGGCGTGAACCTGATCGACACGGCGCCGTGCTACGGCTGGGGCGCATCCGAACGCATTGTCGGTGAGGCGATCCAGGATTTCGACAGGGATAAGATTCTGATCTCCACGAAGTTCAGCCTCATTCCCGATATGGGACGCCCGGAGAGGGGCGGCGCATCCGGCGGCGGTTCCTATAAGAACGTCATGCGCGAGGTCGACGAGTCCCTGCGCCTTCTCCGCACGGACTACATCGACTTCTATTTCCTGCACTATCCGGATCCGTACACCGACATCGCCGAGACCATGTCCGCGCTGAACGTCCTGAAGAAGAGAGGGATCATCCGCTACATCGGCCTCTCCAACCACACACAGGCGCAGATCGAAGCGGCGATGGAGTGGGGACAGATCGACGTGATCCAGCCTCCGTTCTCGATGGTCGACCGCGAGATGGAAGGCCTGATGCGCTGGGCGAAGTCCAAGGGCATCGACAGCATGACCTACGGCTCCCTCGGCTCCGGCCTGCTCACCGGCAGAATGCGCACGAAGCCGCAGTTCGATCCCACGGATATTCGCGGCGGCTTCTACCAGAACCTTTACAAGGACGAGAACTTCGAGAAGTTCCTCGAGCTGCTCAAGATCATGGACAAGATCGCGGAAGCGCATAACAGCTCAGTCTCCCAGGTCGCGATCAACTGGACCACGCAGCAGGAGTTCGTCGGCACGGCGCTCTGCGGCTTCTCCAAGAGAGAGCACGCCGAGCAGAACGTTGCGGCGTTCGACTGGGAACTTTCCGCGGAAGAGCTGAAGGAACTGGACGACGCGCTGAAGGCGATGGGCATCGGCGACATCGAGCTGCTCGACTGGATGCACAGATAATATGCGCTTTCGAACGCTCCCCGCAGCGAGTGCTTCGGACTGTACTGAAGAGTTGTCATAAAGTATACTTAAGATGCCGGGGCAGATTCCGGCGCCGGGGTTCCGGCGCGGCGCCGCGGCATCTTGCGTGAAAAGGGAAAGCGCCCGGGCAATCCGCGCTTTCTACAAACGAAAAGCAGCAAACAGGAGGGGTTATGAGCAAGAAACAAGTTGGAACAATGCCCAGCGGTGCGGCGGTCTATGAGATCGGACTTGCGAACGGCAAGGAAATGAGCGTCAACATCCTCACTTACGGCGCGATCATCAAGGATATCTTCGTGCCGGACAAGGACGGGAACATCGGGAACGTCGTTCTCGGCCAGGACACGTTTGAGGATGTGAGGGAAAAGGCTTTTTGCAATGCCATGCTTGTCGGCCGCGTCGCGAACCGCATCAAGGGCGCGTCTTTCGAGATCGACGGCAACGTCTATCACCTGCAGGCAAATGAGTTCGCAAACACGCTGCACAGCGGCGACGCAAACTATGCGAAGCGCAATTTCGAGATCGCCGAAGAGGACGGCAAGAGCGTCACGCTCACGCTGGATGATCCGGAAGAGACGGCGGGCGGCTTCCCGGGCAACGCGAAGCTCTCCGTGACGTACACTGTGACGGACGACTGCACGCTGCTGATCGCCTATGACTTCATCTGCGACAAGGACACGCCGGTCAACCTGACGAACCACGCGTACTTCAACCTGTCCGGTGAAGACACTGTGGAAAACCACGAAGTCTGCATGGATGCGCCTTTCTACACGCCTGCGGACGAAGAGAACGTCCCGACCGGCGAGATCGCGAAGGTCGAAGGGACCGGCCTCGACATGACGAAGAAGATCCGCGTCGGCGAAGTCCTGGAGAAGACGGGCGGCGTGGACCACAACTTCGTGCTCCCCGGCAGAGGCTACAGAAAGATCGCGGAGCTGACGCATGAAGGCACGGGACGGAAGATGGAAGTCTTCACGGACCAGCCCGGCGTGCAGGTCTTCACGTCCAATTTCTTTAGTGAAGAGCTCACAAAGCGGGGTGGAGTGCCGCTTAAGAAGTTCGGCGCGATCTGCTTTGAGACGCAGACTTTCCCGGACGCTGTCAACGAATCTCATTTCCCGGAAGGGATATTGGAAAAAAATACAAAAAAGAGTAGCGTAACAGGATATAGATTTGGTATAATCTGATAGTGGTGAGTTCCCTCTGCAGTAGTTTTTCACAATAAAACCAGTAAAAATCACTGTTTGGGAGGTCACAATTGCCGGAAAACCGGCATCTGAAGTTGGTTGCACTTATATTTTTTTACCAAATTAGGAGGAAGTTTAATGAAAAAGAGAGTAGTAGCAATGCTTCTCGCCGCTTCCATGGTCCTCGCGGCCTGCGGCGGAACCGCAGCAGCTCCGGCAGCAGCTCCCGCAGAGGAGAAGGTTGAGGAGAAGAAAGAAGAGGCAACTGAGGCTGTTGAAGAAGCAGCTGAAGAAGTTGCTGAAGAAGCTGAAGAAGCAACTGAGGAAGCAGCAGCTTCCGCAACCGCACTTGTCCCTAAGTATGGCGACAAGATCGTTGTCGGTTTTGAGTGCGTTAACTATTCCGATACGCACCTGACCAATGTTCGTAACGCTGTTAACTGGCAGAACGAGCAGAAGGGCAACCCCTATGACATCCAGATGGTTGACTCCCAGAATGATACCGCTATTCAGTGGAACAACATCAACCAGATGCTGAACAAGGGCTGCGACATCTTCGCATGCGGCTACAGCAACTATGATAACTATCAGCAGCTGTTCGACCTTGCGAAGGAGTATGATCTTCCGTTCATCACCTACAACACGAACGCTCCTGATCACGAGATCAGCGCTGACTATCTTGACAAGTACTACTTCGTTTCTTCCTATGCTGATGGCTCCGGTATCATCCAGGGCGAAGCAGCTGCGGAATACTGGAACGAGCATCCGGAAGCTGACCGCAATGGCAATGGCGTTCTCGACTATGTCATGCTTCGTGGTACACCCGGTTTCTATGACACGATCGTTCGTACAAAGTACTCTGTTGAGAAGATCGAAGAGGCTGGCATCAAAGTTAACGAAGTTCAGGCAATCGATGCGGAATTCAACCGCGCGAAGGCTCAGGACCTGATGCAGCCCGTTATCACCGCTTCCATCGACGACATCGACTTCGTCATCGCGAACAACGACGACATGGCCCTTGGCGCAATCGAAGCTCTGAAGGCTGCCGGCTATCTTGACGGCACACCTGAGAAGTACATCCCTGTTCTCGGTGTCGATGCTACGGCAGTCGGCGTTGAGGCGATCAAGGATGGCACGATGCTTGTCACTTCCCTGAACAACGCGGTCTACATGGGCCGTGCGATCTGGTACGCAATCGATGCATTCGCTACCGGCGAAGAGCTGACCACTGAGAAGCTCGAAGCAGAAGGCCTGAAGGGCTGCAAGGTCAACGAGTTCCATGAGATCTGGATCGACTACACCAGAATCGATGCGTCCAACACGGAGATGGCGAACTTCGAGAATTACTATTGATCAGACAGTGTGAGCGGGATCCGTACCCGGCACAACTGAATATCGATAGCGGTTCAAGATTTTAAATTTAAGTGCAACGACTTAAAGTTTAAGTGAACGGAGGGCCGGTGCGGTGCACCCGCACCGGCCCTCCCCAACTATCAGGTAAGGAGAGACTTCATATGGCTGAGAACGATATTATTCTCGAGATGAAAGGCATCAGCAAGAGCTTTCCTGGCGTCAAGGCACTGGACAACGTCTCCATCAAAGTCAGAAGGGGAACTGTCCATGCACTCATGGGGGAGAACGGCGCAGGCAAATCGACGCTGATGAAATGTGCGTTCGGCCTTTATGATCCTGATGAGGGAGAAGTGTATCTCGATGGGGAGAAGGTGGCGTTTAAGACACCGAAAGAAGGCCTGGAGCACGGCATCTCCATGATCCCCCAGGAGCTGAACCCGATCCGCTTCAGGAACGTGGCTGAGAATATCTTCTGCGGAAGATATCCTGAAAAGAAAGTCATGGGCATCACTTTTGTCGATGACAAAAAGATGTTCGAGGATACAAAGGCACTGTACAAAGAGCTCAACATGGATCTTGAGCCCACGGCGATCCCTAACGACCTGTCGGCTTCGATGATTCAGCTGAACGAAGTGGCGAAGGCGATCTCCTATGACGCGAAGGTCATCATCATGGACGAGCCGACGTCTTCACTGACAGCGAAAGAAACAGATGACCTGTTCGAGACGATCCACCATCTGACCGCGCGGGGCATCGCAATCATATATATCTCCCATAAGATCGATGAGATCCTGAGGATCTCGGACGAAGTCACGATCATGAGAGACGGACAGAACGTCGGAACATGGCCCGCCAGCGAGCTGACGGAAGAACTGATCGTCAACAGGATGGTCGGCCGTGAGATGACGGCATGGTTCCCGGAGATCGACAATAATCCGAGCGATGAGATCGCGCTTGAGGTCAAGGGCTTCTCATCCCCGAACCCGAGGTCCTTCCAGGACTGCTCGTTCACTCTGAAGAAGGGTGAGCTGCTCGGTGTTGCCGGCCTGGTCGGCGCACAGAGAACCGAGCTGATGGAGGCGATCTTCGGCATGAGAGAGCACTCTGCCGGCGAGCTCTACAAGGACGGCCAGAAGATCGAGAACAAAGATACGCGTGACGCGATCAGGAACGGCTTCGGCCTGCTGACTGAGGACCGCCGCCGCAACGGCATCTTCGGCGGCCTGTCAGTCCGCGACAACACCGTTATCGCAAACCTTGACTCGTACTGCAACGGGGCCAGCTTCCTGAACCTGAAGCAGATCGATGTCGACACGAAGAAATACGTCGACGCGATGGAAGTCAAGACACCCACGTATGACACCTTGATTCGTGACCTCTCCGGCGGTAACCAGCAGAAGGTCCTGATCGGAAGATGGCTGCTCACAAATCCTGATATCCTGATTATGGACGAGCCGACCAGAGGTATCGACGTCGGTGCGAAGGCCGAGATCTACAACATCATGCTGGATCTTACCAAGCAGGGCAAATCCGTCATCTTCATTTCTTCGGAAATGCCTGAGATCATCGGCGTGTCGAACCGCGTCATGGTCATGTGCGAAGGCCGCATCTCCGGATTCCTGGAGGGCGACGAGATCAAGGACAACATCATCATGGACTATGCTTCGAGGGTCGGCGGGTCCGGCATCAAGGCGTAAAAGAGAAACGGGGGAAAAATAATGGATAACAAGAGCAAAGCGTCAGCCTTTTTCGGCAAATACGCGATCTACTTCATCTTCGTATTTCTGTTCCTGCTGGTCTCGGTGATCAACCCGAGATTCCTGTCGGTCAGAGTTATCAAGGACGTTCTGATGCAGTCTTCGGTCAAGCTGATCGTTGCGCTGGGCATGATGTTCGTCATCCTTTCCGGTAACATCGATCTGTCAGGCGGTCGTGTCCTCGGCTTCGCAGCCGTCGTCGCGGGCTCCCTGGCTCAGACGGGTGACTTCGCGAGAAAGTTCTATCCGAACCTTCCCGAGCTTCCGTTCTTCGTGCCGGTTATCGCAGCGATCCTGCTGTCTATGACCTTCGCACTGGTTAACGGTCTTGTCATCACGAAACTCGGCGTTGCAGCCTTCATCGCTACCCTTGGTACGCAGCTGGCGGCATACGGCCTGAACTCCATCTACTACAACCAGGAGCCCAACAACTCTCAGCCGATCGGTGGTTTCAAGAAGAGCTTCTCCTACCTCGGAACCGGCCAGATCGCGGGCTTCTTCCCTTGCGTCCTGGCGATCTCCCTGGTGTGCGCGGCGATCGTCCACATCGTCATGAGATATCACAGATTCGGACGTCTGGTCTTCGCAGTCGGCGGCAACTCCGAGGCGGCGATCGTCTCCGGTATCAACACGAAGAAAGTCATCCTTACGGTCTACCTGATCGCAGGTTTCTTCTTCGGCCTCGGCGGTGCGCTTGAAGCAGCACGTACCGGTGGTGCACAGAACAACTACGGTCTGTCTTACGAGTTCGACGCGATCTCCGCTTGTACCGTCGGTGGTGTCTCCATGAACGGTGGTGTCGGTGCGGTCCCTGGCGTTATCATCGGTGTTCTTATCTTCATCCTGATCCAGTACGGCATGAACTTCATCGGTATCAACCCTTACTGGCAGAACGTTGTTAAGGGCGCTCTGATCGTCATCGCAGTCGCTATCGACGCGAGAAAGTATGCGAAGAGAAGATAATCTTTCTTAACAGATTATTGATATCAATCGAATACGAATTGGCAGGCCGCGGGAAACCGCGGCCTGTCTTTATGCGCGTTGTAATGAGCCATGCGTGGTGCGCACTATCTGCATGGCTCAATAGTTTGTAAAGACAGTTGCAATACTGAAGGAAACTGGTACAATGTATTAGGGAACAAGCGACAGGCCGTCCTGCGCTGACGATGGAGTGGCTGGCAGTATCGCAGCAGAAGCGCAGTGACAGAAAGCTACGCATTTAAGAGGAAGAAAGGGGAAAAAGATGGTCAAGTATAATCCGGACAGACGCAAGATCACTCTCGGCTACGTTCCGATCCGCCGCGATTTCTTTCCGCCGGCAGCTGCGATCGGCATCAAGGACGAGGTCTATAACAGGTTCAAAAGCATTACAGATAAACTCGGGGATATCGATCTGATCGACATCGATGATATTGTCGAGGGCGGGATCCTCTGGCATCTGGATGACGTCCAGAAGGTCGTCGACAAGTTTACGGCGGCGAAGGTTGACGCGGTGATGTTCCCGCACCTCAACTTCGGCCAGGAGGAAGTCGTGGCGAAGGTCGCGAAGGAACTGGGCAAGCCGGTCCTGATCTGGGGTCCCCGCGATCCTAACCCTGAGAGCGACGGGACCAAGTCCGGCCCGCGCGCGTTCGATACGCAGTGCGGCATGTTCGCGACCACGAGAGCGCTGAACAGATTCGGCATTCCGTTCACATACATTGAGAACTGCTGGACAGACAGCCCGGTCCTGGAACAGGGCATTGACGATTTCGTCCGTGTTGTTTCTGTTGTAAAAGCTTTTCGCGGAATGCGCGTCGCGCAGATCGGAACGAGGCCGAGACAGTTCCTGTCCGTCAAGATCAATGAGTCCGAGCTGATGCGGAAATTCGGCATTGAGATCGTCCCGATCTGGCCGGAAGAAGTCGTGCAGATGGTCAAGAAGCTGAAAGTCGGCGCGAAACCGTCTCCGATGGGGGCGGAACTCGCCTTCGGCCCGGTCAGCATTCCCGAGACTGGGGAGCCGGATCCGCGCGTCAAGGAGATCGTCGACGAGATCGAATCCCAGCTCGATTATTCCGACGCCGGCCACGACAGGGTCGAGACCATCGCCTACGTCGAGCTTGCAATCATGGAGCTCGCGAAGATGCAGAAGTGCCAGGCGGTCGCCGTCGAGTGCTGGGCGTTCACGAACAGCAAATTCGGCATCGCGAGCTGCTTCATTCTCGGCGAGCTGTTTGACAGAGGCCTGCCGGCTGCCTGTGAGACCGACATTCACGCCGCGATCGGCGCTGTGATGGCGGAAGCAGCTGCCCGCTACGAATCGCCTGCATTTATCGCGGACATCACGATCCGCGATCCCGAGGACGACAACGTCGAGCTTCTGTGGCACTGCGGCCCGTTCGCGAAATCGCTCGTCAAGGAGGACGTGGATCCCGCGATCGTCGACTGCAAGGGCTGCTATGAGATCAAGCACGGCCCGCTGACCGTCGTGCGTTTTGACCAGGACAACGGCGAGTACAAGCTGCTCGCGGACGAAGGCGAAGGCACGGACGGCCCGAAGACCAACGGCAACTACGTCTGGTTCCGCGTGAAGGATTGGGTCAAGTGGGAGAAGAAGCTCATGTACGGGCCTTACATCCACCACGTCAGCGGCGTGCACGGCCACTACGCGCACATCCTGAAAGAGGCCTGCAAGTACATCGGACCGGTGCAGCACGACAGCGTGGAGCCGGTGAGAGACATCTGATATTCAGTTGCAAAGAGGAAAAGCCAAAGGACTATATATGGAAAAGAAATTCGACATCATCGGCATGGAAAACGGCATTCTGGATCTCGCGCTGCAGATCGACAGGATCCCGGAGACGGATTCGCACACGAGGCTGAGCAATTACCTCTGGCAGCCCGGCGGAAACGCGTCCAACGCGATCGCCGCGGCGGCGCGCCAGGGCGCAAAGTGCAGCTTCATGGGCGCAGTCGGCGACGACTCGCTCGGCGAGTTCGTTCGGGGCGACTGGGCGTACCACGGCGTGGACACTTCCCACCTCATGACCAAACCGGGCGACACGGTTCTCTCCGTGTGCCTCGCGGAGCATGAGACGCAGGGGAGAAGCTTCCTCGTGCGTCACAGTGAGCTGGATCCGGATCTCGCGCCCGAAGATCTCGACGAGGCGTTCATCGCCTCCGCGAGATACCTGCATCTGAGCGTCTGGAGCGGAAAACAGGCGAAGGACGCGGTGCTTCTCGCCCGGAAGAACGGCGTCATCGTCTCCGTCGACGGCGGCGGATACCTCGGCGATGCGGCGTGGCTCCTGGAAAACTGCGACATCATGATCATGTCGTTCATGTTTTACAGGGAACTTTTTGATGCGGCGGATGAGGACTATGTCGGCAACATGCAGAAGCTGATCGAGAAGTACGGGCTCGACACCTGTGTCGTCACGCTCGGCTCCAGAGGCTGCGCCGGCGCGAACAAGAAAGGCGCGACTTTCGTCCTGCCTCCGTTCTCCGGCTACGACGTCATCGACACGACCGGCGCGGGCGACGTCTATCACGGCGGCTTCGTCTTCGCCCACAGCCAGGGCTGGGATCTGGAGTACTGCGCGCGCTACGCGAGCGCCGTCTCCTATATCAAGTGCACGACCCTCGGCGGCAGAGTCGGCATCCCGAGCAGGAAAGTGGTCGAGCAGTTCCTGAAGGACGGCACGATCGATCACACGGAAGCCGAGGAGCGCCGCGATCACTATGCTGGGGTTATGCGGTTCCGCTGAGAATAAACACAGCATTAACAATAGATTCCTAAAAGCGCAGCAGCACAAAGGAGGTGCAAATGCACGACAAAGTGAAAATCGGCCTGATGCCCAATCATCGCGAGGTGTTCAACGTCGCGACCGCGAGAGAGGAATATGACATCATCATGCCCATCATTCACGCCCAGATGCCTGAGTACGTGGAGTGGGTGGAGATCGATGATCTCTGCGAGCAGGGCATGGCCACGCACATCGATGATATCGACAAGATCGTCCAGCGCTTCAAAGAGGCGGATGTAGACGCGATCTTCAGCCCGTTCTGCGACTTCGGTGAAGAGTCTGTCGTCGCCGGCGTCTGCAAGCAGTTCGACGTTCCGGTCCTCATCTGGGGCACGAAGGACAAGATCTCTACCTATGAGCACCGTGAGAAAGAGACTCAGTGCGGCGTCTTCGCGGCGACGAAGGTTCTGAGAAACTACGGCGTCACGTTCAGCTATATCTGGAACTGCGAAGCGGATTCTCCTGACTTCGTGGTCGGCTTTGAGAAGTTCGTCCGCGTCGCAAACGTCATGAAGAACCTGCGCAACGCGAACATCGCCTCCATCGGCGACCGCCCGGCCGGCTTCTACAGCGTCATCCACAACCAGCTGCAGCTGATCAAGAACTTCAATATCTCCGTGAAGCCCATCCAGCTTGCGGCGATCACAGACGAAGTTGAGAGACGCCTCAAAGAGAACAGCCAGGAGCTGCAGGATTACATCAAAGATTTCGAGTCCAGAATCGATCTGAGCGAAGTTGACCAGGAAGACTATGCGGCGAGAGTCTGCGCCGGCGTTCTCGCGATCGAGGACCTGATGCACCGCAACCACTGCCGCGCGGCAGGTTTTGACTGCTTCGGCGTCGGCCGTGCGATCGGCATTGCGGGTTCTGCCTGCATCGTCGAAGGCGAACTGGCGGACCGCGGCCTTCCGACCGGCTGCGAGCTGGACATCTGGGGCGGCATCTCCATGCTGATCCTGAAGGCAGCGGCGCTCGGCGAGGATGCTCCTCTCCTTGCGGACTGGACGTATCGTCATCCCACAAACCCGAACGGCGAGCTTATCTGGCACGGCGGCCCGTTCGCGTACTCTCTTGCAGACAAGACAAAGCATCCTGAGATCAAGAAGCGCTTCTTCGGTCCCGACCGCAAGTTCTTCGAGCCTCACTGGGAGCTCAAGCAGGGCCACCTGACCATGTTCCGTATGGACGAGCTGGATGGCGAGTATTACACCTTTGTCGGCGATGCGGACACCATCGAAGGTCCCGCGACGACCTCCACGTACGTCTGGGTCGAAGTGAAGCCTTCATGGAAGCGCTGGGAAGAGAAGCTGATGTTTGGCCCGTTCATCCACCACGTCGGCGGCATCTACGGCGATTACAACGACGTCCTCGAGGAAGTCGTCCGCTACCTGAACGACTCCAGACGCGGCGTGAAGGTCCACATGGAGACCCCTTACACGCCCGGCCCGAAGTCCCTTTGATAGCTGCCTTTTGAATAGCTGTTTTTCGACAGGATATTTTTCCTAATTTCTTTCCCTTTTGAGTGCCGGGGCGGCGCGGCGGAGTATTCCACGTGCCGCTTCGGGCTTTCGGAAAGGGATTCTTGAGAGGTTTTGATATGGCGAGAAATTTTGTGTGCAACAACAAAGAGAACATTGTGGAGACGACGGGAGGCGTCGTGAAAGGCTTTTCCTTGGATGGAATATCAATCTTCAAGGGGATTCCGTACGCGGAGGCGAAGCGGTTTCATAAGCCGCAGCCGGCGTCGTGGGAAGGCGTGAAGGACTGCACGAGTTTTGGTTACGTGTGCCCGCTCGTCGAGATGCCGGAGCCGAACAATGAGCTGCTCGTGCCGCACCGCTACTGGCTGATGGATGAGAACTGCCTCAACCTGAACCTCTGGACGCCGGGGCTGGATGACAAGAAGCGTCCGGTCATCGTTTGGTTCCATGGCGGCGGATTTGAGTCCGGTTCGGCGATCGAGCATGAGGCGTATGAAGGCGAGAACATGGCGAAGTGCGCGGATGTCGTCTCGATTTCTGTTAACCACAGGCTGAATGTGCTGGGGTATCTTGATTTCTCTGAGTTTGGGGAGGAGTATGAGGATTCCGGCAACAACGGCACGAACGACATGATCATGTCACTGCAGTGGGTCCGCGACAACGTCGCGAAGTTCGGCGGTGATCCGGACAATGTCACGATCTTCGGGCAGTCCGGCGGCGGTATGAAGGTCACGACGCTGCTGCAGACGCCCGCGGCGGATGGCCTGTTCCACAAGGGAATGGTCATGAGCGGGGTGATTGATCCTTTTGTCATGGGGGATTCTGCGGGCAGCGCGAAGGAGATCGTGGAGGCTCTGCTTGATACGCTCGGTCTTGAAAGTGTGAAGGAACTCGAGGAGGTTCCGTACGATGCGCTCGCGGCGGCGTATCTTGAGGTGAAGCCTGCTTTTATGAAGGCCGGCAAGAACTTTGGCGGTTCGCCGCATCCGAATGACTTCTATGCGGGCGATCCGCTCGTCACGGACTTCCGCGAGGAGACGAAGAATATTCCGCTCCTTATCGGGACGGTGTTTGGCGAGTTTGCGGGGTTTGTGCCGACGGCGTATGACAGGAAGGCCCTGAGCCGTGACGAGCAGGTGGAGATGCTTGAGGAGAAGTTTGGCGCGGAGAAGGCGGCGAAGCTGATCCCGATCTTCGAGAAGGCTTATCCCGGCCATCCCGTGATCGACCTGCTCCAGCTCGACTGGCTGTTCCGCCATCCCACGATGGAGTACATCAAGAAGAGAAGTGCGCTGAATGACTGCACGTGGTCCTATCTCTTTGATTTCGAGAGCGAGCTGGACGGCGGCACGGTGCCGTGGCACTGCGCGGACGTTCCGTTCTTCTTCCACAACACCTGTATGGTGCCGACGACCTGGAAGGGCGACGTCACGGAGAAGCTTGAGGCTCAGATGTTCGGCGCGTTCATGAACTTCGCCCGGACCGGCGATCCGAACGGCGACGGCACGACGCTTCCCGCCTGGCCCGCGAGCAGCGCGGACGCAGAGCACACGATGATCTTCTGCGAGGAGACGCACGAGGCGCCCGCGAACTATGACCACGA
>DJXE01000027.1:0-25515 GCA_002449595.1 Lachnospiraceae bacterium UBA7012
TCGTCACCGAGATGGAGGCGTAAGTTGTTGCCACAACTGCATAACGTGATGCAGTATTTTACAGGACGAGACTTCTTTTACCGAGAATTGAGGTGTCTCAACTGTAAAACGAGATGCAACCCCCTTAAATATGGATTTAACACGGTTGTAAAACGGGCTGAATGGAAATATAATGGAATAAAAGCGGAGATCGGAGGGCGGAGTATGACGATTCAGGAGATGCAGCAGAGGAAGATCGAGCTGGGGTACACGAATGAAATGCTGGCAGAGAAGTCCGGCGTGCCGCTCGGAACGGTGCAGAAGATCTTTGCAGGGCAGACGAAAGCGCCCCGCATCAGGACGATCCTCGCACTTGAGCAGGTGCTGAAGCCGCAGGATCTGCCAGGCGTGCCGCGCAGGCCGCATGCCCCGGGAGGGCCTGTGCAGTACAGATATGAATTTGAGAAAGAGCAGCAGAGTGTTGTGGCGGAACCGCAGGCCGCTTATAACGCGGACACAGTATCGGGCGAAAAGACGCGGGAAGCCGCCAGAGAGGCGCTGAAGAAGGGAATTATATCCGAAGAACTGCAGGGGACATACACGATCGATGATTATTACCTGCTTCCGGATGAGCGGCGGGTAGAACTGATCGATGGTGTGTTTTATGACATGACAGGCCCGCTGAAGGTGCACCAACAGATACTGGTTCACCTGGGGTACCTTTTATATTCTTGTGTCGGGAAGCATCCGGAGTGTGAATTGTACATCGCCCCCTCCGACGTGCGTCTGGACAACGATGAGATGACGATGGTGCAGCCGGACCTGTTCGTTGTCTGCGGCAGCGAGGATGACGATCCCCGCAGGACGAACGGCGCACCGGACTTTGCGGTCGAGATCCTGTCGCCGTCCAGCCGTTCGCACGACATGATCCGTAAGCTCTACAAGTACCGGTATGCCGGCGTGAGAGAATACTGGATCGTCGATCCGGAGAACCAGCAGGTCATAGTATATGAATTTGAAAAGAGTGATCTGCCGGCAATCTTCACTTTCAGCGATACGGTTCCGGTCGGGATCTCGGGTGGGGAGTGCA
Organism: Lachnospiraceae bacterium UBA7012; assembly: GCA_002449595.1. GTDB lineage: Bacteria > Bacillota > Clostridia > Lachnospirales > Lachnospiraceae > CAG-791. The sequence continues at coordinate 1,070 of DJXE01000027.1, forward strand.
GTGTTGATTTCAGTGTGATTCGGGAGAAAGTGAAGAAGTATCTTCCGGAGAGGTGATCCGTCGGTTCCTTTTTCCGGGACGAAGTAGCCATGAGCAGCAGCTCAGTTCCTTTTCTATGATGAAATTGGTAAAATAGGTAGCATGAAGGAAAAGAATAATAACAAAACACCGACCGGCGCAGCACCGGTCGAAACAGAGGAAAACCGCGACAGAAAGATCTTCATCGGTCTCATCATCGTCTTTTTCCTCGCGATCTTTATCTTTAATCTGCTGACCCCGTTCATGTCCGACGACTTCTCGTACAGCAAGATCGTGAGGGAGGCGAACGGCTTTTTCGACCTGATCCGGCAGGAGAGGCAGCATTACATGACCCACGGCGGCAGGAGCGTCGTGCACTTCATTCTGAGGTGCTTTCTCTCGATGCCGCGGATCGTCTTCAAGCCGGCGAACAGCCTGGTCTTCATTCTGCTTTCGCTTTTCATCTATTCCTTAGTTGAAGGGAAAAGGAAGTTCGACTGGATCATCTTCCTCGCGATCCAGATGGGGCTGTGGTTCTTCACGGTCGACTTCCGGCAGACGATCCTCTGGGAGACCGGGGCGTGCAACTACCTCTGGGGAAGCACGATCATCTTTGGCTATATGGTGCTCGTGCACGCGCGCGTGCAGAAGGAGGTCGGCGGGCTGCTGGAGGGCGGTTCCGCTGGATCTGAGAAGAGCGGCTTTGACTGGCTGCCGTGCATCGGCTTCCTGCTGCTTGGCGCGGCAGCAGGCTGGTGCAACGAGAATACGTCCGGCGGCGGCTTCCTGTATGCGCTGATCTGCATCTGGTGGATCTACCACAAGAAAAAGAAAGCCGGCGAGAGACAGAAGATCAGCTTCCCGCTGGTCTGCGGCGCGATCGGCAACATGTTCGGACTCATGATGATGGTCGTCTCTCCGGGCAACCGCACGCGCTCTGGCTACGAGACGGAGGTGGAGCTGCACTCCGGCCTGTACGGCATGTTTTCCAGATTCCAGAAGATCACGCTGCACGTGGACAAGTGCTTCTTCACACTGCTGGCGGTGTTTATCGTGCTGATGGTCCTGCTCACGCTGAAGACAGTTCTCAGGAATGCGTCCGAGTTCTCCTCGCAGAAAGCCCTGCGCAGAGAGACCTGGCGGCAGATCATCCGGCCGGTGATGTTCCTGTTCCTCTTTTTTGCGACGTGCTATGCGCTGATCCTCACGACAGAGACGCAGGCGAGAGCGTTCTTCGGCGCAGGCCTGTTCCTGATCACCGGAATCGCACAGCTGATCCGGAGCTGCCTCAACACCGAGATGAAGCGGCAGTACTACAACGCGCGGCTCATCATCTACAGCGCACTGGCGATCCTGACACTGCACTTTGTGCTGACGTACCTTGACCACGGCGCGAACCTCGCGCGAATCTGGCGCGACTGCAGGGAACGCGAGAATTACATCGCGGAACAGAAAGCAAACGGCGTAGACGAAGTCGTCGTCGCGAAGGTCCATCCCGACTTCTACAACATATATTCCGCAATCGAGGAAATGGAACTGAGCGAAGATCCGGAGTACTGGACGAACGCCGCAATTGAAGAATATTACGAAGTCGAGTCCGTCTCCGCGATCGACTACGACGCCTGGGCCGAGATGACTGGGAGATAAAGGGGCAGACGCATCCACACACGCAGGAAAGGCAGCCAAATGCAATGCATGTGCGGTACAGGCTGCGGCATCACGTGCGGTAATAATACGAGAGAGTATAACGAAAGATCATTAAATGGCAGAATATAAAGACGGAAAACTTCAGCTCCCGCAGGTCACGCTCTGTGCAATGACCAGCGTGAACATTCCAGAGACGATTAAGGCGATCCAGTACAGCATGCGTGGGATCGACTTTGGTGACGTAGTTCTGATCACGCATAAGAAGCCGTGGAATCTGCCGAAGGAGATCCGCTTTTCACAGACGGCGGAGCTGACGACGATCGACGATTTCAACTATAAGATGGCCTACGAGCTCGGAGAGCACATCCGCACGCCGTTCGCGATGATCGTGCATGCGGATGGTTTTATCGTCCATCCGGAGATGTGGCGGGACGAGTTCCTCGACTACGACTACATCGGAGCGCCGTGGCCGGTGCCGGCGGAGGACAACAAGACCTCTTATCGGGACGTTTACGGGAATCTCTGCCGCGTGGGCAACAGCGTCGGCATTCGCTCGAAGCGGCTGATGGACTTCCCCAAAAAGGCCGGCATTCCGTGGGAGGGATACTTCGACTGCGGCAAGGTCTGGTACAACGAGGACGTCTTCATCTGCTGCAGGATCCGGCATCTGCTGGAAGCGGAAGGCATGAAGATCGCCCCGCTCGAAGTTGCGAAATACTTCGGTCACGAGAACATGCTGCCCGAGACGGAAGGCATCACGCCGTTCTCCTTCCATAAGTGGTACGGAACGAACGCCCAGTATCCGAACTACCTGCAGCACTCCGCGCCGGTGATGTTCCTGAAGCGGGTGCAGAAGAAACTGAAGTCTATGAAGAATAGTTAATCAAATATTATGGTTTACGATTGCTTCCAATTTTTCAATGAATTAGATATTTTAAAGATTCGCCTCAACGTACTCTCGCCGGTCGTGGACAAATTTGTGATCAGCGAGGCGACGGAGACGTTCTCCGGGCTTCCGAAGCCGCTCTACTACGAAGAGAACAAGGAGATGTTCCGCGAGTTTGAGGACAAGATCATCCATCAGGTCGTGACGGACATTCCGGCCGGCGGGACGCACGAGCGCGACGAATTTCTGAAGAACGCCGTCGCGCGCGGCCTCACGGATTGTACGGATGATGACGTCATCATTTTCAGCGACATGGATGAGATCCCGAATCCGGACGTGATCCGGCGGATCCTGGATGCCGGGATCGAGAAGGACAAGATCTACCACTTTGCGCAGAGGCTTTTCTACTGCTACCTGAACATGGAAGAGGTCTCGGGCAACCTGCTCTCGCGCGCCGGCGAATTCGACGGGATCACGGGCTCCGACAGGAAGTGGCTCGGCTCAAAGATGCTGAGCTATCAGCTGCTCCGGGAAAAGGGCTGGCACCTGTGGGACATCCGCTTTCCGGAATACCTGCCGCTCGGCGTGCGCGTCGCGGACGGCGGCTGGCACTTCGGCTACATGGGCGGCCACGGAGAAGCGGACGTCAGAAAGCGCGTCCAGGAAAAGGTGATCTCCGCCGCACACCAGGAGTACAACAATCGGCGCACGCTCGACCGCGTCCAGGACATGATCAAGGACGGCAACGACATCTTCGGACGCGACGCGAAGTTCAAGCGCGTCGAGATCGACGAGACCTATCCGGAGTACATCCGCACGCATCAGCAGGAGTACAGCTTCCTGATCATGCAGGAAGAGCCGGAGAGCGAAAAGCGCCTCCGCCACGCCAAGGAGAAAATCAAAGACGCGATTTTTAAGGCCTCGCTGCCACTGAGAAGGGTAGCACGTAAAATACTTCGCCGTGGATAGTCTTTGAGGAATGAACAATGATCGGAACAGAATTTATCCCCGGGCAGGGGCTCGGCAACCAGCTTCTCTGTTATGTGACGGCGCGGTGCATCGCGCTCGAGCACGGCGTGCCCTTCGGGCTCGTGCGCGGTGAGCTGCTCGGCAACGTCCTGCACTCGCAAAGGGGCATGTATTTCATGGACATTGACCTCGGCGAGCGCATCGCGGAGGAAGACCGGGACAAGTACAACCGCTATGATGAAAAGGAGACGCGCCTGTTCATCGGCAACTCGCAGCACGACATGACGCATGGGTGCTACGTCGCCGACGCGGATCCGGCACTGCACACACTGCCGGACGATACGCTGATCTACGGAAACATGCAGTCGGAGGACTACTTCGGGAAGTACCGGAACGAAGTCCGCAGCTGGCTGAAGCTTCGCCCCGAAGCGGATTCCCACGAATACACGAGGGACAACCTCTGCATTATCAACATGCGGGGCGGCGAGTATGCGGATTCGCCGGAGCTTTTCCTCGATCGCAGCTACTGGCTGCACGCGATCCGGCACATGAAGCAGATCCGGCCCGACATGGAATTCATGGTCGTGACAGAAGATGTGGAGAGCGCGAAAAAGGTTTTGCCCGAGTTCGAGTGCCATCACTTCGATATGGGCAAGGACTACGCGACCGTGCACAACGCGCGCTACCTGATCCTGTCCAATTCCTCGTTCGCTGTGATGCCGGCCTTTACAAGTGAGACGCTGCAGTACGCGATCGCGCCGAAGTACTGGGCGCGGCACAACGTCTCCGACGGGTACTGGGCTTCCGGACAGAACATCTACTCCTTCTTGGATTACCTGGATCGCAAGGGAAATATTTTTACCGCAAAAGAATGCCGGGAAGAGTGGGAGACATACAAGGAATCGTCACCGCTCTACGCGGCGCATGATACGCCGCTGACGCCGGAGCAGGTGAAGAAGGGCGAAAAGAATATTAAGAAACTGCGGCGGCAATTCATGATGAAGAAGGCTTTGCGGAAGGCAGAGCGCATGCTGCACGGCGGAAAGTAGTGCGGGCGATCTCTTCAGGAAGTAATACCATCAGGAAGCAATACCATCAAGAAGCAATAATAGAAACACCATCAGGTACGGGGAGCCCCAGCGCCTGATGGTGTTTTTCTGTCTTATGCCCACATGATGATCAGCTACCACATAGCATCAAAACAGTAAGACCTCTTCGCTAACCTGACAGAGGAAAAGCTTCTTGGAAAGTGAATATGCTACCACAAAGTATCAAAACATCAGAAGCTCTTCGCTAACCTGACAGAGGAAAGGCTTCCTGGAAAGAGAATATGCTACCGCATTGAATCAAAACAGCAGAAGCTCTTCGCAAATCTGGAAGAGGAAGAACTTCCTGAGAAGAAAAATAGCTACCACAAGGCACTAAAACGGTAAGAATTCTTCGCAAACCAGGCAAGGCAAGAGCATTCTAAGAAGAGAATTAGCTACCACAAGGTATTAAAACAATAAGAATTCTTCGCAAACCCGGCAGAGGAAGAGCATCCTGAGAAGTAAATGTGCTACCACATTGAATCAAAACAGCAGAAGCTCTTCGCAAACCAGCCAGAGAAACAAAAAAGGCCGCAAACTGTGCAACAGCTTGCGGCCCGCAACTCCCAATAAGAACCATCAGCTCGACGCCCCAGCCTCCTCAAACAGCGTCTGGCCCTGCAGGGTCGTCTTTTCGATCTTTTCGTCGCTGACGCGGTAAATGATGTCGCAGCCGGCGATGGTGTTCAGGCGGTGGGCGATGATCACCATGGTCTTCCGGCCGTGGAAGCCGTTGATGGCCTCCATCAGCGCCGCCTCGGTGTCGCCGTCGAGCGCGCTCGTCGCCTCGTCGAAGACGAGGATCTCGGGGTCAGCGTAGAGGGCGCGCGCGATGCCGATGCGCTGGCGCTGGCCGCCGGAGAGGCGGACGCCGCGGTCGCCGATGCGGGTGTCGAGCCCCATCGGAAGGCTGCGCACGAAGTCCGCGAGCTGAGCCTCTTCCATGACTTCCCAGAGACGCTTTTCATCGATCTTGTCTTCATCGATGCCGAACGCGATGTTGTTGCGGATGCTCTCGTCGATCAGGTAGATCGACTGCGGAATGTAGCCGATCAGCGAGAGCCACGAATCATAATTGGAAAAGATGTCTCGCCCGTCGCACAAGATCTCTCCTTCCTGCACGTGCAGAAGCCCGAGCAGGATGTCGACGATCGTGGATTTGCCGGCACCGGACGGGCCCATGATCCCGACAGACTTGCCGTGAGGGATCACCATGGATGCGTCGGTGAAAATGTTTTTCTCCCCTGAAGGATAACGGAATGTGATCCGGTTCAGCTCGATCTTGTCATTCAGCACGAGCGGAGAGGGATCCGTGACCGCGGCGTGTTTCGCGCGCATCTCGGTGTCGAGCTTCATGCTGTCGGTCAGATTCTTGTAGACGTAGTTGAGGCTCGGCTCCTCGTACGCGATCTCCGCCATGTAAGTGTTGATGCGGTTTGCGCTGGGCATGATGCGGACCGCCGCCACCGCGAAGGCGATGAGCTGGGAGGCGAGCGTCGCGACCTGGCCGCCGTTCGCGATGTACAGAATGATGAAAAGCAGGATCGACGACATGAACACGGCCTCGATCATGAGCCGGGGCAGATTGTTCAGCACGGCGTAGTTGCGCGCGAGGTCCGCACCGATGCGGCCGCTCTCATAGTAATTGCGGATGAAGAAGTCTTGGCGGTTCAGCACCTTGACGTCCTTCAGGCCGTAGATCGCCTGGATGCGCCATTTCGCGATGCGGGAGGCGATGTCCTGATTCTTTTTGCCGATCTTGTTGAGCCTGGGCTTGAGCACCTTCGAGTTGATCAGCGTCATCACCCCAAAGACCGCAACGATGAAAAACGTCATCTGCCAGTTGATCACGATCAGCACCATGCAGAGGAAGAAGGAGACGACCAGCTCGGTCATCAGCTGCAGGAGCGAGAGCACAAGCGCGAAAAGCTGCGGAATATCGCTGTCCGTCAGGCGGAAGACCGTGGGAATGTCCGCCGCGAGGTACTCCTCGTAAGGGCGGTTCAGGAACTCGCGCATGACGCGGCTGATCATGTCATTTCTCGCATAGGTGATAAAGGTGTTCTGGCGTCGGATCATGAATACGAGATAGAGGTTCTTTATGATGTAGATGCAGATCAGCGCCGCGAGCAGCAGAATCGTGAGCTGCGAGATGGAGCGGAGGCCCAGGCGGTCCAGCACGGTGCCGAGCAGCGGGACGCCGGCGATCTTCTTCTGCATTTCGGCGGGGTCCGTGATCATCTGCACGACCGGAAGCAGCATGGAGACGCCGAGCGTCTCGAACAGGCCGCCGATCAGGATCATGACGCCGAGCAGGAGGAACTGGCGCTTCTGCTTTTTGTCAAAAATGTAGTTCAGTTTGTGGAAGAGGCTGATGCCTTCGAGATCGCCGTCGGCTGCGGGGGAAGTGCTTTTCCCGCGGCCGGGCAGCCTGCCAAGGATGGATGAGAGCAGATTCATATGCAGAGAATACTCCGTATCTGGATGGCTTCGTGGGAAGCCGGGTTGCTGTTATTATTTGAAGCCGGTATGTTTTGCGCGGCTCCAATATCTTATAATGGTATCAGAAGTCTTCTTAATTATTATGGAAACTGGCTGTTTTGTTTCATGATACCTTCTGGGCGGTAAGTTTTCAACTTATGGGGTGAATCCGGCGCAGGAGTGATGCAGGGGGGCTTGGATCAAGAAAAAGTGCTATTGCACACCGGAACGCAGCTCGGATCAATAAAGAAGCATGATTTCACAGCGGAAAGGAGAGAGAGCCGTGATGAAAAATATAAGAATGAAAGCTGTTTTGAGGCGCCTTCTGGCAGCGAGCGCCGCGGCCGTCATACTTGCAGGCGCCGCCGGCAGCGCGCTGCCCGCCTACGCGCTGACGACAGCACCGAAGAAAGCGGAGAAGGAGGAAACGGATTCCGCCGAAGACCTCGCGCCGCAGGTCTACATCCACCAGTACTACGAGAGCGAGTGGGAAGAGATCGAGGGCGAAAACAGGCAGACGCTCGACCTGGACTACGCGGAGCTGGAGATGCCGGAGGCGTCCGCGAAAGCATATCCGAAGCTGAAGCGGGCGCTGGACAGATACAACAGGAGCAGAGTCCGGCTCGCGGACGACACGCTGGAAGATATGCGGGCAGAGATCGCCACGATGAAGGAAGAAGGCTATCCGTTCTACGGCGCGTACACGGACAAGGAGACGATCAACATCCGCCGGTGCGACGAGGACGTCTTCAGTTTCGTCCGCGTGACGGACTGGTATGGCGGCGGCGCGCACGGGTACAGCGGCTTTTACGGGACGAGCTTTGACGTGGAAAAGGGCCGTGTGATCGAACTCACGGATCTCATCCCGTCGGAAAATGACGACGCGCTGCGGGAAGCAGTGACCAAAGAGCTGAGAGAAGCCTACGACAAAACGGAAGCAGGGTATGAGCTCTGGTTCGACCTGGAAGGATACATGGAGCACTACAGCGTCGACGCGGACCCCGATGCCGAGGTCGACTATGAGGACGACTATAAAGTCGCGTATACCTGGGTACTGGATCCGCAGGGGGTAACCTTTTTCTTCAATCCGTATGCACTCGCGGCATATGCGGCCGGCGCACAGCAGGTGACGATCCTCTTCGACGAGTATCCGGAGCTGTTCAGCGATGCATATGAGGGGACGGAAAAGGGCTTTGTCCTGAACTTCAAGGAGTACGAGGACGTCAGGTTTGACCGCGACGGCGTGGGCGAGACGGACGAGCTCGAGGTCCTGTCGTACCAGGACGAAGAGGACTGGCAGAACGGCGTCATGAGCGGAATCACGATCCGCCTGAACGGGAGAGAGTACACGGATGACAGCTGGAACTGGGTTTTCGACTTCCGGCCGATGCTGGTGCGCACAGAGGACGGGCTGTGCTATCTGTACGTCGTGTGCATGGAAGAAAACGACTGGGAAGAGACCTACGTCTACGACCTGAACGGCAGGAAGGCGAAGCTCATCGGCTCCGCCGCCGGCGGCATCGAGCCTGCCTTCAGGATGATTCCGGACGAAGATTTCGAGGGACGGCTGATCGGGCAGATGACGGATCCGGAGGCGTTCCGCGTCTCTTCGAGGTCCAATGTGCTGAGCACGCTCTTCGTGTCGAGGCCGAGCAGGGTCGGCGACGACGGCATGCCGGAGCCGACGCAGGAGCGCTGGGAGACCGGCTCGGACTTCACGCTGACGCTGAAGAAAGCGACGACGTTTGACTGCGTCGACAGCGAGGGCAAAGTCACCGGCAAGACCTGCGACGTCAGGCGCGGCGACAAGGTCATCATCCGCTACACCGACATGGAGACCTTCTGCGACGCCGAGACGGAAGACGGGACCATGGTGCGCATCTACCAGGAGTCGGATGAGGAGTATGGCTGGCCGTACAGCGTGAATGGCGTTGAACTCGAGGAGATGTTTGATGGAGTGATGTTTGCGGGGTGAGGAGTTCATAGAAAAAAGATCAATTTATAACCCCCCCGGAGGCTTCCGGGGGGTTATTTGTTCTGATAATCTTTAACATGATAAAGTAATGAAGCGGCGACAGCAGTGCAGCAAAGATGGCGACGGGCGTTGCAATATCAGCCATATAAAGAAGCGCTGCAAAGACTGTCGCTCATAAAGAACAGAGGATAAAGGGGGAACACATCATGCACATGGCGGATGCACTGGTCTCAACAGGCGTGGCGGCGACGATGGGCGCGCTGTCTGTGGCGGCGGCAGGCTGGTCGATCCAGAGAGTCAGGATCGAAAACGACGAGAAGAAGATACCCGTGATGGGCGTCATGGGCGCGTTTGTGTTTGCGGCGCAGATGATCAACTTCACGATTCCGGGGACCGGTTCGTCCGGGCACCTGTGCGGAGGCATGATGCTGTCGGCCCTGCTCGGACCGTGGGCGGGATTCCTGACGATGATAGGAGTCCTGCTGATCCAATGCCTGTTCTTTGCGGACGGGGGCCTTCTGGCGCTCGGCTGCAACGTCTGGAACATGGCATTCTACGGATGTTTCGTCGGCGCGCTGCTCATCTGGAAGCCGATCATGGCGAAGGGCGCTGATAAGAAAAAGATCACGATCGCGTCGATCCTGGGCTGCATCCTGACGCTGCAGCTCGGCGCATTCTCTGTTACAATTGAGACGCTGCTTTCCGGGATCACGGAGCTGCCGTTCAGCGCATTCCTCGCGACGATGCAGCCGATCCACCTGGCGATCGGCCTTGTGGAAGGCCTGATCACGGCGGCGGTGCTCTGCTTCGTCTACGAGGCGAGACCGGAACTGCTCTGGGGCGTCGGAGAAGCCTCGGCGGCGGAAGGACGCTTTTCTTACAAAAAGACACTTGGCATTCTCGCGGCAGCAGCTGCGGTGATCGGCGGCGTCCTGTCCCTGTTCGCGTCGGCATTCCCGGACGGCCTCGAGTGGTCGATGGAAAAGGTCGCCGGCACAGCCGAGTTAGAGGCAGCCGGTGGCGCGTACGAAGCGGCCGCGGGCATCCAGGAGGCGACGTCCTTCCTGCCTGACTACGCATTCAAGGGATCCGAGAGCGCGATGGGAACGACAGTATCAGGTATCGTCGGCGCAGCGCTCGTGCTGCTGCTCTGTGTCGGAGCTTGCTATCTCTTCCGGCTGTTCAGGGGCAGGAAGCGGCAGACCGCATAATGAATAAGAATTACAGACGCTGTCATCTTAAGGACCGCATGCAGTGCAAGAGAACAGCGTCTGAGATGACATTCCCTTCCGGGCTGCGCAGCAGCCGGAGGAACCCGGTACATTAATGGACAACAGAATCGGCAACGCGATCGGAGAGATCCGGTCGATCGATACAGCGGCAAATCAGGACCAGTGGATGAACAGGCTTCATCCACTGGTCAAGTTAGTGTTGACGATTTTGTATATTGCGCTGACGGTGTCGTTTTCGCGGTATCAGCTGGCGGGGATTATGTGCATGGCGGTCTATCCGCTGGTTGCGTTCACGGTGGGAGAGATCTCGTTCGCCGGCTGCCTGAAGCGGCTGCGGATCGTGCTGCCGCTCGTGTGCATGGTCGGCATTCTGAATCCGTTTTTCGACCGGAGTGAGGCGCTGCGCATCGGGTCGCTCGTCGTGAGCGGCGGCGTGCTCTCGATGATCACGCTGATGATGAAGGGCGTTCTGACCGTGCTCGCGTCCTACCTGCTGATCATCACGACCCCGATCGAAAAACTCTGCCGCGCCCTGCGCATGATCCACGTGCCGAAGATCATCGTCACGGAGCTTCTGCTGATCTACCGCTACGTCACGGTGCTGCTCGCGGAGGCGAACCGCATCACGCAGGCGTACAGCCTGCGCGCGCCGGGGCAGAAGGGCGTCGCGTTTAAGGCGTGGGGGCCGCTCCTCGGGCAGATGCTGCTGCGGAGCATGGACCGCGCCGGCGTGCTGTATGAGAGCATGTGCATCCGCGGGTTCAACGGGGAATTTCCGGCAGGAGAGGACCGGCAGACTGGCGCGGAGAAGAAGGATGGCGCGGGCCGGAAGGCCGGCGCAAAGCAGATGGATGGCACGAATTATGATCACGGCCGGGCAGCGAACGCGCAGCGGCGGACGGACCTGCTGTGGCTTGCGGGCTGGACAGCGGTGTTTGTGGTCATAAGGTCTTTCCCGGTGACGGAATGGGTCGGCGGGCTGTTTGTGAGGTGAGCGGATGAGCCACATCCACATTGACGTTGAGGGGCTGTCGTTCTCGTATGAGGGCGGGGTTCCCGTGCTGCAGGATATCAGTTTTCATGTCGGGGAGAACGAGGCGGTCGGCCTGATCGGCGCAAACGGCGTGGGCAAGTCGACGCTGCTGAAGCTCCTTGTGGGGCTGGACCTCGGGTTCACCGGGAGCATTCGGGTCAGCGAAGTCCCGCTTGAGAAAAGGACTCTCCCAAAGATCCGCGAAAAGATCGGCTATGTGTTTCAGGATGCGGACGCGCAGCTGTTCATGACGACGGTCGGCGAGGACGTGGCGTTTGCGCCGCGCAATTACGGGCTTCCTGAGGACGAGGTAGAAAAGCGTGTCACCGCCGCCCTCGAGAAGGTCCACATTCCGCATTTGCGGGACAAGGCCGTCTACAAGCTCTCCGGCGGCGAGAAAAAGCTGGCTTCGATCGCCACGATCCTGTCGATGACGCCGGACATCATTCTGATGGACGAGCCGTCGGTCGCGCTCGATCCGCGCAACCGCAGGAATCTGATCCACATCATAAATGAATTCGACCACCTGAAGCTCATCGCGAGCCATGACCTGGACTTCATCAGAGACACTTGTGAGCGCGTGATCCTGATGAGCGGCGGGAGGATCATCCGCGACGGAAAGGCGGAGGAGATCCTGCGCGACAAAGAACTGCTTGAAGAAAACGGACTGGAGCTGCCGCTTTCGCTGAGTGACAGCTCCAGATAAAGATCATATATACCGCCCCTGTTGACAGTGGGACCTGCTGAGATCAGGATCTGATCCTCAGCGGGAACCGCTGATTTTATTGATGAGAGGTTTTACCGGCCGACAGGAACGATCAGAATGTTCCGGAAGGCGCCGGCTGCGGCGTGGTCGTCGGCCCGTCGCACCAGAGTTTGCCGTTCTCATCCCAGCCCATGCGGTCGATACAGACCTGCCGGTTGAAGCCGCCCTCGTCGGACGCAGTGTGGATGTGATAGACGATGAACATCTCTTTTCCGTCGGGTGTCCAGGCGACGGAGTTGTGGCCGGGGCCGGAGACACGAGGGAAGTCGTCGTGCATGATCGGGTTGTCTTCATACTTGACGAACGGACCCATCGGATCGTCCGCGACCGCGCAGCCGATCGCGTAGTATCTTTCCTTGAAGAAATTGCCGGAATACATCATGTAGACCTTGCCGTCGTGCACCAGAGTCAGCGGGCCCTCGCACCAGCGCCTGCCGGTCGTCGGCGCGGACAGGCCTTCCCATTCCTGATCGGGCTTAAGCACACAGACGGGCTCGCCGATGACTTCTGAGAAGTCCGGCGCGACCTTGACGGCGTAGATGTGGGATTCCTCGTAAGGGCCTACTTTGTGCTTGTAGCAACAGCGGGAATAGTAGAGCGTGATGTTCCCGTCCTCATCGAAAAATACATTGCCTTTATCGTCCCGGAGCAGGTCGACGTCGATGATCGCATACGGCATCTGGAGAAAAGGTTTTCCTGGTGTCAGATCCTTAAAAGGCCCGGTCGGGCTGTCAGCCACCGCGCAGCCGAGGCAGTAGTTCTCCTCCTCGTTGTTCGGATTGACCTTATAGTGCGCGCTGTACATGAAATAGAATTTGCCGTTCACTTCATAGCATTCCGGAGCCCAGAAATCCCGCTCGCCCCAGGCGGTCTCATCTGCCCGGTAGCAGTAGCTGAGGTTTTCCCAGTTGACCATGTCGTCGCTCTTCCAGACGAAGAAGCCGTCCGGAACGCTGCCCGTCGATGCGTACAGATAGTAGTGCCCGTCGGAAGCCCTGAGGACGAACGGATCGCCGATCTCCTTGATATTCAGCGGATTGCAATAGGTATTCTGTGCCATTTTTATCCCCCTTTGACCTGTCTGTAGGCGCCGCTGCCGGGGCATGAACCGATGCTGTCGGGATATGAACCGGCGCGGCTGATTTCATACTTCCATTCTAAATGGTAATCTCCGCCGGAACAAGCCGGACGACGCCATACCGGAGCGACTTAAGATGTTTTAATTTGCGTGCAGACGGAGCCTGTTTTATACTGTTTTTTAATTGCTGAATCGTTTTCGGAAAGGAAAAGAGGCTGTATGCGGCCACTGGTTGAGATCGTTGATCTTTCCAAAATTTATAACGAAGGAGAAGGCGACGGCGAAGTCCGCGCGCTGGACCACGTGAGCCTGAAGGTGGACGAGGGGGAATTCGTCGCGATCATCGGGCAGTCCGGCTCCGGCAAGTCGACGCTCATGAATATGCTCGGCTGCCTTGACGTGCCGACGAGCGGCAAGTATTTCCTCGACGGGGAGGACGTCTCGAACCTGTCGGACAATGAGCTTTCCGACATCAGGAACCAGGAAATCGGATTTGTCTTTCAGGGATTCAACCTGATCGCATCCCTGACAGCGCTGGAAAACGTCGAGCTGCCTCTGATCTACCGCGGCGTCCCGAGGAGAGAGCGTCTGGAGCTCGCGAACCGGGCGCTGGAGCGTGTGGGACTCGGCCAGCGCAAATCGCACCTCCCGGCGGAAATGTCAGGCGGCCAGCAGCAGCGCGTCGCAATTGCGCGCGCGATCGCGCAGGCGCCGCCGGTGATCCTTGCCGACGAGCCGACGGGCAACCTCGATTCCGGCTCGAGCCGCGATATCATCAACGTCATTCGGAAGCTCCACGCGGAGGGACGAACCGTGATCCTGATCACGCACGATCCCGAAGTCGCCGCGAAGGCGCGCCGTATCGTGACGATCAGCGACGGCCATATTGTGAGCGACGTGATGAACGATGCCTTCGTACCGTACGGCGAAGATAACCATACAGCTGAGGAAACACAGATATGAGTGAAGATAATCTTGAGATCGTTGACCTGGACAGCCTGGACAGCGGGAAACAGGAAGAGCAAGCCTTGAACGAGACCGAGGCCGTCGAGACACGCACGGATGACGTTCTGGACTCTTTCCGGAAGAATCTGCCGGATCAGGAAGACAAGGAAGAGGGCAGAAGGTGGGCTGAAGACAGAAGCAGCAGACGCGGCGGAAGAGGCGCAAGGGGAAAGAACCGGCGGAAAAAGCGGAAGATCTGGCCCTTCGTGCTTGGAGCTGTGTTGGCCGTAGGGGCAGTGCTTTTCATATTATACAGGCTGAATGCGGCAAGAGGACCGGCCGCCGTCGCGGTCTACACCGTGGACAAGCAGGATATCGTGCAGTCGGTGCAGATCAGCGGTACGGTCGTGACGGGTGAGGAGAAGACGTATTTCTCAGGCGTTTCGGTGCCGGTTGAGTCGCTGGCGGTTGTGGCAGGCGACCACGTGACGGAGGGGCAGACGCTGCTGACGTTTTCGACGGAGAGGCTTGATTTCACGAAGACGCAGGCGGAGCTCAAGGAGTCGGCCGCCAACGGCGATTACAGCAGTTCGATGACCAAGGACGCGAAGAGCTCGGCGGACCTCGCCGAGGCGAACGCGAGGCTGCCCCAGCTCGAGCAGGAGATCTGGGCGGTACAGGAGACGATCGACCAGTACAACATCATGATCGAGGAAAAGCAGCGCCGCATGGCAGCGACGGGCATGGAGCTGCAGAAAGCACTGATCGAGGCGACGCCCGGAACGGACGAATACCAGAAACTGCAGCTGCTCGTGCAGGAGAATTCCTACGCGCAGCAGAACGACCAGGAAGTCGCCGACTGGAAGACGAACGTCAATGACATGCAGCAGCTCCTGAGCGACCTTAAGACCGAGAAGTCCGAAATGGATGCGAAGAAGTCTTCCGGCGAGGCGGGAACGCTGAACGCCGGCGCGAAGCAGTCGCTCTCCGCAAACCAGCAGCAGAACGTGCTGTCGGCGGAGGACACGATCTCGTCGGTCACGGAGGCGCAGACGGGCGTCGTCGCCGAATTTGACGGCGTCGTCACGAAGACCAGCGTCGTGGAAGGCCAGACCGTGCAGCAGGGGACCGAGCTGATGACCATCGCGAGCACGGAGGATGTCCGCGTCGAGATCCAGATCACAAAGAACGACCTCAGCAGGATCCGCGAGGGCCAGCACGTCGTCGTGACGATCGCGGGCGAGGATTTCGAGGGCGAAGTGAGCAGGATCTCCGGCACCGCGACGCGCAACAGCAACAACGTGCCAGTCGTCGCCGCGCAGATCACTCTGAAGAACCCGAACAGCAGCGTGATCCTCGGCGTCGAGGCCAACAACGTGATCGAGATCGGCACCGCGAAGGACGCCATCGTGCTGCCTTACGAATACGTCAACACTGATACCGACGGAGACTTTGTGTACGTCGTGGAAAACGGCCTCATCCACCGCCGCCCCATCACGGTCGGCCTCATGTCGGAATCCATGATCGAGATCTCGGAGGGACTTTCCGCGGGCGAGCTCGTGGCGGAAGAAATTCCGGTGGGCGTCGAGGAAGGCGGCGCGGTGACAGCGATTCCTGCGGATCAGTTCGAGAGCAGTGCTGCGGCGCCGGCGCAGGAGGGCTCTGAGGAGTCGCAGGATTCCGAAGACACGTCTGAAGAGAATGCAGTGACGCCGATTCCGGAGGAGGAGGCGGGCTGAGAAGCGAACGCATGGGACAGATCGTCGAATACATAAAAATCGCCCTGATGAACATCAGGCACAATAAAGGAAGATCGATCCTCACGATGCTCGGCATCATCATCGGCATTGCGTCCGTGATCATGATCATTTCCGTCGGCAACGGCCTGCACAATTCCGTGAGCGGGGAGCTGAATTCCATTGCCGGCGGGCAGATCTATGTCTCCATTTCGGACCAGGAGTCGGGCAAGGAGTTCACGCAGGCGGACATCGAAGCCGTGAAGGAAAACGTCGAGCACGTCGCGGGCGCATGGCAGCCCAGCATTTCGCTCGTGGGAACCGTCACGAGCCGCAAGTCGGACCTCCGGTGCTACGCTGACGGCGGCAGTCCGGACATGGATCTGGGCATGTCCGATCCAATCATCGAAGGGCGCTACTACACCGACCTCGACGTGGAGCGGGTCACCCCCGTCTGCATTATGCATGAGAGTGATGCGAAAAAGCTTTTCGGCTCTGCTGACGTCATTGGCATGCAGGTGGAACTGAACGCGCTCGGCGTCAGCTGCCCGCTGCGCATTATCGGCATCCGACAGGATTCCTCCTCGCAGTTCATCAGCCAGCTCGAGGGGACGGACATGATCGAGCTCGAGCTGCCGTACTCGGTGGTGGGGCAGTATTTCGGCTTTGACACGGAGACGTTTAACGGCATGTATATCTACGCCGAGCCGGAGTACGTGTCCGACGTCGCGGCGAAGAGCGTGCTCTTTCTCTCGAACCGCCTCGGCCTGCGGGGCAAGGGCGCGATCCGGATGCAGAGCTTCGCGGACGTCGAGAGCCAGATGAACGGAATCATGAACACGATCACCACATTTATCGCGCTGGTTGCGGCGATCTCGCTGCTCGTCGGCGGCATCGGCGTCATGAACATCATGCTCGTCTCCGTCACAGAGCGGACGCGCGAGATCGGCATCCGCAAATCCCTCGGCGCCCGGACCGGCTCGATCCTCACGCAGTTCCTCGCTGAGGCCGCCATCATCACTTCGCTGGGCGGCATCATCGGCATCATCATTGGATTCCTCGGGGCCAACATCATCTGCAGAGTCATCGGCTTCGAAGCCTCCATCAGTCCGATGGTGGTGCTGGTGACGGTGCTGTTTTCGTCGGCGGTCGGCATCTTCTTCGGAATCTACCCGGCACGCAAGGCCGCCCGCCTGAGTCCCATCGAGGCGCTGCGGCATGAGTGAGCGATCGTAACAGGTCCGCTCGTGAATATGGTAGAATATGTCTGTCGCCGGACTCCGGCGGCAGACTTCTTTTACGCTGGCGATAAAGCCAAATGCGCTGGTTATGCTTGCGTGAGGCTGCATATGAGGCTGGCGATTGCGGCGATAGTTGGATGATTAATTTGGTTTCGTATGAATAATACAGTTTTTGAGAGTTTCAGCAGTGAGGATACCCGGAAGACCGGATACGAGCTCGGAAGAGTGGCTAAGCCGGGGCAGATCTATGCATTGGATGGAGATCTCGGCGTGGGCAAGACCGTCTTCACGAAGGGATTTGCGGAAGGACTTGGCGTCACGGAGAAAGTGAATTCGCCGACCTTCACGATCATGCAGATGTACGACAGCGGGCGGCTGCGGCTGTGCCATTTTGACGTGTATCGCATCGAGGATCCGGAGGAAATGTGGGAGGTCGGCCTCGACGAGTACCTCGGCTCCGACGCGGTGTGCCTCATCGAGTGGGCGGACCAGATCGCGGAGCTGCTGCCGCCGGAGACCATTCGCGTGAAGATCGAGAAGGATCTTTCGCGTGGGCTCGACTTTCGAAGAATTACGATAGTACAGCCGGAGAACAACTGATCGGAGTACTAGAATATGAGAGAAGCTGGTCTGTGAGGAACAGCAGAGAATGATTATCTGCGGACCAAAAGGTTCCACGGTCAGAAACAGGAAAGAAGACAGAGAGATGAAGATATTAGCCATTGAGGCATCCGGCCTCGTTGCGGGATGCGCGGTGCTCGACGGAGAGATCCTGTCGGCGGATTACAATATTCAGCATAAGAAGACGCACTCACAGAGCCTTGTTCCGATGATGGATGAGGTGCGGACGATGCTCGGAATGGAGCTTGATACGGTGGATGCGATCGCGCTTTCCGGCGGGCCGGGGTCTTTCACGGGACTTCGGATCGGCGCGGCGACGGCGAAGGGACTCGGCCTTGCGCTGAACGCACCACTGATTCCGGTGCCTACGGTCGATGCGATCGCCTACAATCTGTATGGGACGGACGCGCTTGTCTGCCCGCTCATGGACGCGCGCAGGCAGCAGACGTATACGGGGCTTTTCCGGTGGGAGAGCGGCGACGCGGCAGCAGGTGCTGTTCAGAGCGCGGAAGCAGCGGAAGCAGACGGAGCGGGCGCGGGATCGTCGAATGATTCGGCGCAGGAATCCTTCCTGAAAGAACCCCGCATGATCACAGTTCTTCCGCAGTGTGCGGTCAGCATCGATGAGATCGCGGAGAAGATCAATGAGCTTCGTCCTGAGAAGGTGATCTTCCTTGGCGACGGCGTGCCGGTCTTCCGCGAACGGCTGAAAGAGTTGATGCGCGTGCCGTATTCCTTTGCGCCGGCGCACCTTGCGAGACAGCGCGCGGCAGCGGTAGCGGCCCTCGCGATGCAGAAATGGAACGAGCAGGGAGAAGCTTGCTTTGTGTTGGCGGATGATTTCCGGCCGGAGTATCTGCGCCTGTCCCAGGCGGAGCGCGAGCGCGCGGCGGCAGAAGCGAGAGAGAAAGCCGCGGCGGAAGAGAAAGCTGTAGCAAAACAGAGCGCGGCAACCGAAGCCGAAGAAAAGGGCGCGGCGGAACAGAGCGCGACCGGCGAGGCTGTCGGAAGCGAAGGACATGCAACAGCCAGCGAGGCTGCGGGGACTTCACAGTCATGATCCACGTACGGCGAATGACAGCGGACGATCTGCCGCAAGTTCTTGAGATTGAGCGTATCTGCTTTTCTGAGCCGTGGTCGGAAGACGTGTACCGCGCGACGCTGCTTCTTCCATATGCTGATTATTACGTGGCGGAAGTGGATGAGGGCGCGGTGATCGTCGGCACCTGCGGCGTCAGAAGGATTGCAGGCTGCGGCGAGATCACAAATGTTGCCGTGCTTCCTGAGCACCGGGGCTTCGGGATTGCGCGAAGAATGCTGGAAGTGCTGATCGCAGAAGCAGCGCAGCAGGAAGTCGCGGAATTCACGCTCGAAGTTCGTGCAGGAAATGTGCCTGCGATCCGCACTTACGAACATCTCGGCTTCCGCACGGAGGGCGTCCGCCCCGGCTTCTATGAAGAGCCGAAAGAGGACGCACTCATCATGTGGCGAAGGCCATCCGAAATCTAGAAAAGGACATCCTGCATATGCTAGACGTTTGCCTGCTTGGCTGCGGCGGAATGATGCCGCTGCCTTACAGATACCTGACATCACTGCTCGTTCGCTACAACGGCAGCAGCATTCTTGTCGACTGCGGGGAGGGGACGCAGGTCGCGCTGAAAAAGCGCGGATGGAGCCCCAAGCCGATCGACTACATGCTTTTTACGCACTATCATGCGGATCACATTTCCGGGCTGCCGGGCATGCTGCTCACGATGGGCAATGCCGAGCGGACGGAACCGCTCACGATGATCGGCCCGAAAGGTCTCGAGCGCGTCGTGACCGCGCTGCGTGCCATTGCGCCGGAGCTTCCGTTTGAGATTCGGTTCATTGAGCTCAGCGGGCAGGAGAACCGCTTCGAGTTCCCGAACCTGCCGGACCTGCACATCGATGCCTTCCGGGTGAATCATAATGTGATTTGCTATGGGTACAGCTTTTCGCTGGATCGGAAAGGGAAATTTGATCCGGCGGCAGCTGAGGCGCTCGCAATCCCGAAGCCGCTCTGGGGCAGGCTCCAGCGCGGGGAGACGGTGGAGACGGAGGCGGGGACGTTCGTGCCGGAGCAGGTGATGGGGGCGCCGCGCCGCGGGCTGAAGCTCACCTACACGACGGACACGCGGCCGTGCGACTCGATCGTGCGCTTCGCGGAGGGGGCGGACCTGTTCATCTGCGAGGGCATGTACGGCGAAAAGGACAAGATCGCCAAAGCCAGGGAGCACCGGCACATGACGTTTTGCGAGGCGGCGGAGCTGGCGAAGAAGGCGCAGGTGAAGGAGATGTGGCTCACGCACTTCAGTCCGTCGCTGATCCGCGCGGATGAGTTTATGGGGGATGTGCGGGAGATCTTCCCGAACAGCTTTCCGGGGAAGGACGGGAAGACGACGGTGCTGAGATTTGAAGATCAGGACGGGAAGGAGTGAGCACTCGCTTTCCGAAGTGATACGCAGGGTAGAGCATTTGCATTCTACGGTAATTCGCGAGGCAGAGCATCCGCATTCCGAAGTGACAAGTAACATAATTAATAAGCCCCGGGAACACTCCCGGGAGAATCATAAATTGAGAGGCTTTCACATGCCTGATAAAGACATTTTTATTCTGGGAATTGAATCGAGCTGCGACGAGACCGCGGCATCGGTCGTGAAAAACGGCCGCACCGTGCTCTCAAACGAGATCTCGTCCCAGATCGACATTCACACACTTTACGGCGGCGTCGTTCCCGAGATCGCCTCGCGCAAGCACACGGAGCGCATCAACCAGGTGATCCGCAAAGCACTCACCGACGCCGGCAAGACGCTCACCGACATGGACGCGATCGCCGTGACTTACGGCCCCGGCCTCGTCGGCCCGCTCCTGATCGGCGTCAGCGCCGCGAAAGCGATGAGCTTCGCGACCGGGATCCCGCTCATCGGCGTGCACCACATCGAGGGACACGTCAGCGCCAACTACATCGCCGCTCCGGAACTCGAGCCGCCCTTCGTGTGCCTCATCGTTTCCGGCGGCCACACGCATCTTGTGCTCGTCGAGGGCTACGGCAAGTACCGCATCCTCGGGATGACGCAGGATGATGCGGCGGGCGAGGCGTTTGACAAGGTTGCGCGCGCGGTCGGCCTCGGCTACCCCGGCGGCCCCAAGATCGATAAAGCGGCGCGGGATGGCAATCCGACGGCGATTCGTTTTCCGCGCGGGAAGGTGGGCGATTCCGTCTATGACTTCAGCTTCAGCGGCCTCAAGTCCGCCGTTCTGAACTACCTCAATGAAAAAGAAATGAAGCACGAGATCGTGAACGTTCCCGACCTTGCAGCTTCGTTCCAGCAGTCCGTCGTCGACGTCCTCGTGACGCACGCCGTGCAGGCCGCGTCGGAATACCACTTCAAGAAGCTCGCGCTCGCCGGAGGCGTAGCCTCCAACTCAAGCCTGCGCGCGCAGATGAAGGAAGCTTGCGAGAAGCGGGGCATAGAATTCTTCTGCCCGCCGCCGATCCTCTGCACAGACAATGCCGCGATGATCGCCTGCGCCGGGTACTATGAGTACCTTGCGGGCAGCTTCGCTGGCCTGGATTTGAATGCTGTGCCTGGGCTGCGGCTTGGGGAGAGGTAATTTCCGGGGAATTCTAATTTGAAACTTGGGATTACGGCACAAATTAAAGAAAGCCACGATAATGCCGTAAAACTTCCGGCGTGGTATCGATCGAAGTTTAGAATTACGGTCTAAATCTTGTGAGGAATTGATAGGACCGTAAATATAAAACAAGAGCCTCGAAATGCACGAAAATAGCTGCGAAATGCAGCAGAGGTATCGGCTGAGAGATAGGCTGTTGGCAGAGAAGGGAGGGCAAGCCGTTGACAAGTGCATCGGAGATAAGAAATACGGCGGTCGTCCTTGCGGCGGGCCGCGGAAGCAGGATGAAGACAGGGACGCCGAAGCAGTATCTTGAGATTGCAGGAAAGCCGCTCTACAAGTATTGCCTCGATACATTTGAGAAAAGCACCCTGATCACAGATATCGTGCTCGTCGTGCCAGAAGAAGATGTCGCACGGTTCCGCGAGGAGCTAAGAAAAGGATTTGGCGAGTCGATAAAGGAATGCAAGATCCGCGCAGTCGTCCCGGGCGGGAGAGAGCGGTACAATTCTGTGAATAACGCCCTGCAGGCAATCGAGTGGCCGTGTGACTATGTGTTTATTCATGATGGAGCAAGGCCGTTTATCGATGAGGATTCGATAAGAAGGCTCTATGAGGCGGTAAAAGAGTGCGGCGCGTGCGTCGCGGGAATGCCGTCGAAGGATACGGTTAAGATCACGGATGAAAACGGGATCGTCGCACAGACGCCGGACCGGAGCCACGTCTGGATCATCCAGACGCCGCAGGTGTTCGAGCGAAAGCTCATCACTGACGCATACGCAGCAGTGACGGAACATGCGGAAGAGTACGCAGCGCGCGGCATTCCGATCACGGATGACGCAATGATCGTGGAACTTTCAACAGATCACCCCGTGAAATTAATTGAAGCTTCTTACAGCAACATCAAGGTCACAACCCCTGAGGACCTCGCCATTGCGGAAGCCCTCGCATCCTCACACCCATAGGAGGAACCCCATGTCTTTCTGCCATCTTCACGTCCACACGGAGTGGTCGCTCCTGGACGGGGCAAACAAGATATCCGAGTATGTGAAGCGCGTGAAAGCGCTCGGCATGGACAGCTGCGCCATCACGGACCACGGCGTCATGTACGGCGTGATCGATTTCTACAAAGCTTGTAAAGCAGCGGAAATCAAGCCCATCATCGGGTGCGAAGTCTATGTGGCGCCGGGGTCGCGCTTTGACAGGGAGCAGAACCGGTCCGAGGACCGCTATTACCACCTGATCCTGCTCGCAGAGAACAACAAAGGCTACGAAAACCTCTCAAAGATCGTGAGCCGCTCCTTCACGGAGGGCTACTACTACAAGCCGCGCGTGGACATGGACCTGCTGCGGCAGTATCACGAGGGGCTCATCGCGACGTCCGCCTGCCTCGCGGGCGAGCTGGCGCGCGATATCGTGCGCGGACAGTTTGAGGAGGCCGAAAAAGCGGCACTCCGCTATCAGGAATGCTTCGGAGAAGGCAATTTCTTCCTGGAACTGCAGGACCACGGCTACGACGACCAGAAGCGCGTCAACCAGGCGCTCGTCGGCATGTCGCGGCGCCTCGGGATCCCGCTCATCGCGACAAACGACGTGCACTACACGGAGCCTTCGGACAGCGAGCCGCACGACATCCTGCTCTGCATCCAGACCGGCAAAAAGCTCAGCGACGAAAACCGCATGCGCTACCCGGGCGGCCAGTTCTACGTCAAGAGCGAGGAAGAGATGACGATGCTCTTCCCCTACGCGCCGGAGGCGATCCACAACACCCAGCGCATCGCGGACCGCTGCAACGTCGAGATCGAGTTTGGCCACACGCGCCTGCCGCAGTTCGACGTGCCGGAAGGCTTCGACTCATGGACGTACTTATGTTATTTGTGTGAAAAGGGTCTTGCCGAGCGCTATCCTGATGACGACGGCCGGATCCGCGACCGCATGCAGTACGAACTCACCACGATCCGGAACATGGGCTACGTCGACTACTTCCTGATCGTCTGGGACTACATCAACTACGCGAAGGAAAACGGCATCCCGGTCGGCCCCGGCAGAGGCTCGGCGGCGGGGTCCGTCGTTTCCTACTGTCTGCATATCACGGACATCGATCCGATCCGCTACAACCTGCTGTTCGAGCGGTTCCTGAATCCCGAGCGCGTCTCCATGCCCGATATTGACGTGGACTTCGGCTTCGAGCGGAGGCAGGAAGTCATCGACTACGTCACGGCAAAATACGGCAAAGACCGCGTCATGCAGATCATCACGTTCGGCACGATGGCGGCGCGCGGCGTCATCCGCGACGTCGGGCGCGTCATGGACCTGCCCTACGGATTTGTCGACAATATTGCGAAGATGGTCCCGAATGAGCTCGGCATCACGCTCGACAAGGCGCTCGTGGCCAATCCGGAATTGAAGCAGGCCTACGAGGGCGACGAGCGAATCAAGCGCCTCCTCGACATGTCGAGAAGGCTCGAAGGCATGCCGCGCCACACTTCCGTTCACGCGGCCGGCGTCGTCATCTGCTCCGAGCCCGCCGAGGACCTCGTCCCGCTCGCGAGGGCGCAGGACGGCTCCGTCACGACGCAGTTTACGATGACGGCGATCGAGGAGCTCGGCCTTCTGAAGATGGACTTCCTCGGACTTCGGACGCTCACCGTGATCCAGAACGCGGTGCGGATGGCCAACGAATCCATCCGTGAAGCCGGCGGCGCTTACCCCGACAACGAGCCCCGGATCCCCACGGTCGGAAACGTCGAGAGGCCGCGGGAGAATCCCGCGGGGTACCCCTTTTCCATTGAGGATATCAGCTATGATGATCCGAACGTGTTCGCGTCGATCGCAACCGGGCGGACTGACGGCGTGTTCCAGATCGAGTCCGGCGGCATGCAGTCGTTCATGAAGGAGCTGCAGCCCGGGTCCATCGAGGACCTGACCGCGGGCATTTCGCTGTACCGGCCAGGGCCGATGGACTTCATTCCCAAATACATTCGGGGGAAAAAGGATATCGCAGGCATCACATATGATTGCCCCCAGTTGGAACCGATTTTGGAGCCCACGTACGGCTGCATCGTCTATCAGG
>DJXE01000027.1:25619-33084 GCA_002449595.1 Lachnospiraceae bacterium UBA7012
CAGGTCATGCAGATCGTGCGCGACCTCGGCGGCTACACGCTGGGGCGGAGCGATCTCGTGCGCCGCGCGATGAGCAAGAAGAAGCAGGCCGTCATGGAGAAGGAGCGCCGCAACTTCGTCTACGGCAACGAGGAGGAGGGCGTTCCCGGCTGCGTTGCGAACGGCATCTCTGAGGAGGTAGCGTCGCACATCTATGACACGATGATGGACTTCGCGAAGTACGCGTTCAACAAGTCTCATGCGGCGTGCTACGCAGTCGTTTCCTATCAGACGGCGTGGCTCAAGTATTACTATCCGAATGAGTTTATGGCGGCGCTTTTGACGTCGGTCATTGATTTCCCGGCGAAGGTCGCGGGATACATTCTGACCTGCCGGAGCCTGGGCATCCGCATTCTGCCGCCGGATGTGGCGACAGGAGAGGCGGGATTCTCGGTACAGGGCGGGGGGATCCGCTACGCGCTGACGGCGATCCGGAGCATCGGCCGAAGCGTCGTCGAGGAGATCGTGGAAGAGCGCAACCAGAACGGGCCGTTCCGGGATCTGCAGGACTTCCTGGCAAGAGTGGCGGTCGACCGCGGCCTCTTAAACCGCCGCGCGATCGAAAACCTCATCAAAGCCGGCGCGCTCGACTGCTTCGGTGCGACGCGCAAGCAGATGATGACTGTTTTCACGAAGATGCTCGAGGACCTGCAGGAGGAGCGGAAAAACACGATGTCCGGGCAGATGTCGCTTTTCGACCTGATGGAAGACACCGAGAAGACCGCGATGCAGATGGTGCTGCCGGACATCGGCGAGTACCCGAAGGAGATGAAACTCGGCTTCGAAAAGGAAGTGCTCGGGATCTACGTGAGCGGCCACCCGCTAGACGAATATCTGGCGTTTCTGCGGAGGCACACGACGGCGAACGCGGCGGACTTCGTGCTCGACGAGGAGACCGGCGTGCCGCACCTGCGCGACGGGCAGATCGTGACGATCGGCGGCATGGTCGCGGAGAAGAAGATCAAGTACACGAAGACCAGCCAGGTCATGGCGTTTGTCACGCTGGAGGATCTGACCGGATCGGTGGAGGTAATTGTTTTCCCGAAGGCTTATGCGGCGGCCGCCGCGAATCTCGAGGAAGATGAAAAGGTCCTGATCCGGGGCCGCGTGTCTGTCGAGGAAGAGGCGGACGCGAAGCTGATCTGCGAGAGTGTGACGCCTTTCGCGCAGATTCCGCACCGGCTGTGGATCCGGTTCGCGACGCCGGAGGACTATCTGGCGCACGCGGAGGCGCTGAAGAAGATCATCGAGGACCACGGCGGGCGCGACCAGGTCGTGCTCTACATCGAGGAGCCGCGGAGCCGGAAGGTGCTGCCGCCCGGACAGGGCGTCCGAGCCGACGATGCGCTGCTGGACGTGCTTGCGGCGGAGGTCGGGCGGGAGAATGTGACGCTGCAGTAAATGCGGCCCCGATTGTAGACCCACATAAAATAATATAAAATGTATCTGTTCGGGACCCGAAATCCGGGATTCCGGGCGAAAAGGTTTTTTCAGCGTAGTATACCGCGGTATGCGGCAAACAAAATTTCCGAGGAGTGGGCAGGCTTTAAGGCGCTGTCCGGAACGGCGGGAGATATGAGTGAGATCAAAACCATCGGAGTACTGACGAGCGGCGGCGACGCGCCGGGAATGAACGCGGCGATCCGCGCGGTCGTGCGCAAGGCGCTGAGCAGAGGACTGAAGGTCAAGGGCATCGAGCGCGGCTACGCCGGCCTTTTGAACGAAGAGATCGTGGACATGCAGAGGGAGAGCGTCTCGGACATCATCCAGAGAGGCGGAACGATCCTCGGCACGGCGCGCTGCCGGGAGTTCACGACGGAGGAAGGCCAGGCGAAGGGCGCCGAGATCTGCAGAAAACACGGGATCGACGGCATCGTCGTCATCGGAGGAGACGGGTCGTACCGCGGAGGGCTCGCGCTCTCGAGACATGGGATCAACACGATCGGGATCCCGGGCACGATCGATCTCGACATCGCCTGCTCGGACTACACGATCGGCTTCGACACCGCGGTCAACACCGCGATGGAGGCCATCGACAAGGTGCGCGACACGTCGTCCTCCCATGAGAGGTGCAGCATCATCGAGGTCATGGGCCGCAACGCCGGCTACATCGCGCTCTGGTGCGGCATCGCGAACGGCGCGGAGGACATCCTCATCCCCGGCAAGTACGACTACAACGAGCAGCGCCTCGTCGACAACATCATCGCCGGCAGAAAGCGCGGCAAGCGCCACCACATCATCATCAACGCGGAAGGCATCGGGCACTCCACGTCGATGGCGAGAAGGATCGAGGCGGCGACCGGCATCGAGACGCGCGCAACGATCCTCGGCTACATGCAGCGCGGCGGTTCGCCGACCTGCAAGGACAGATTTTTCGCGTCCATCATGGGAGCCTACGCGGCGGACATCCTCGCGGAGGGCAAGACCAACCGCGTCGTCTGCTACCAGCACGGCGAATTCGTCGACTACGACATCGAGGAAGCGCTCGTCATGCAGAAGGAGATCCCCGCGTACGAGTACGAAGTCAGCCAGATTCTGTGATTCGGGTTATGGATCTTGAGAGAATAACTTCCGCGGCCAACCCGCGGATCAAAAGACTGACTGCCCTGCAGCAAAAGCACCGCGAGCGGGAACGCGAGCGGGCCTACGCCGCGGAGGGAGTCAGACTTTTTTCAGACACGCCGCAGGAGCTTATTGAAGAAGTTTTTCTCACGGAAAAGCTTCTTTCTGACGATCCCGGCATCGCGGCAAAGCTTGAGGGCTGCCGCGCCTTCCTCATTCCGGAGAGCCTCCTCGAAAAGGTCTCCGACACCCGCTCGCCGCAGGGCGTGATCTTTACGGTGAAGATGCGGGAGTATGCAGAGAGAGATCTGCTCGGCGGGTGGGATCCGGATGCGGATCTTAGCGCCGGCGCAGCAGGCGCGAATTCGGCATCTGGAAAAGGTTCAGTCGCCCCCCTCCTGCTCGTCCTGGAGGACATTCGTGATCCCGGCAACCTCGGCACGATGTTCCGGAGCGCGGAGGCGGCCGGCGTGACCGGCATCCTGATGAGCGCGGGTACGGCGGACATCTACCAGCCGAAGGCCGTCCGCTCCACGATGAGCGCGGTCTACCGCGTGCCGCACAGGTACACGGATGATCTTTGCGGCGACATTGAGCGCCTGAAGGACATGGGAATCACAGTCTTCGCGGCGGATCTGAAAGCGGCGAAGGCATACGACACATATAACTACGTGAAGCCGTCCGCGCTGCTCATCGGCAACGAGGCGCACGGACTGACCCCTGAGGCAGCAGCGGCAGCAGGTTGCAGCATCATCATTCCGATGTGCGGCGGGATCGAGTCGCTGAACGCCGCGGTCGCGGCCAGCGTGCTGATGTTTGAGGCGGCGCGGCAGCGAAGGAAATGAACACAACGCCGCGCAGGCGGCCATACAAGATAGAGGAGGAGGTTCACTATGACAATCGGTTTTATTGGACTTGGCAATATGGCGAAAGCCATGATCAGCGGCATCATCCGCAAACAGCTCGTGAATCCTGAGGACATCATCGGCTCGGCGCCGACGGAAGCGCACAGGCAGGCGCTGGAGGAGACTTACGGCATCCGCACGACAGAATCGAACAGACAGGTCGTGAGGGAGGCGGATATTGTTTTTCTTGCAGTGAAGCCCATTCAGCTTCCCGTCGTTCTCGAAGAGATCACGGAGACGGTGAACGAGCAGCAGCTCGTCGTCAGCATCGTCGCGGGCAAGACGACGAAGTGGATCGGCGAGTACTTCTCGAAGCCGGTCAAGATCGTGCGCTGCATGCCGAATACGCCGGCGCTCGTCGGCGAGGGCTGCACGGCAGTCAGCCGGAACGAAAACGTCTCTGACGAAGAACTGATGCAGGTCATGAACATCCTGCACAGCTTCGGCACGGCGGAGATCGTTCAGGAGAACCTGATGGACGTCGTCGGCGGCGTGAGCGGGTCGTCCCCGGCTTACGTCTTCATGTTCATCGAGGCGATGGCGGACGCGGCGGTCAAGGGCGGCATGTCCAGAAAGCAGGCCTACCGCTTCGCGGCGCAGGCGGTGCTGGGCAGTGCGAAGCTCCTGCTGGAGACGGGACGCCACCCGGGCGAACTCAAGGACATGGTCTGCTCCCCCGGCGGCACCACGATCGAGGCGGTCGAAGTCCTCGAGAAGCACGGCATGCGCGCCGCGGTGATGGAGGCAATCGACGCCTGCATCGAGAAGACATCGAGACTGTAACAGGCACCGGGTCACCGTACATCAATCTGAGAAAGGCAGCGAAGCGATGCAGAAAGAAGAGATCAGAAGAAGTTTTGTCGGCAGGGATTTCCTGAAGCTCCTTGACTTTACGCCGGAGGAGATCGAATACCTCGTCGATCTGGCAGCAGACTTTAAGGAGAAAAAGAAAGCCCACATCCTCACGGATCATCTCCGCGGCAGGAACGTCGCACTGATCTTCGAGAAGACGAGCACCAGGACGCGCAGCTCGTTTGAGGTGGCGGCGCACGACCTCGGCATGGGGACGACGTACCTCGACCCCTCCAGTTCCCAGATCGGGAAAAAGGAGAGCACCGCGGACACCGCGCGCGTGCTCGCCGGCATGTTTGACGGCATCGAGTACCGCGGCTACGGGCAGGAGATCGTCGAGGAGCTCGCGAAGTACTCCAAAGTGCCCGTCTGGAACGGCCTTACAAATGAATTCCACCCGACGCAGATGCTCGCCGATCTGCTCACGATCCGTGAGACGTTCGGGACGCTGAAGGGCATCAAGCTCGCCTACTTCGGCGACGCGCGCTATAACACGGGCAATTCCCTGATGGTCGTCTGCGCGAAGATGGGCATGCACGTCGCGCTCTGCGCGCCGAAGAAGTACTTCCCGGATCCGGAGCTCGTGAAGACCTGCGAGGAGATCGCGGCGACCACCGGCGGCAGCGTCCTGCTCACCGAGGATCTGGAGGAGGCTGCGAGGGGGGCCAAAGTGCTTTACACCGACGTATGGGTCTCCATGGGAGAGCCCGCGGAGATCTGGAAGGAGCGCCTGAGAGACCTCGTGCCTTACCAGGTGAACAGCGCGCTGATGGCGATGGCCGATAAGGATGCGGTGTTCATGCACTGCCTGCCGGCGTTCCACGACCAGGGGACCGGCGTCGGGCGCGAGATCTTTGAGAAATACGGATACAGTGAACTTGAAGTGACCGACGAAGTGTTCGAGAGCGAACAGTCCGTCGTCTTCCAGGAGGCGGAAAACCGCATGCACACGATCAAAGCGGTGATGGCGGCGACGCTGGGGTATGAATGATGCCAATGCATCCTTTTAATGAAGAAGCAATCAGCGGGGGGCTGACGACCGCGTGGGCGGGCCGGCCTCTCGTTTTTCTGGAGAGCACAGGGTCCACGAACAGCGACGTCATGGCGCTCGCGGACCAGGGCAGCCCGCAGGGGACGCTCGTCGTCTCCTCGCAGCAGACGGCCGGCAAGGGGCGCCGCGGCCGGACCTGGATCTCGCCCGCGGACGTCAACATCTATATGAGCATTTTGCTGCGGCCGACGATGCCGCCGGAGAAGATCCCGATGACGACGCTCGTCATGGCGCTCGCGGTGCAGCAGGCTCTGGAAAAGCGTTTCCCGCCAGCCACGTACGGATGCCGCTTTGGGATCAAGTGGCCGAATGATATTGTGGTGCTGCCGGCTGGGGAGCTGGAGCCGACGAGCGGAGCGGCGAACGAGGCGAAAGAGCCGGGAGAGCAGGAAGCACCCGCATCCGCCGGAAAGATCTGCGGCATCCTCACAGAAATGCGTGTGGACGGAACCAAGATCCGCGATGTGGTCGTCGGGATCGGGATCAACGTCAACATGACGCGGATGCCGGACGAGATCAGGACGAGCGCATCTTCATTGCGGAGTGCGTTGGAGGAAGTGGCCAGACGGGGTGACGCGGTTCCGGAGCTCGACCGCGCGCAGATCACAGCTGACGTCTGGAACGAATTTGAGCCGCTGTATGAGACCTTTTCCAAGGCGGAAAGTCTTCTTCCATTGAAGGAAAAGTACGAATCCGTGCTGGTGAACACCGGCCGCCGCGTGCGCGTGCTCGATCCGCAGGACCCTTACGAGGGGACCGCGCTCGGGATCACGGAGGGCGGCGAGCTGATCGTCATGCGGGATGCGGATCCGGGGAGCGGCGCCGGCGGAACGCTGTGCCACGTCGGCAACGGAGAGATCTCGGTTCGCGGAATCGAAGGATACATATAAAAGAGAAGAGCAATGACCCGCCCGCCGGGAGATCATCCGTCGGAAGAGCGGGACAGCAGGATGCAGGTCGGAGGACCGAATGAACGAAGATAAATTCCGTATCGTGCTTTGCGGCGCGAGCGCGTACGACAAGAAGTATTATTTCAACAAGAAATTCGACGGACTGCCGGAAAACGTCAAGGAAGACCTGCACGTGATCTGCGTGCTCTTCACCGAGGAAGTCGGCGGCGTGTTCACGATCGGCTTCACGCCGCGCGGCGAGGTGGAGCTCGACACGCAGTCGGACGAGGGAGACCTCCTGTACGATGAGATCGGCAGCGCGCTGCTCGTGAAGAAGATCCGCTCCACAAAGCGGGAGCTCCTGAGCGGGCTGTCCATGTACTATCGCATCACGTTCCTGCATGAGGATCCGTCGGTGGTTCTCGCAGAAGAAGACGATGACGAAGAGGAGGAATGAGGCGACGGCCTCACCACTGCAAGGAATGAGATATCGGGCGGCATCCGCGGATCCCGCCCCGGCAAGGAAAATAAATGAGTGAAACATATCTGCACGCCCTCCAGATCGGCGGCGTGACACTTGAGAATAACGTTCTGATGGCGCCAATGGCAGGGATCTCTGACCTGCCGTTTCGTCTGCTGTGCAGCGAACAGGGCGCGGGCCTCGTCACGATGGAGATGATCAGCGCGAAGGCGATCTGCTACGGCAACCGCAAGACGGCGGAGCTGATGCAGTCGGAGGAAGAAGAGCGGCCGGTGTCGATGCAGCTTTTCGGGTGTGAGCCGGAGTTCATCGCGAAGGCGCTGGACATCATCAGCGAGCGGCCGGAAGTCCGCTTCGACCTCCTCGACATCAACATGGGCTGCCCGGTGCCGAAGGTCGTGAACAACGGCGAGGGCTCCGCGCTGATGAAGGACCCGGCGCTCATCGAGAAGATCGTGCGCGCGGCGTCGGAGCACACGGATAAGCCGGTCACGGTGAAATTAAGAAAAGGGTTTGACGACGCCCACATCAACGCTGTCGAGTGCGCGCTGGCTGCGCAGGAAGGCGGCGCGAAGATGGTCGCAGTCCACGGGAGGACGCGCCCGCAGATGTACAGCGGAACTGCCGACTGGACGGTCATCGCCGACGTGAAGGAGGCTCTGAGCATTCCGGTCATCGGCAACGG
>DJXE01000027.1:33203-33479 GCA_002449595.1 Lachnospiraceae bacterium UBA7012
GAGACCGGCTGCGACGGCGTCATGATCGCGCGGGCATCGCAGGGAAATCCCTGGATCTTCCGGGAAGTGAAGGCGTACCTCGAAGACGGAACGATCCTGGAGCGGCCCACCAACCGCGAGGTCATGCAGATGATCATGCGCCATAGCGCTTTGATGCGGAAGTATAAAAGTGAAAAGATCGCGATCCAGGAGATGCGCAAGCACGTCGCCTGGTACCTCGCGGGCTTCCCGGGCGCGGCGCGCGTGCGGTCGAAGGTGAACGCCGCGGTGACGTTC
>DJXE01000027.1:33614-35636 GCA_002449595.1 Lachnospiraceae bacterium UBA7012
GGTGCCGGAAGGCGCCGCGGAAACGGTTAAGTGCCAGTAACAGTGCGGATTTGACACTGCTGAGCAACCTATGTATAATTGTTCGAATGAAACGGCTTTGCTTACCGTTTTGATATGGCATCAAATAAGCAGTGGGGTACAAAAAAATGGCAGAAGAAATCCAAAACAAAAAACATGTACTGACGTATGAAGGACTCAAGCGTTATGAGGACGAACTGCACGATCTGAAGGTCAACCGCCGGCAGGAAGTCGCGCAGAAGATCAAGGAGGCAAGGGAGCAGGGGGATCTCTCCGAGAACGCGGAATACGATGCGGCGAAGGACGAGCAGAGGGACATCGAGGCGAGGATCGAAGAGCTCGAGAAGATCCTGAAGAACGTCGAAGTCGTCGTCGAAGACGAAGTTGACCTGGGGCAGGTCAGCATCGGCTGCAAAGTCAAGATCCATGACATCGAGTACGATGAGGATCTGGAATACAAGATCGTGGGATCGACCGAGGCGAACAGCCTGAAGGGCAAGATCTCGAACGAATCGCCGGTCGGCAAGGCGCTGATCGGTGCGCGCGTGGGAGATACCGTCGCAGTCGAGACACTGGCCGGGGTCGCGGAGTACAAGATCCTGGAGATCCAGCGCTCGGAAGTGGCGTAAAGATTAAGTACAAACGGCCTGTCCGCGCGGGGAAACTCCGACACGGACAGGCTTCTTTTTTTGAACGATATGGCCGAACGCGCAGACCATGCTTGCATGAGGCTGCATGTGAGGTGGGCGTACATCGGGTGGGCGTGCCCATCCGATGAGCGATAGGGAAGGCCGAGCACACAGGAAGGCAGGAGAGAATGGGAAGAAACGGAAATCAGGAGACAGCGGAGAACCGGGCGCAGGAGCAGGACGTATCGAAACTCGCGCAGGTCAGAAGAGAGAAGCTGGAAGCGCTGCAGGCGGAGGGCAAAGATCCTTTTGTCATCGTGAAGTATGACCAGACCGAGCACACCGCGCAGATCAGGGACAACTTCGACTTCTACGCGGCGAAGACCGACGAAGAGGGCAATGAGCTCGAACCCGCAAAGCCTGTGTCGATCGCAGGCCGCATGATGTTCAAGCGCGTCATGGGCAAGGCGTCCTTCATCAATGTGCAGGACCGCGACGGCAGGATCCAGTGCTATGTGACGAGAGACGACCTCGGCGAGGAGGCGTACGCAGCCTTCAAGAAGCTCGACATCGGTGATATCGTTGGCGTCAAAGGTTTTGCCTTCCGCACAAAGACGGGTGAGATCACGGTCCACGCGAAGGAGCTGACCCTTCTGTCCAAGTCCCTTCAGCCGCTGCCGGAGAAGTTCCACGGCCTGACCGACACCGACACGCGCTACCGCCAGAGGTACACGGACCTGATCATGAACGAGGACGTGCGCGACACGTTCAAGAAGCGCTCGCAGATCCTCCACGAGATCCGCGAATTCCTCGCGGGCAGGGACTTCATGGAGGTCGAGACCCCTATACTTGTCTCCAATGCAGGAGGCGCGGCGGCAAGACCTTTTGAGACCCATTTCAATGCGCTTGACGAGGACTTCAAGCTCCGCATCTCGCTCGAGCTCTACCTGAAGAGACTGATCATCGGCGGGCTGGAGCGCGTCTTCGAGATCGGCCGCGTCTTCCGCAACGAGGGCCTCGACACGAGACACAACCCCGAGTTCACGCTGATGGAGCTCTACCAGGCGTACACGGATTACTACGGAATGATGGAGCTGACCGAGAGCATGTACCGCCATGTTGCGGAAAAGGTCTGTGGCTCGACCCTCATTACTTACGGCGACAAGGAGATCGATCTGGGCAAGCCTTTCCGCAGGCTCACGATGGTGGACGCCATTAAGGAAGAGACCGGCATCGACTTCGACCAGGTCGCGACCGACGAAGAGGCGAAGAAGCTCGCGGACGAGAAGGGGATCGAGTACGAGGAGCGCCACAAGAAGGGCGACATCGTGAACCTCTTCTTTGATGAGTTCTGCGAGGACAAGATGATCCAGCC
>DJXE01000069.1:0-4863 GCA_002449595.1 Lachnospiraceae bacterium UBA7012
CGTCCAGCGGAAGGACGCTGTCCGGTGGCCTGGATCCCGCGGCGCTGCACATGCCGAAGAGATTCTTCGGCGCGGCGAGAAACATGCGGGAGGGCGGAAGCCTCACGATCCTTGCGACCGCGCTCATCGAGACCGGAAGCAAGATGGACGACGTCGTCTATGAGGAGTTCAAGGGAACAGGCAACATGGAAATGGTCCTCGACCGGAAGCTGTCCGAGCGGCGCATCTTCCCGGCGATCGACATCCAGAAGTCCGGGACGCGGCGCGACGACCTGCTGCTCACACCGGATGAGCTCGACGCGATCAATACGCTGCGCAGGGCGTTCAACGGCATGAAGTCAGACGAGGCCGTCGACCACGTGCTTGACCTGTTCGCGAAGACCCGGACGAACGGAGAGTTCGTGAACATGGTGAAAAAGATCAAGTGGACGTTCTGAAGACGGCTGGCAGGCGCCTTATTCCGGCAGGCCGGGGTGGGAGCTCAGCCAGGAATTGTGGTAGCGGGGATCATACGTCACTTCCTCGCCGAACCACGCGGGAGGCGTGAAGGCTTTTGCCTCTTCCTCGCTTCCGAATTCCACTTCCGCGATGATAAGACCTTCAAACGGGGCATCGAAGAGATCCAGCTCGATGCTCCGTTTTTCTGTTCCACCTTCCAGCGGGATCACGACGCGGCGCTTGCGGATGACGGTCCCGTCCGCTTTTTCAAGGAGGTGCCGGTAGGAAGCCTCCGTGAGAGGAAGGTTGTATTCCTCTCTCGACAGAAGGCCGGCGCCTTTATAGGTGAGATAGTATTCGTCACCGTCCCGGCGCACTCTCAGGACCGGGTCAGTCGAAAGATACCCCTGCTCGATGATCCTGACGGGATAGCTGTCAAGGTCTGCGGGGAGCGACGAGGGCTTAAACTTGCGTTCTATTTCCATGGATCCTCTTCTTTAGAATGATATAAAAGATGCAGGCAGTATTCCTTTAAACGACGCCGCGGAAAGAGCGGCTCCTGCCGGATGCTGCAGCGTATCCGGGAACCTCGCTGCGGCCGCGCTCGGTGATCAGGTAATTCATGACCTGGGTCCGCGTGATGATGCCGATGAAGGATCCGAGATCGTCGACGACCGGCACGAAGTTCTGCGAGATCGCCATGTGCAGGAGATCTTCGATGTCGGAGGTGATGCTGACGGACTCGTAATCCCTGCGGCGGCGGATCGCGGAGAGAGGACGGTCCTCTGCTGCGCGCAGCGTCAGGTTCGAGTGCTTCTTGATGTCCCAGAGAAGATCGCCCTCGGTGAGGGTCCCCAAGTACTGCCCGGTCTTTTCACTGATGATGGGAACGGTGCCAAACCGGTGTGCCTCCATCTTTTCCAGGATCTGGCGCATGTTGTCGGTGTCGTAAACATAAGTGACGTCACTTTTCGGCGTCAGGAAAAACAATATATTCATGCCTCTTCAGCCTTTGCAGGGATACACGATCGAATCCGCGACCCTCTGCGCCGCCTCCTCTCCGAGATAGTGCGAGATGATAGCGAGGGAAAAATCGATTGCGGTGCCGACGCCGCGGCTCAGGATCATGTTGTCCGTCACGACGACGGGATCCTCTTTGACGTCCGCGCCGTATTCCGCGAGCTCGTCCATGCGGACGGTGTGGCAGGTGGCGGGATGTCCCTTCAGAAGGCCGAGGTGCGCGAGGATCGTCGGGGCCGCGCAGATCGCGGCGAGCTGCTTCCCTTCCGAGTGGAAGCGGACGACTGCGTCCTTCAGCGTCTCACAGTTCTCGAGGTTGACGGTGCCGGGCATGCCGCCGGGCAGGACCAGCATATCGTAGTCATCAAAATGGACCTCATCGACCGTCATGTCGGTCACGATCAGGGTGTCGTGAGAGGAGCGGATGAGAGGTTTATCGGAAACCGCGACGGTGGATACGGGGATGCCTGCCCGGAAGAGCAGGTCGACCGGCGTGAGCGCCTCGATCATCTCGGTTCCGTCCGCGAGGAAGATGGCGACTTTTTTATCCGTCTTCTGTACAAACATGTTGAAATTCTCCTTATTTAGCATTGATTTGGTTCCACAAACTGAAGGATCGGACGGCACTGGAGGCGCCGGGCAAGCCCTTTTCCCGGCCAGAACCACGATCCTATAGTAATTATAACGGATATGGGGCCTGAATCCATGGACAAATTGTGAAATATATCTAAATAAAAATACGAAACCGGAGAAAGACGCGCCGCTGTACAAAATCGCGGACTCTATGATAAAATATATCTTCGTATGCGATTCTATTTGAAAGGAACCGTTCAAGACACAGAATGACGAGGAGGATATACCCGATATGAACGTAAGTGTGGAAAAACTGGAAAACGGAATGGCGAAACTCACGATCGAAGTCGAACCCGAGCAGTTCGAGGAAGCGATCGAGCGCGCATATAACAAACAGAAGGGCAGGATCAACATCCCCGGTTTCCGCAAGGGCAAGGCGCCCAGGAACGTCATCGAGAAGCTGTACGGCGCGGCCGTCTTCTATGATGAAGCGGCGAATGACGTGATCAACAAGACTTATGGCGATGCGGCCGAGCAGTCCGGCGAGGAGATCACCTCCAACCCTGCGATCGACGTCGTCCAGATCGAGTCCGGCAAGCCTTTCATCTACACGGCAGAGGTCGCGCTGCGTCCCGCTGTCAGCCTCGGCAAGTACAAGGGCGTCGAGGTCACGAAGAGAGAGATCAGCGTCACGGACGAGCAGATCGACGCGGAGATCGAGAAAGAGCGCGAGAGAAACGCGAGCTACAATGACGTGACGGACAGGCCCGTCGCGGACGGCGATATGATCACGCTTGACTTCGAAGGCTTTGTCGACGGCGTAGCGTTCGAGGGCGGCAAGGGCGAGAACCACGCTCTGACCATCGGCTCCGGCCAGTTCATCCCCGGATTCGAAGAGCAGCTGGTAGGCGCTCCGATCGGCGAAGAAGTCGAAGTGAACGTCACGTTCCCCGAGAACTACCAGGCCGAGAACCTGAAGGGCAAAGCTGCCGTCTTCAAGTGCACGGTCAAGTCCATCCGCGAGAAGAAGCTGCCTGAACTGGACGACGCTTTTGCTGACGAAGTTTCCGAGTTCTCCACACTGGCTGAGTACCGCGAAGACGTGAAGAAGAAACTGACGGAGTCCGCTGAGAACGCGGCGAAGCGCGAGAAGGAAGACGAGGCGGTCAAGGCGGTCGTCGCGGATTCCAAGATCGATATCCCGGCTCCGATGCTTGAGACGCAGCAGAGACAGATGGTCGACGAGTTCGCGCAGCAGTTCCAGATGCAGGGCATCTCCATGGAGCAGTACATGAAGTGGACCGGCCAGACCGTTGAGTCCATGATGGATTCCATGAAGGAACAGGCGGACATGAGGATCCGTTCCCGCCTTTGCCTCGAGCAGATCGCGCAGGACGAGAACATCACCGTCTCTGACGAGGAGTACGAGGAAGAGCTGAAGAAGATGGCGGAGCAGTACCGCATGCAGCTCGACGACGTGAAGAAGTTCGTCACCGGCAAGGCGGAAGAGCAGATGAGAAAGGACCTCGCGGTCGGCAAGGCAGCGACGTTCGTCATGGATCACGCCGTCGAAGTCGAGAAGAAGGAAGAGAAGAAGGAAGAGAACTGAGAGGACGACTATGGCAAGCTTTATTCCTTATGTAATTGAACAGACGGGGCAGGGCGAGCGTTCTTATGACATATTCTCCCGTCTTTTGAAGGAGAGGATCGTCTTCCTGGGCGACCAGGTGACGGACCAGACGGCGGAGCTCGTCGTCGCGCAGATGCTTTTCCTCGAGGGCGAAGATCCGGAAAAGGATATCCAGTTCTACATCAACAGCCCCGGCGGATCCATCTCCGCAGGCATGGCGATCTACGACACGATGAACTTCGTGAAGTGCGACGTCTCCACGATCTGCGTCGGGATGGCGGCCAGCATGGGCGCTTTCCTGCTCGCAGGAGGCACGAAGGGCAAACGCTTTTCCCTGCCGAACTCGGAAGTCCTGATCCACCAGCCGCTCGGCGGCACCGAGGGACAGGCGTCCGACATCGCGATCCAGGCGGCCCACATGGCGCGCATCAAAGAGCGCATGAACCGCATCCTCGCGCAGAACACCGGTAAGGATTACGAGCAGATCGTAAAAGATACCGACCGCGACAACTGGATGACGGCGCAGGAAGCGCTGGAATACGGCCTCATCGACCATATCTACACGACGCGGAAAGAAGCCGAAGAAGGCAAGTAAGGAAGACACGATATGGCGGACAATAAAAGAATGCAGCCGCAGGGACCGCGGCGCTGCTCCTTCTGCAACCGGACGGAGAACCAGGTGCGCAAGCTCCTAGCGGGGCCGGAAGGCATCTACATCTGCGACGAGTGCATCATGATCTGCTCCGATCTCATGCAGGAGGCGCTCGAGGAGGACGAGGAAGTCCGCGTCCGCGACGCGGCGATGGAGATCAATCTCCTTAAGCCCGCGGAGATCAGCGAGTTCCTCGATGAGTACGTCATCGGCCAGGAAGAGGCGAAGAAGGTCCTGAGCGTCGCCGTCTACAATCACTACAAGAGAGTAATGGCGAACACGGAGAAGGACGACGTCGAGCTGCAGAAGAGCAATATCCTGATGCTCGGGCCGACCGGCTCCGGCAAGACGTATCTCGCGCAGACGCTGGCGAAGATCATCAACGTCCCGTTCGCGATCGCGGACGCGACGACACTGACGGAGGCAGGTTACGTCGGCGAAGACGTGGAAAACATTCTGCTCAAGCTGATCCAGGCTGCCGACTACAATATCGAGCGTGCGCAGCTCGGCATCGTCTACATCGACGAGATCGACAAGATCTCCAAGAAGG
>DJXE01000069.1:4950-9615 GCA_002449595.1 Lachnospiraceae bacterium UBA7012
AGAAGGGCGAGAACGTCTCGATCACGAGAGACGTCTCCGGCGAGGGCGTGCAGCAGGCGTTGCTCAAGATCGTCGAAGGAACGATCGCTTCCGTGCCGCCGCAGGGAGGACGCAAGCACCCGCAGCAGGAACTGATCCAGATCGACACGTCGAATATCCTTTTCATCTGCGGCGGTGCGTTTGACGGGCTGGAGAAGATCATCAACCGGCGTCTCGACTACCGCGCGATCGGCTTCGGCGCGAACGTGAAAGAGCGGCGGGACGACGAGGTCGGATCCCTCCTGAAGGAAGTCATGCCGGAGGACCTCGTGAAGTTCGGCCTGATCCCGGAATTCATCGGGCGTGTGCCGGTCGTCGTCTCTCTGGACGGACTGGACGAGGAAGCGCTCGTGAAGATCCTCACCAAGCCGCGCAACGCGCTGATCAAGCAGTACCAGAAGCTGTTCGGCTTCGACGACGTGCGGCTGACCTTCGAGCACGAGGCGGTCTCCGCGATCGCGAAACTCGCCGTCGACCGCAAGACCGGCGCGCGCGGACTGCGTTCGATCATGGAGAAAGTCATGATGGACGTCATGTTCACGATCCCTTCGGACGAGACGATCACGGAGTGCATCATCACGAAGGAAGCCGTGACGGACGGCGCGCAGCCCAAGCTCATCCGGCGCGGGGAGCGGAGGGAAGTGCAGCCGGCGTGATGGAAATGACGGGATGATCTCTTGAGAGATGCTTTTCGAATTCCGAAATGGTCGACAAGATTTCATTGAGCCCCTGTTTTCCCGGTCCTTCGGAAGGATAGGGAGAGCAGGGGTTCGTTTATTACGGAGTGGTATGGTTATAAGATCTGTAAATCTTGATATTGTCTGCGGTGTGACGAGCAGAATTCCCGAGACGTCGATGCCGGAATTTGCGTTTGCGGGGAAGAGCAACGTCGGCAAGTCGACACTCATCAACGGTC
This sequence comes from Lachnospiraceae bacterium UBA7012, assembly GCA_002449595.1. Taxonomy (GTDB): domain Bacteria; phylum Bacillota; class Clostridia; order Lachnospirales; family Lachnospiraceae; genus CAG-791. The sequence goes on from DJXE01000069.1 coordinate 5,906, forward strand.
TCATGAACCGCAAGGCCTATGCGCGGACCAGCGCGAAGCCGGGCAAGACGCAGACGATCAACTACTACAACGTCAACGACGAGTTCTACCTCGTCGACCTTCCCGGTTACGGCTATGCGACGGCCGGCGTCGACGTCAAGGTGAAGTGGGGCAAAATGATCGAGGACTACCTCTACCGGAGCACCACCCTCCAGACGGTCTTCCTCCTTCTCGACGCCCGCCACGAGCCCTCGGAGAACGATGTCCTCATGTTTGACTGGGTCTGCGGCGCGGGCTTCATTCCCGTCGTCATTGCGACCAAGGCTGACAAGCTAAAGCGCAGTCAGCTCGAAGAGCGCAGGAAGTCTCTCCACGACCGCCTCCTCACAATGAGCAAGTACGGCGACGTCGCGGACTTCGACCTCATCTTCTGGTCCGGCACGACCCGCGACGGCCGCGACGAGATCTACGACCTCATCGAGCAGCTGATTGCCGAGCCCGCCGAGCGGCGGCAGCTCGCCGGGAAAGCGGCCGGCGCCTCCGGAAAAGCGGAGCAGGCTGCTGCGGCGCCGGCACCGGCGCCCGGCAAGGCGACTGGCGCTGCGAAGAAATCCGCTGGAAAAGCCGCGGGCAAGGCGACCGGCACCGCGAAGAAATCCGCTGGAAAAGCCACGGGCAAGGCAACCGGCGCAGCGAAGAAACCTTCCGGTAAAACAGCTGGAGCTGCGAAGAAACCTTCAGATAAAGCAAAGAATGCAGGAAAGAAACCTACTGCAAAGGCAACGGGAAAAACAGCCGGCGCCGCGAAGAAGCCTTTTGGAAAAGCTGCCGGGAAAACACGTTCTACTTCTGCAGGAAAGAAGCCCGGCAGTTCCTTCGGCAAGAAGCCCGGCACATCCTCAGGCAAGAGAACTGGTACATCGACGGGCAAAAAAACGAAACGTTGAAATTGAAGGCAGGGAAGAGGCTCGATGCAGGTCGGGCTTCTTTTTTTATGGAAAATACAATATTATAAAAGGTAAGGTGTTCGGTATTTCTGCGGGGGAGAACCAGCATTTGTGAGGAATGTTGATGTTACCTGCCGGGAAGGATGAAATCCGGGCACGGCCGTATTTTGTAGGCAGCGGCAGACTGTGCTTTTTTTGCGCAGAGCTGCGGGCACGAAAGTGGATCGCTAAGGATCAGACAGGTGGTGAATATGGCATTTTTCAAGAAAAAGAACACAGAAGAGAACATTGAAGCGGCAGCACAGGCCGAATGGGATGGGAGCAGCCAGGAATCGTTTGCAGGTAATGTGGCAGCTGTTGTAGAAGAAGTTAAAGTCAAGGGCATCGAGAACCTCAGGACCTACAAGCGCGACAGGTATATTCTCGGAATTGTTGCGATTTTTGTCGGTCTGCTTTTCCTGCTGTGGCCCGGGCAGTTCCTCTCGATGCTGGCGCAGTGCGTCGGCGCGCTGCTCGTCGTCTCGGGACTCGTTGCACTCATTATGTATTTCACGAACCAGGAACGCGCGCTGATCGGCGGCGCTCTCGTGGTGATCGGAATCATCATCGGGGTGATCGGCATCTGGATCATTCTGCATCCGGAAGTGCTGGTCGGACTTGCGCCCAAGATTATCGGATTGATCCTTATTTTCTCGGGATTGACGGGAATCGGCGAGACGGTCACGCTCATTCGGCTGGACTATGATTTCTGGTGGCTCACGCTGCTTCTGACTTCGATCACGATCGCTGTCGGCGTCGTGCTGTTCGTTCGGCCGATGGAAGTGGCGAGCCTGTTCGCGCGGATCGTCGGCCTGACGTTCCTGTACGACGGCATCACCAGCATCTGGATCACGTCCCGCATCTCTGCAGGCTTGAAGAAAGCCAAAGAAGCGGTGCACCAGTTCGGCCAGGACGTCGCACAGAATCTGTCCGCGCTCGGCGGAGCAGCAGCTACCGCAGCAGGATCGGCCTTCGGCTCGGAAGCTTCTGAGAACGCTTCCGAAGATTCCGACAAGCCCGCAAAGAAGAGAAAAGGCCTCGCCGGCCTGTTCGGCAGAGGAAAGAAGAAAGAAGCAGAAGAAGCGGAAGCTGCAGAGGCAGCTGCGGAAGCCGCGGAATCTGCTGCAGCAGCGGCGGCTGCCGAGCAGGCATTATCCACGCCTGAAGAATTCGGCACCGGCTTCGGAAGCAGGCCTGACTTCTTCGGAACTCCCGCCGCGAACACTGACACCGCTCCGGCGCAGGGAGATGCCATTCCCCTCGGCGGCCCCGTGGAAGACAAGACAGAAGAGAAGAAGGATGACTTCGACGACAGCATTTTCATTCCGTAACGGATTCAAAAAGCTTTATATCACAAGTGTTAATTCTAGCCGGCAGGGACAACCCTGCCGGCTTTTTTCGCGAATCTTTCAAACTGAAGGCCATATTTTACAATTCTGTGAAACGCAAGGAAACTTGTTGACACACAAATGATATGTGTTATAGTAGTTATAGCACAAGAGAAATTTAAAACTGCCTGTGTTTCTAAAAGAAGCTTCTTAGAAAGCCCGAAAGCTTCTAAAGGAAATCTTGCGAAGCACCGCCGCCAACAACCACGAGGAGTATAATGTAGGAGCGGCGGGCAAGCGCCCACAAAGGCGCAAGCGCCCGTGCAGGGCGCCGCAAAGCAAGACGGCAGCCCGCACACGGCAGGGGAGGTGACAATGAACATTAAGAAATTTACGCAGAAGTCGATCGAGACGATCAGCAGGTGCGAGAAGCTGGCGTATGAGTACGGCAATCAGCAGATCGAGCAGGAGCACCTGCTCTACGCGCTGCTGACGGTCGAGGACTCGCTGATCCTGAAGCTGATCGAGAAGATGGGCATTCCGACCCAGACGTTCGTGCAGGGGGCAGAGACGCTGCTGAGCCGCTGCCCGAAGGTGCAGGGTGACGCGCAGGTCTACGTCGGGAACGAGCTGAACAAGGTCCTGCTCTCCGCGGAGGATGAGGCGAAGGCACTCGGAGATGAGTATGTGTCTGTCGAGCATCTGTTCCTGTCGCTGATCGGCAAGGCGGACAGAGGGATCAAGGCATTCCTGAACCAGAACGGCATCACGCGGGACAGTTTCCTGCAGGTGCTGCAGACGGTGCGCGGCAATCAGCGCGTCGTCAGCGACAATCCGGAAGCGACGTACGATACGCTTGAGAAGTACGGCGAGGAGCTCGTCCAGAAGGCGAAGGACCAGAAGATGGATCCTGTCATCGGGCGTGACGCGGAGATCCGGAACGTGATCCGGATCCTGTCCAGAAAGACGAAGAACAACCCGGTGCTGATCGGCGAGCCCGGCGTCGGCAAGACGGCGGTCGTCGAGGGACTGGCGCAGCGAATCGCGCGCGGCGACGTCCCGGACGGGCTGAAGGACAAGAAGATCTTCTCCCTGAACATGGGCTCGCTGGTCGCGGGCGCGAAGTACAGGGGCGAGTTTGAGGAGCGCCTGAAGGCCGTACTCGATGAGGTGAAAAAGAGCGAGGGCGAGATCCTGCTCTTCATCGATGAACTTCATACGATCGTCGGCGCGGGCAAGACGGACGGCGCGCTGGACGCGGGCAACATGTTAAAGCCCATGCTCGCAAGAGGTGAGCTCCACTGTATCGGTGCCACCACCCTTGATGAGTATCGTCAGTATATCGAGACTGACGCTGCGCTTGAGAGACGTTTCCAGCCCGTTATGGTTGACGAACCCACGGTTGAAGATACCATCT
>DJXE01000126.1 GCA_002449595.1 Lachnospiraceae bacterium UBA7012
CCCTTTTCCTTCTGCTTGTTGATCAGGTCGTAGATCATGTAGGAGGAGTTGATGTCGAGTCCGCGCACCGCGTAGGCGGTCAGGAGCACGGTCGGGGCGGAAGAGATCTCGCGGCCGACGAGCACCTTCTGGACGTTGCCGCCGGACAGGAGCCGGACGGGCGTCGCGACGGAGGGCGTCACGACCTCGAGTTCATCGACGACCTTTTCCGCGAGATGGTGCGGCGCCTTGCGGTCCGTGTAGGTGTGCGGGCCGTTGCGGAAGGAGCGGAGCATCATGTTGTCGGTCAGGTCCATGTTGGCGACGAGGCCCATGCCGAGGCGGTCCTCCGGGACGAAGGAGAGGGCGACGCCCATCTCCGCGATCTGCAGGGGATCCTTGCCGATCAGTTCTTCCTCGGTGCCGTCGTCTTCGTAGTAAGTGATGTTGCCCTTCTCAACGGGCTGGAGGCCGGCGATCGCTTCCAGAAGCTCCTTCTGGCCGCTGCCGGAGATGCCCGCGATGCCCAGGATCTCGCCGGAGCGGGCGGAGAAGGTGACGTCCGCGAGCTTTAAGATGCCGTCCTCGGTACGGACGGTGAGGCCGCTCACTTTCAGGCGGCGCTTCGTGTCGTGGGGCTCCGGACGGTTGATGTTGAGCGCGACGGAGTGACCGACCATCATGTTCGTCATTTCCTGCGCGTTCGTGTCTCTTGTCATCATCTCGCCGATGTACTCGCCGTGGCGAAGGACCGCCACGCGGTCGGAGAGTTCCTCGACCTCGTTCATCTTGTGGGTGATGATGACGATCGCCTTCCCGGCGTCGCGCATGTTGCGAAGCACGGTAAAGAGTTTTTCCGTCTCCTGCGGTGTGAGGACGGCGGTCGGCTCGTCGAGGATCAGGATGTCGGCGCCGCGGTAGAGGATCTTGACGATCTCGACCGTCTGCTTCTGCGAGACGGACATGTCGTAGATCTTCTGCATCGGGTCGATCTCGAAGCCGTAGGTCTTGCAGATCGTGCGGATCTTCTCGGCGGCCGCGTTCAGGTTCAGACGGCCGGGCTCCTTGAGGCCGAGGATGATGTTCTCGGTCGCGGTCATCACGTCGACGAGGCGGTAGTGCTGGTGGATCATGCCGATCCCGTAGTCGAACGCCTCGCGGGGAGAGCCGATGGAGACTTCCTTTCCGTCAATGAAGATCTGTCCCTTGTCCGGGTAATAGATGCCGGAAAGCATGTTCATCAGGGTCGTCTTTCCGCTGCCGTTCTCGCCGAGAAGAGCGAGGATCTCGCCGCGGCGGATCGTGAGGTTCACGTCCTTGTTCGCGGTGACGGAGCCGAAAGTCTTGGTTATGCCGCGCAGTTCGACGGCAGTCTTGAGATTGTCCATAAGAACCTTCTTATCCTTGAAACTGGTGTGATCCGTTCCGATCAGCCTGCGTCCGCGCGGGACACCGGTTCATCGGAAAGCGGAAAGCCTCGGGGTTTGATCCTCCGGGGCTTTCCGTAAAATTCAATGTGTACCTGTGATCAGAACGCAGTGTCGAGCAGCGTGATGCCGTCGATCTGAACGTCGAAGTAAGGAGCGGAGCGGTACTCGGACTCGTGGAAATAGCCATCCGCGATCGCTTCGGTATCCGGCGTGTAGTCAGGATCGGTGTCGACGTCAGCCATGTAGCTCTCGAACGCCTCGCCGCCGACCGTGATGGCGGACGCGTCGAAGACGTGGATCTTGCCGGCCTGGAGGTCAGCCTTAGCCTGCTCAAGCGCTTCCGCAGTGCCTTCCGCGGGAGCCTTCTCGCCGAGATCCGTCAGCTCGACGGAACCGGTCTCGATGTTGCCGCACCAGTCGGTGTCGATCGGCTCGCCTGCAGCAACCTGGCCGATGATGTACTCATAGTAAGGAGCCCAGTTGATGCGGGAGGAGATGATGAATGTGTTCGGGCATGCCGCAACAGTGCTGCCGTTGTAGGAGACGTTCGGGACACCTGCGGTCTCGCAGGCAGTAGGAGCGCCCATGGAGTCCGCGTGCTGGCTGATCAGGACGCAGCCGTCGTTGATGAGGTTGGTCGCGCCTTCCTTTTCAGCGATCTCGTCATACCAGGAACCGGTGAAGGTAACTTCCATGGTAGCGGTCGGGCAGACAGAGCGTGCGCCGAGGAAGAAGGAAGTGTAACCGGAGATAACTTCTGCGTAAGTGAAAGCGCCGACGTAGCCGATCTTGGCTTCTTCAGCGGTGATCTCACCGGCTTCGATCATCTCGTTCAGCTTCATGCCAGCAGCGACGCCGGCGAGATAGCGGCCTTCATAGATGGTCGCGAACGCGTTGTGGTAGTTGTCAAGGCCTTCGGTGTGCGCCCTGGTACCGGTCGCGTGGCAGAACTGCACGTCCGGATATTCCTTGGCGGCCTGGATCATGTAGTCTTCATGGCCGAAAGAATCAGCGAAGACGATGTTGCAGCCGGCATCCGCCATCTCGCAGGCAGTGTCATAGCACTCCTGGCCCTCGGGGATGTTGGTGCGGATCTGGTACTCGACGCCAAGCTTCTCGCAGGCTTCCTTCGCAGCGTTGATGAAGTTGAGGTCGTAAGTGGAGTTCTCATCGTGAAGGGTGATGAAACCGATCTTGACGGAAGACACGTCGCCTTCAGCGGGCGCTTCAGCTTCAGCTTCGCCTTCAGCCTCGGCCTCAGCGGCGGGAGCAGCAGCGGGAGCGGCGGAAGTCGACGCACAGGCTGCGAGCGTGCAGACGGTCATGACCGCTGCAAGCAGTACACATAACTTTTTCTTCATAAGTATCCTCCTATTGCAAATGCAGTACAGTATCTATTTCGACGGGATAGATGAGTTATCCCGGGGAAACCTCAGTTAAAAGGAGCTCAGTCGCGGAGAGCTCAGCAGCAGGAACCTCAGTCGCAGAAAGTGATCTCGGTGTCGGTCATGCTCTCGATCATCGCGAGCGATTCAATACGGAGCCCGCCTGCGCGCAGTTCGTCGCCGCCGCCCTGGAACTTCTTCTCGATCGCGACCGCCGCGCCGACAAGCTCCGCGCCGGACTGGTTCACGAGATCGACGAGGCCGCGGAGGGCGTTGCCATTGGCGAGGAAGTCATCCACGAGAAGCACGCGGTCCGTCGGCATGAGATAATCCCTGCTCACGACGACCTGGTAATCGGTTCCGTGGGTGAAAGAGTGGACGGTAGTCGTGTAAGTGCTGCCGTCGACGTTGCTTGTGCGATGCTTTTTCGCGAAGACGAACGGGATGTGCATGGAAATGCCGGCCGCTGCTGCGAGCGCGATCCCGCTGGATTCGATGGTCAGGATCTTGGTCACCTGGTCATCTGCGAAGAGAGTTGCGATCTCGTCGCCGATCTCCTTCATGAACTCAGAGTTGACCTGCTGGTTCAGGAAGCTTCCGACCTTCAGGATCCCTCCGGGCAGTACCGTGCCCTCCTGCAGGATCATTTCTTTCATCCGCTGCATAAGCTGCGCCTTTCCGAATCAGCGGGGAAGAGGACGGTGCTGTTCCTGCGCCGTGCCATCTGCCGCAGATCATGAATTACATATATAAGATGTAGGAATTCGTGGCTAAAACAAAGAAGACGGGTGTTTTATGCGTTCGATGTTAAACGTAATCCCACCCAATGTCAATGAAGCAAAATCCTTTTTGTGACATTGCGCAGAACAGCGTAGTCAATCCACTGAATTTTGTGAAAATTGATCATTGATTTATCACCGCGGGAGGAAGATAGTCCTCGAAATCCGCTTTTTCCAGAGTGTTGAGCAGCTCGTCGGACACGTCCTCCTGCTCGGAGATGCGGGTCGCCTGGTTGGTCACGACCGCCTCGAAGAGATTGCGCATTTCCCGGGCATTCGCGAAGTTTTCGTCCTTGTAGAGCACCTTGTGCAGGATGATCGCGCGGAGCGCCTTGTCGGCCTCCTCCGTCAGCGTGTAGCCGTACTTTTTGCAGCTGAGCATGAAGATCTGGTACAGCTCCTCCTGGGTGTAGTCCTTGAACTCGATATATTTATTGAAGCGCGACTTCAGGCCCGGATTGCTGTTGATGAAAGTCTCCATGAGATCCGTGTAGCCGGCGACGATCACGACGAAGTCGTCGCGGTGGTCCTCCATGGCCTTTAAGATCGTGTCGATCGCCTCCTGCCCGTAGTCGTTGCCTTCCTTCGCGAGCGCATAAGCCTCATCGATGAAAAGGATTCCCCCCAGCGCCTCCTGGATCTTCGCCTGCGTCTTGACGGCGGTCTGGCCGACGTAACCCGCCACCAGCCCGGAGCGGTCGACCTCGACGAGCTGTCCCTTCGAGAGGACGCCGATCTCCTTGTAGAGCCGCGCGAGGATGCGCGCGATCGTCGTCTTGCCGGTGCCGGGATTGCCGGTGAACACGAGGTGGAGAGAGACGGGGACCGACTTGCTTCCCTTCTCGGCGCGCAGCTTCTGGATCTTCATGAAGCTGACGAGCTCCTTCACGTCCTTCTTGATGTCCTCGAGTCCGATCAGCTCATTCAGTTCTTCCATGCCGGACTTCTCCGGCTCGGCGTTCTTCTTCGCCTGCTCGGCAGCGGTCGCCGCGGCCGTCTGTTCCGCGTCGAAAGAGGAGACCGCGGACGCACCGCTGTTCGTTCCAGCGGAAGCGGAGTTCCCCGCCGTGCCGGTCTTCAGCATGATCTCATCCAGCTTCGCGAGCGTGACGGCCGCGTCCCGGATCTCCTGCGGCACAGCGCCGGAGAGAGCGGCGCCGTCCTTCGGGTCCTTGCTGCCTCTCGCGTGAAGCGCATCGAGCTCCTTTTCGAGCTCCTCGATGCCGCCCTTCTTCAGAAGATCTTTGTAGGCATCGTCATTGGATCCGAAAAAGTCCTTCGCCACCGAATCAAAAATATCGTCGAAACCGCTGGGATTTGCCATGATTTTCCTTTCAAGCTGGGATAATGATTTTCTTTGCGTGGTGCGGAATTGCTGCCTTGCCGGGAATGCACTGTTTCCTGGTGCACCACGAGTGTCTGATTCTTATTTTGTCGGGATACCGTAATTAAGTTTACAACACACGGGGGTGGGATGCCATACTTGGGAAATTAAAACATTATGTAGGAAGGGATGCATGAGGAGAGAGAAAGAACGGCCGGGTCGAAGCATAAACGGGAGAAACTGCACTGGATTGAGCGGCGAAAGCAGGTATAATAAAAAATATGGAAAATTTGATGTTTAGTTTAAATGCAACGATGCCGGTATTCCTCCTGATGGCGGCGGGATACCTGATGCGCCTTGCGGGGCTCATCGACCTGAATTTTGCCGGTTATATGAACCGGTTCGTATTTCAGGTGGCGCTGCCGCTCATGCTTTTCCGGCAGATCGCGACGGCCCACTTCCTGGACGTGTGGGACACGAAGTTCTTCCTGTTCTGCTTCCTGTCGACGATCGCGGCGGTCGTACTGTGCGCGCTGATCTCCCTGTTCGCGGTGAAGAAGCACGAGCGGGGCGAGTTCATTCAGGCCTCCTACCGCGCCTCGCAGGCGCTGCTCGCGACGGTCTACATCGCGAACATGTACGGGGAGAGCGGAACCACGGTGCCGATCATGATCATCGGCAGCGTCCCGCTTTACAATGTCCTGGCAGTGATGGCGCTGACCCTTTTCCCGGGGACGGAGAGCGGGGAAGCTGCCGGGGCCGGGGATGCGAAGTCCGGCGGCATCGACTGCGCGCTCGTGTTGAAGATCGCGAAGGGCATCATCACGAACCCGCTCATTCTCTTCATAATGTTCGGCATCGTCTGGTCGCTGCTTGGGCTGCCGACCGGCGGGATTCCGGACAAAACGCTTTCCAGCATCACGCAGCTCGCGACGCCGATGGGACTCCTCGGCATGGGCGCGACGCTCGACCCGAAAAAGGTCTCCGGAGAGCTGAAGAATGCGCTGATCGCCACCTTCCTCAAGCTCGTCGGCCTCGTTGCGGTCTTTCTGCCGATTGCGGCCGCGCTCGGCTTCCGGAATGAGCAGCTCGCGACGATCCTCGTCATGCTCGGGGCGCCGACGACCGTGTCGAGCTACGTGATGGCCCGCAACATGGGACACGAAGGGACGCTGACGTCGAATACCGTCGTTCTCACGACGCTGCTCAGCGCGTTTACGCTGACGTTCTGGATCTGGCTGCTCCGGACGATCGGCCTGATATAGCATAGACACCTGAATTAAGTACGGACACATAGATTCAACGACGACACCTAAATTCAGCACAGACACCTGAAGTTTTGAAAGGAGATCCACAATGATTGAGATTCTGAATGAAGGCAGCTTGTTCCACCTGACCGCGGGCGGGACGTCCAGCGTCCTGATGGTGAAGGACGGCCAGCTGTTCTCCCTCTACTGGGGAAAAGCAATCGCCGCCTCCGATCTCGACGGCTACTGCCCGGGGTACCAGCAGAGCTCATTCGACGAGAACACGGTCTTTGACCGACTGGAATTTGATCCGTGGGACGGGAGACATTTCACGGTTCCCTCGCTGAAGAAAGCGGGCGGAGAGAACCGGTTCCTGCATGCGGAGTTTGCGGGATACAAGCTGGAGACGGCCTGCAAGGCGGAGAGTGCCGGCCCTTATTCGGCTTATGCGAAGGAAGTGGCCGCGGCGGGAAATGGCGGCGCGGGCGCTGTGGCGGAAGTCGACAGGCTCACGATCTTCATGAATATTGCGCCGGACGGGATCACTGCGGCGCTTGAGTATGAGCTTTTCCCGGATGGAATGCTTGCGAAGAGGACTCGCCTGTCTGCGGAGAGCGCCATTGAACTTGAGAGCGTCACGGCTGCCTCAGCAGTCCTTCCGGAAAAGGAGCAGGTCAAGGCGCACTACACGAGCGGCAAGTGGAACGGCGAGTGGGTCGTGAACGAGCACGCGATGCCCAGTGGCACGCTGGTGCTGCAGTCCAGGCGCGGAACGACGAGCCATCACGCGAATCCGTCGCTCGCGCTCGCGGAGCCTGAGGCGGGCGAGAACTTCGGCAAGGTCTGGTGGTGCCAGCTCGGCTACAGCGGCAGCTGGAGCATCCAGGCGGAGCGGACCGGGATCGGGACGACGCGCGTCAGCCTCGGCGAAAACCCGTTTGACTTCTCCGTGACGGTCAGCCCCGACAATGAATATGTGTCGCCTTGGGTCTACCTCGGATTTACGGAGGGCGGCTTCGGCACGATGTCCCGCAAGTCGCACCGGTTCCTTGAGAGATACATCCTTCCGAAGCGCCAGCTGCGGCGTGTGCTTTACAACAGCTGGGAGGCGACGACGTTTGCGGTGAAGGCGTCGGAACAGAAGCGTCTCGCGGAGAAAGCGGCGAGGATGGGGTGTGAGCTTTTCGTTGTGGATGACGGATGGTTCGGCGAGAGAAACAGCGAGCACGCGGGCCTCGGCGACTGGTTCGTCAACGAGACGAAGTTCCCGGACGGCCTGGACGACCTCATCGATTACGTGAAGTCGCTCGGCATGGAATTCGGGATCTGGCTCGAGCCGGAGGCGGTCAATCCGGACAGCGACCTCTACCGCGCGCATCCGGACTGGGCGTTCCACACGGCGGACCGTGAGCCCCTGCGGCTGCGTGACCAGGTGGAGCTGAACTTCGGCCTGCCGGAAGTGCAGGAGTACATCCTGAACGTGATCCGTGATCTCCTGGAAAAGCATGACATCCGCTATATCAAGTGGGATATGAACCGTCCGATCGCGGACGTCGACGGTGCGCTTGTGGAAGGCGACCCGAGGACGCTCTGGAGAAAGCACACGGACGGCGTCTACATGATCTGGGATACGCTCCGCAAGGAGTTCCCGCACGTTGAGCTCGAGACCTGCTCGGGCGGCGGCGGACGCATCGATCCCGGCATTCTCCGCTACGCGGATGAGTTCTGGACGAGCGACAACACGGACCCTTACGACCGCCTGATGATCCAGTACGGCTGCACGCAGTTTTACCCGGCGTCCGGCATGATGTGCTGGGTGACCGACACGCCGGAGACGAGCGGCCGGGCGAAGAGAGCGCTGCGCTACAAGTTCCACAGCTCGTTTGCGGGCGGCCTTGGCATCGGCGCGAACATCAATCATTTCTCCGATGCGGAGATCGCTTACTGCGGCAGCCAGATCGAGCTGTACAAGGATATCCGCCACATCGTGCTCGAGGGCGACCTCTACAGGATCGGCGTGCCCGGCAAGGATAACGTTACTGCAGTGCAGTACGTGCATCCTTCCACCGGAGAGTCAGTTGTCCTGATGTTCCTGCACAGTGGAACGTTCGCGGATCCGCAGGCGAGGATCCGCCTCATGGGCCTCGATCCCGACCGGAAGTATGACGTGCGCTACTTCGGCGCCGCACAGCCTGAAAACACCGACATCGGCGACACCTTCGTCGCGAATGCGGACGCCGCCGGCGATGCTTACTGGGACAACGCCGTGCGCAGCTTCAGCGGCAGCACTCTGATGGGCTTTGGCATCGGCGCGCCCCTGAAGGGCGACTTTGACAGCCGGTGTGTGGTGATTCGGCCGAAGAATTAATGCGGCGGGAACCATAAGAGTTAATTAGATGATCAGATCCTCCGGATCGACCGTAGTGTGGTGGGTTCGGGGGATCATTTAAGAAGTGAGATATAAACCTTCAGATCGATCGAAGAAGAGCGAAGTGATCCGAGGGAATTGTTAAGAATAGTTTGGATAAGATTCTAGAATACACATTAAAAGAAGATGATTTGAGCCAGACGGCGAATGGGCTGGTCAACCTGGTTTTGAAGAATTGTGTCAGGGTGACGGGCCATGAGATCAGTGGTGCGAAGTACACCAGGGATGGAATCATGGTGGACGGGCAGCGGGTGCGCGTCACGGAGCGGATGCGCCCCGGACAGACGCTTCGAGTCCGCCTGAAAGACTTCGACGATCCGGAGAAGATCCTCCCCCTCGAGGGCGGCGTCGAAGTTCTGTATGAAGACGAAGATCTCATCATTGTGAATAAGCCGGCCCGAGTCGCGGTGCATCCGTCCCCCGGCCATTACAGGGATACCCTCGCGAACCTTGTCGCGGGGTATTTCGCTGCGCGGGGAGAACAGACCGCCTGCCGTATCGCCGGCCGCCTCGACATGGAGACTTCCGGCGCGATCGTATTTGCAAAGAACGGCGCCACCGCCGGCCGCCTCTCTCGCGAGCGCCTGCAGGGCCTCTCCGGCCGCCTGTATCTTGCGCTTGTCCACGGGACCTTCGAGGAGAGTGAAGAAGCGAATGAAGACGGCAGTGCGCTTCCGGAAGAATCAGAAGTATTTCCTGCGTTAAAAAGTAGTACATTTCTGGAGAATAATCAGATACTTTCAAACACGGAAGCTAATGATCTTTCTGGAGAAACAAGCAAGCTGCAGGACATTCTTTCA
>DJXE01000121.1 GCA_002449595.1 Lachnospiraceae bacterium UBA7012
GACCAGGAATACATCCTGACGAAGATCCTGAACGTGATCGACGAAGAAAAGCCGGATGCCGTCCTGATCGCCGGAGACATCTACGACAAAGCTGTGCCGTCCGCAGAGGCGGTGCAGCTTTTTGACGATTTTTTGTGCCGCCTGCAGGCCAAGTGCCCGCAGATCTTCGTGATCAGCGGCAATCACGACTCGCCGGAGCGGATCGCGTTCGCCTCCCGCCTCATCGAAGCGAGCGGCGTGCACCTCTCCCCGGTCTACAACGGCCGCATCGAGCCGCACGTCCTTCATGACGAGTACGGGGAAGTACTGATCTACATGCTGCCGTTCGTCCGCCCCTCGCATGTGCGGCGGGCGCTTGCTGAAAGCGTGTCAGCAGGTGAAAGACTGCCAGCGCATGAAGCAGAAAACGAGATTAATGAGACTGCCGATTCGGAAAAAAGAACGAACGATGAATTGCCGGCAAGCGCTGCAGAGCAAATCGTCACATACACAGACGCCATCCGCGCTGCGCTGCGGCAGGCAGGCCCGGATCCGGAAAAGCGCTGCGTGCTCGTCGCGCACCAGTTCGTGACTGGCGCATCGCGGACAGAGTCGGAGGACATTTCCGTCGGCGGCCTCGACAATGTGGATGCTTCTGTTTTCGAAGGATTCGATTACGTCGCGCTCGGCCACATCCACCGCGCGCAGAATATCGGCACGTCAGGTGTGATCCGCTACTGCGGCACGCCGCTCAAGTACTCCTTCTCTGAGGCAAAGGACGAAAAGACTGTCACGATCGTCGAACTTGGGAAGAAGGGCGAAGTGAGCGTCCGGACGGCTCCGCTCACGCCGAAGCGCGAAATGCGCGAGATCCGCGGCACTTACGACCAGCTGATGACGAAGGAGAACTACGAAGGCACGCAGACGGATGACTATCTGCACATCACGCTGACGGATGAAAATGACATCGCGGACGCGGTCAGCCGCCTTCGCGTCGTCTATCCGAACCTGATGAAGCTCGACTATGACAACCAGCGCACCCGCACGACCGGAATCATCGACGGCGCGGCGGACGCGGAGCGAAGAACACCGCTCGACCTGCTCGAAGAGCTCTTCGAAAAACAGAACGGCCACCCTCTCAGCGACGACCAGCGCGCACTTTCCAACTCACTGATCTCGAAAATATGGGATGAGGAGACGACATGAGACCACTCAGACTCGAACTTTCTGCCTTCGGGCCGTACGCCGGCCGCACGGTGATCGATTTCACGAAGTTTGGCGAATCCGGACTTTATCTGATCACCGGTGACACCGGTGCGGGAAAGACGACGATCTTTGACGCGATCACCTACGCACTTTACGGCAGGGCGAGCGGCGATATCCGTGAGCCTGGGATGCTGCGCTCGAAGTACGCCGAGCCCGGCGTGCCGACGGAAGTCGTGCTCACCTTCTCATATCGAGACAAAACTTACACCGTCAAGCGAAATCCGGAGTATGAACGGCCAGCGAAGCGGGGCGGGCGAGCGAAGCAGAGCGACGTCGTGCAGGATTCGGACAGCACTGCGGGAATCAATCCGGAAAGCCCGGCAGCCAGCGCGGGAAAGATGACGAAGCAGCCTGCGGACGCGGAACTCACGTATCCGGACGGGCGGATCGTCACGAAGACCGGAAACGTCACGAATGCCATCGAGGACATCCTCGGCATTGATTATGAGCAGTTCGTGCAGATCGCGATGATCGCGCAGGGCGATTTCCTGAAGCTGCTGCAGGCTGACACGAAGACGCGGCAGGAAATCTTCCGCCGGATCTTCCGGACGGAGCGGTATCAGGCGCTGCAGAACGCACTGAAGGACGAGGCCATGCGGCTGTTCGGCGAGATCGCGAACGCGCGCAGGAGCATCGACCAGTACGTCCGCGGGACGAGCTTCGACGAGGAGGACGCGCTCAGCCTGACCCTCAAAAAGGCGAAAGAAGGCGGCCTCCCTGCGGCGGAGACGGACGCGCTCCTCGAGGAGATCACCCGGAAAGATGCGGCGGCGTCCGAACTTCTCGACGGGCAGCTGCAGGAGATGCAGGAGCAGATGAAGCGCCTGAGCGCGGGAATCGAGCGGGCGAAACAGCTGGAAGACGCGGAAAAGCGGCTCGCAGAAGCGCAGAAGCGGCGCACCGAGCTCGGCGGAGCGCAGAGCACAGCGGCAGAGGAACTGGCCGGAGCGGAAAAGGCTTTGCAAGGTGCCAAGACTCTCGCGGACGAGGCGGCTGCGCTCAAGGAGCGGTTCGCGGACTATGACCTGCGCGAGCAGAAGAAAAAGGAGCAGGCCGCGTTGAAGCAAAGCCTGGAGACCGCACAGAAGCAGCGCGAAAAGGACGAGACAGCGAAAACAGAGCTTGCAGGCGCACTCGAAAAGCAGAAAGAAGAGAAGAAACAGCTGGAGACCGCCGGCGAAGACCGCGAGAAGATCGCGAGAAAGAAGGAAAACGCCGAAGAGCAGATGGCGGATCTCGCCGAGCTCACGGAGGAGATCGAGGAGCACAAGGCGATCGCCGGAAGCCTGAAGAAGGCCCAGGACGACTTCCTCGAGAAACAGAGAAAAGCAAAAACCACCAGAACCGACTACGACGAGAAGCGCAGGAGATTCCTCGCGGAGCAGGCCGGCGTTCTCGCCGCCTCGCTGCAGGAGGGGCAGCCCTGCCCGGTCTGCGGCTCCACAGAACACCCCGCACCGGCAGTGCTCTCAGAAGGCGCCCCCACGCAGGATGAACTGAATGCGGCAGAAAAGGCCGCAGAGAAAGCGGACCGCCAGATGGTCGACGCGGGAAACACCGCTGCAGAACTCCGCTCCAAGGAAGAAACTAAACTGGAGCAGATCCGCAAAAAAGCGGAAAATCTGCTTGAGAAAGACGTACCGACTGCCCCCGCGGAAATAGAACGACGAGTCGAACAACGTGTGGAAGAACTGAGAATTCAAGAGGAGAGCCTGGGGAAGGCATTGAAAGAAGCGGATGATAAGATCCGGCGCAGACAATATCTGGATGAATCGATCCCGAAACTTGATAAGTCACTGGAGATACTCTCGGATTCATTACACAGACAGGAAGTCGGAATCGCGGAGACAGGCTCCAAACTGGAGAACGTCGGAAACGAAATTACCAGAATGGATAAGGACCTGAAGTATCCTGATAAGCAGGCAGCAGAGAAAGCCTGCGCAGAACTTCTGAATCAGGAAACAAAGATCCGAAAAGCACACGAAACAGCCGCTCGTGTTCTGCAAGACATCGAGAAGCAGATCGCGGCAGCCGGCGCATCCATCAAGGAGCAGGAGACTCTCATACTTCAACTCAGGGAGCAGTCTTCGCAGGCGCCGACTACCCGCGCTGCGCTGGAGCAGGAAGCAAAGGAACTGGAGCAGCGCATCGCCGCGCAGCAGAAAAAGTACACCGACCTTCAGGCAAGGTACCGGGCGAACTGCACGGCACTGGAGAACATCCGCAGCGCGAGCGGCGATCTGGAGAAGCTGGAGACGAAATATGGCTGGCTGAAGACGCTTTCCGACACGGCGAACGGAGGCCTCTCAGGCAAGGAGAAGATCATGCTGGAGACCTTTGTTCAGATGACGTTCTTCGACCGCATCGTGGAGAGAGCCAATACGCGGTTCCTTGTGATGTCAGGCGGGCAGTATGAACTGGCGAGAAAGGTCGAGGCGGAGAACAACCGCTCGCAGAGCGGGCTGGAGCTCGACGTGATCGACCACTACAACGGGTCGCGGCGGAGCGTGAAGACGCTCTCCGGCGGCGAGTCGTTCAAGGCGTCGCTCTCGCTGGCGCTCGGCCTGTCGGATGAGATCCAGTCGTCCGCCGGCGGGATCCGGCTCGACACCATGTTTGTGGACGAGGGCTTCGGGACGCTCGATGAGGACTCCCTGCAGCAGGCAATGCGCGCGCTGTCCGGCCTGACCGAGAACAAGCGCCTTGTGGGAATTATCTCGCACGTCGGCGAGCTCAAGGAAAAAATCGAGAAGCAGATCATCGTTTCGAAAGACCGCAGCGGCGGCAGCCACGCAGAAATTATTAGCTGAGAAGATCATCAAACTGTCCATTCACCGAGGTACCAATTCATCTAAAAAGGAGAGAGAAGATGTCCTGTACAACAGTATTAGTAGGGAAAAACGCGAGCAACGACGGATCAACTATGATCGCGAGAACCGACGACGGCCATTTCGACGTGAAGAAGCTGATCGTCGTGGAGCCCGCGAAGCAGCCCCGCAAGTATAAAAGTGTGCTCTCGCACGTCGTGATCGACCTGCCCGAGGAGCCGATGCGCTACACCGCGAGCCCCAGCGTCGACCCGAAGAACGGCACCTGGGCGGCAACCGGCATCAACGCGGCGAACGTCGGCATGACGGCCACGGAAACGATCACCTCGAATCCGCGCGTCCTCGCGGCGGACCCGCTCGTCGAGCTGAAGAAGGCGAAGTCGCGCAGGGAAAAGGAGATTCCCGGCGGCATCGGCGAAGAAGACATCGTCGTGCTCGTGCTGCCTTACATCCGCAGCGCGCGCGAAGGTGTCCTCCGGCTCGGGAAGCTCCTCGAGCAGTATGGGACGTATGAGATGAACGGCATCGCGTTCAACGATGAGAACGAGGCGTGGTGGCTCGAGACGATCGGCGGGCATCACTGGATGGCGAAAAGGGTTCCCGACAACGCCGTAATTATCGCTCCCAATCAGTTTGGAATGGACAGCTTCGACCTGGACGACGCGTTCGGGGCGCGCGAGGCGCACCTCTGCTCTGAGGATCTCAGGGAATTCATCCGCGACAACCA
>DJXE01000146.1 GCA_002449595.1 Lachnospiraceae bacterium UBA7012
TATTTGAAGAGATCAGCGGAGCGTCGCTGGAGAAACTGCTGGACGACGCCCTGAGCGACGGCAATATCGAAGAATTCATTCGCCTTGCGCTTGAATACAGAACGCGCGTGGGATATCACGACGATTACCCTTATGCGGACGTCGACATGACCTTCCAGAATATTCTCATCGACGGGGATGTGTGGACCGCGATCGACTACGAGTGGGCGAAGGAAGGTGCGATCCCTGCGGGGGGGATGCTCGCGAGGGCGCTGCAAGTCTTTTTCCGCGGGGAGCCTGAGAGAGAAAGAAAGCTTGTCAGCATGGGGCAGTCGCTGGAGTCCATCCTCGCGCGCCTGTCACTGACAATGGAAGAATTCGAGAGATCCGGCGAGGCGGAAGAGGCCTTCCAGGAGATGACCACCGGCGGCAGGAAGCCGCTCGGCGCGCTGCGCGCCGAGATCGGCGGCGAGGTGCTCGTGCCGCGCGAGATCGCGAGAGAACTGCCGGAGACGGCGCTCGCGGAGGAAGAGCCGGAGCTGGTCACGGAGGCGAAGGACCTCGCGACCGTCCAGATCTATGAGGATACGGGAAAAGGTTTTTCCGAAGAGCAATCAAGGTTCCTCAGCGAGGGATATCTTGAGGAGGGGCTGATCACCTTTTCGCTGGAAATTGGGGAAGACGTGCGCAGCCTGCGCGTCGATCCGGCGATCTGCCCGTGCGTCGCGATGCTGCGGAAGGTGACGGTGCAGGATGAGGACGCGACGGCGCTCTTCCGGAAGCTGATGCGGAGCAACGGAGCGGCCGGCCCGGGCGGAAGCGTCGTGTT
The DNA here is from genome assembly GCA_002449595.1 of Lachnospiraceae bacterium UBA7012. Classification (GTDB taxonomy): domain Bacteria; phylum Bacillota; class Clostridia; order Lachnospirales; family Lachnospiraceae; genus CAG-791. The sequence goes on from DJXE01000146.1 coordinate 809, forward strand.
CGCGACCTCCGACCCGAACATGGTCTTCGATATGAAGAAGATCCGCCGGAAGTGCGGCGCCCGCGGCGTAATGCGCGTCACGTTCACGATCCAGATGGCCGGCCTGCCGTCGACGATGGCGGAGGCGATGCGCTGAGAAAGTTGTGGCGAAGAGAACGCGTTGGCAGATGACAAAGAAAATTATTCTCTGAGTCCCAAAAAAACGACTTCATTAGGGACTCAGTTGCGTTATGATAATTTCAGAGCCTAAGAAAATAAGGGAAAGCAGCAGAAAACAATGATCAGGGAACTCATCAGAAAGCCGCTCAGGGCGGCGCGCGAAAAGGCCTACCAGAAAGAACTGACGGAGAAGAAGGCGACGTACGACAACTGGTACCGCCTGCACAAACAGGAACTCCGGAAGGAGATGGAAGCGAAGGATCACAGCGAGGGAGAGAAGTACAGCTGTGAGGTCGTGCGCTACTCGCATCTGCGCAGTTACATTCTGTCCGGCGGAGAGAAGCCGGATATCATCATCGCCTGCGACGACGAGGGCGTGCTCACGGATTTCGCGAAGATGCTGATCCTGGACTACTTCGCAGAGCACAAGAGCATCAACCTTCTGTACGGCGACGAGGACCGGCTGGATGAGGATCATCTGCTCAGGGACCCCTGGTTCAAGTCGGACTGGGCGCCGGACACGTTCCTTTCTACGTTCTATTTCGGAAACGTCTTCGCAGTGCGGAGCGTCGCGCTCGGCCTGATCAACCCGGGCAGCCGCAAGGCCTCCGACATCGAGGCGCAGTCCTCCCTGAAGGCGGACAGCGAGGAGGAAAGGCAGGCGTCCGCGGGCGAGCTCGACGACGCGATGCGCAGCTGGATCTACGGGCGGCTGTGCCTGAAGCTGGCGCAGGCGGACGGCGGATTCTCCAGAAGAGTGAAGAATAAATATCCGATCGGGCACATCCACGAGGTGCTCTTCCACGCGACGAGCGCGCCGGAGCCGTGGGATTCCGACCTGATCAAGGATTCGCTCACGGGGCGCTACTCCAGGGAGTCCGCGAACACGAGGCTCACGAGTATCATCATCCCGAGCAAGGACAACCCGAAGATCCTGAAGCAGTGCATCAAGACGATCGAGGACTACACCTCGAACTCGCCTTACGAGATCATTGTCGTAGATAACGGCAGCTCGGAGGAGAATCAGGAGAAGATCCGGAAGCTCCTCGACGAACACAACGAAAACGGCCGGGCGATCTACGTCTATCAGCCGATGGAATTCAATTTCTCCAGGATGTGCAACCTGGGGACGCAGTACGCGAGCGGTGAGCTCCTGCTGTTCTTAAATGACGACATCGAGATCCGCAAGCCGGGCTGGCTGTCCTATCTCTCGGAGAAGGCGAAGCTGCCTTACGTCGGCGCGGTCGGCATGAAGCTGCTGTACCCGCACTCCGACATCATCCAGCACGCGGGCGTCGTGAACGTGCGCGTCGGCCCGATCCACAAGCTGCAGTACTGCAGCAACAAGGAAGTGCACTACTTCGGCTACAACAAGGGCGTGCGCAACGTCATCGCGGTGACGGGGGCGTGCCTCATGGTGCGCGCGGACCTGTTTGCCGAGATCGGCGGCTTCGACGAAGAGAAGTTCGCGGTCTCGTTCAACGACATCGACCTCTGCTACCGGATCTACGAGAAGGGCTATTACAACGTGGTCCGCAACAATATGTACCTGTACCACCACGAGTCGCTCAGCCGCGGCGACGACCGCAAGGACGCCGTCAAGTCGCAGCGTCTCTCGAGGGAGCAGGTCGCGCTGCTGAAGTCCCATCCGGACCTGTACGGCGTGGACCCGTTCTACCATCCGTACCTCACGCAGAATCCCGCGATCACGCGGTTTGAGATCGACGACGAGGATCTCTCGCTCCGGCATCCGAACTTCGTGACGCCCGAGCTCCTGCCGGAGAAGTACCGGAACGTCCCGGAGGACAAGGTGGTCCGGATCGGCGTCGAGTGCGCGAACTCGATCTCCGACTGGTTCGAGGGCCCCTTCGCGAAGGAGGAGCACGCCGGGTACTACGTCAGAGGATATTCCTTCGTGATCGGCGCGGACAACGCGCTCTATGAGCGGCATCTGCTGCTGCGGCAGATCTCTTCCGGCGCGGTCTACTGGGCGCCGGTGGACAACGTCTACCGCAAGGACATCGCAGACAACCTCAAGGACCAGATCCACGACGAGCTCACAGGGTTTACCTGCGCGATCCCGGTCGGTGCGCTGCCTTCGGGAAGCTACCTCACGGGCATGCTCGTGATCGACAAGACTTCCCGCCAGCGGTTGCAGTGCTGGACGGATGTGAAGCTTGAGATCGAGTGATTTTGGAATGAATGGAAGCAATTAAGTACGATTGGACGACCGGATGACGGAAGAGAACAGAAATCAAGAGAATACGGCGGCAGGAGAGGAGCTCCGCGATTACCGCGCGGAGTATGAGAAGGAGCGCGTGAAGAGCGCTTATCTCGCCGACCGCGTCTCCCAGCTGGAGGACGAGGTCGACGACCTGACCTTCAAGCTGAACCGGATCAAGAACAACCCGGTCTGGAAGGCGACGAAGCCGGCGCGGAGCGTCATGCACTTCTGCATCCGGCAGATCGACCGCGTGAAGAACCAGGGCGACGCGAAGGGAGTCGTCAAGAAGATCCAGTACAAGATCCGCGAGA
>DJXE01000115.1:0-454 GCA_002449595.1 Lachnospiraceae bacterium UBA7012
CAGGAGCGCCAGATGGTGACGCAGAGAGGCGCGAACGTGGGCGTCGCGGGCGTCCGCGGCAATTTCGACGACACGCAGACGGGCGTGAAGCGGATCTTCACGGACGCGGCGCTCCGGGAGGAGCTCGCGGGGAAGGGCTTCCAGTTCTCGTCCGCCAACTCGATCAACATCGGCCGCCTCATCCCGCAGGTCGTCTACTACGTCTATGCTTACGGACAGATGGTGAAGAACGGTGCGATCAAAGCCGGTGAGCCGCTGAACTTCACGGTCCCGACCGGCAACTTCGGCAACATCCTCGCCGCGTGGTACGCGAAGCAGATGGGCCTCCCGGTCGGAAGGCTGATCTGCGCCTCCAACGAGAACAAGGTCCTGTTTGACTTCTTCCGCAGCGGCAGCTATGACCGCCGCCGCCCGTTCGTCCTGACGTCGTCGCCGTCCATGGACATCCTGATCT
>DJXE01000115.1:532-3979 GCA_002449595.1 Lachnospiraceae bacterium UBA7012
TCCAGCAACCTGGAGCGCCTGATCTTCCATGCAGCAGGAGATGATGCGGAAGTGACCGCGCAGCTCATGAAGTCGCTCACGGAGGACGGGATCTACGATATTTCGGATGCGATGAGGGAAAAGCTGGACTCCTTTGCCGCGGGCTTTGCCTCTGAAGAGGAGACGGCGGCCGCGATCAGTGAGACGTTCAAGGAGACCGGCTACTGCGTCGATCCGCACACAGCTGTCGCAGTCTCCGTGTGCCGGAAATACTACGCGAAGAGCGGCGATTCGGCGAAGTGCGTCATCGTGTCCACGGCGAGCCCGTTCAAGTTCGAGTCGGCCGTCATGAGCGCGATCGGCGAAAAGACGGATCTGCCGGACCTCGAGATGGCGGACAAACTCGCGGAAGTCATCGGCGTGAACGTGCCGGCGGCAGTTTCATCGCTGCGGGACGCACCGGTGCTGCACGACATCGTCTGCGGCACGGACGAGATGGAGAAAACGGTCCGCAACTTCCTCGGCATCTGATGCAGAGAAATAGAGGCGGAATCAAATTAAAAAAGGAAGCAGTGGAGAGAGATGAGTGAGAACACAGTGATCCGGGCGCGCCTGACCGCGCTCCGGGAGGCAATGAAACAGGCGGGGATCGACTGCTACATGATCCCGACCGCAGACTATCACAATTCGGAGTACTGCGCCGAGTTCTTCCGCGTGCGGGAGTTCTTCAGCGGGTTCACAGGCTCCGCCGGAACGCTGGTCGTCACGGCGGACGGCGCGTGGCTCTGGGCGGACGGAAGGTATTTCATCCAGGCGCAGCGCCAGATCGAAGGCACGGGCATCACGCTGATGAAGATGGGCGAGCCCGGGGTCCCCGAGATCCGCGCTTTCCTGAAGGAAAACATGCGGGACGACACCTGCTTTGGGTTTGACGGCCGGTGCGTGACGGCGCTGGAAGGCCGCCGGCTCTCGCAGGAGCTCTCTGAGAAAAGGATCTCGGTCCGGGCCGACCGCGATCTCTCCGAGGGGATCTGGACGGAGCGCCCGGCGTTCCCCTGCTCGAAGGTCTTCGTGCCGGACGAGGAGAAGTACGCCGGAAGAACGGTCGCACAGAAGCTTGCGGACTTAAGAAGAGAACTCGCCTTCGCAGGCGCCTCCTTCTTCGTCTCCTCAAAGCTTGACGAGATCATGTGGCTCTTCAACGTGCGCGGCGACGACGTGGAATGCAACCCGGTCGCAATGAGCAACTGCCTGATCTCCGGGAACGACGCGTTCCTGTTCCTGCAGGAAGAAGCGGTGACGGAGGAAGTGCGCGCGCACCTCGCGAAGTACGGCGTGAAGCTCATGAATTACGGGAGTTTCCAGGCGTTCCTCAGGGACTTCGACTTTGACGGCGCCGTCGCATATGATCCGAAGGAATTAAGCTTTTCCCTTGCGGAGACGCTCCGCAGCGCGCAGTGCAGGGAGATCGCATCGCCCCTTGAGAAGATGAAAGCGGTCAAGAACGCGGTCGAAGCTGCGAACGCGAGGAGCTGCTATCTGGAAGACTCCGCGATGCTCACGAAGTTCATCTACTGGCTGAAGCGCAGCGCGGGGAAGATCCCGATGACGGAGTACACCGCCGCGATGAAGCTCGACGGGATGCGCGCGCAGATCAGCGATTTCATGGGACTGTCCTTCGGGACGATCTCCGCTTACGGCCCGAACGCCGCGATGATGCACTACAGCGCGGATGAGGAGAGCGCGGCAGAGGTCCTGCCTGAGGGAATGCTTCTTGTGGATTCCGGCGGACAGTACCTGCGCGGCACGACCGACGTCACGCGCACGATGTCCCTGGGGCCGGTGACGGACGAGATGCGGCGCGCCTACACTTTGACCGCGGTCGGGTGCCTGAGCCTGCAGAATGCCGTGTTCCTTCACGGCTGCACCGGCAGGAACCTCGATATCCTCGCGAGAGAACCTCTTTGGAGAGTAGGCATTGATTACAAGTGCGGCACGGGCCACGGGATCGGCAGCTTCCTGAACGTACACGAGGGGCCGCAGAACATCCGCTGGAAGCACGCCGCGGACGAGGCCGTGATGGAGGCGGGCATGATCGTCTCCGACGAGCCCGGCGTCTACCGCGAGAACGAGTTCGGCATCCGCATCGAGACGATCCTCCTCACGGTGGAGCGCGAGACCACGCCGGATGGAACGTTCCTCGCGTTTGAGCCGCTGACGTTCGTGCCGCTCGACAGGGAACTCCTGGATCCGCAGTACCTCACACAGGAGGCCAGGGAGCAGCTGAACCGCTACCACGCGGAGGTGTACAGCAAGCTTTCCCCGATGCTGGACGAGGAAGAGCGGGCGTGGCTCGAGCAGCAGACAATGCCGCTGTAATGCGGTTTTTGAGCAGGTATACGAACACTGCGTTTTATGATAAAATAGGGTAACCGAAATACGTTGCTGCTATTTTGAACCTACAATTACTTTAAACGGGAATCTTACATTGCCTCAGCAGCTGTCACGCCTTCGGCGCTTGCGCTATGGCAGAGGACGACAAAAGCGGGGGCTGCGGACACCCACCTGGCGAGAGCTAGGAGTCAAAGTGCAGCGGCGGCATTTCGGCTTTTTATGGGCTGAAGGAGGAAGACTGGAATCATGATGCAGGAAGATCTGGAACGGATTCGGAAAGAGGCGGTGGAGCGGCTTGGCAGCGCTTCCGTGCCGGAGGCGATCGAGCAGATCCGCGTCGAGTTTCTCGGCAGGAAGGGATCGCTCACCGAATTGCTGAAAGGAATGAAGGACGTCGCCAAGGAAGACCGGCCGAAGATCGGTCAGATGGTGAACGACACGCGCGCGATGATCGAGGCGTCGATCCGCGAGGCGCAGGAGAAGATCGAAGCGAAGATCATGGAGGAGAAGCTCTCCCGCGAAGTGATCGACGTGACGCTCCCTGCGAAGAAGCTGAAGACGGGGCATCTGCACCCGAACACCGTCGTGCTCCGCGAGCTGGAGCGGATCTTTATCGGCATGGGCTACGAAGTCATGGAAGGCCCGGAGATCGAGACGGACTACTACAACTTCGAGGCGCTGAACATTCCGGCGGATCATCCCGCGAAGGATGAACAGGATACTTTCTATATAAACGGCGATATTCTCCTGCGCACGCAGACGTCGGGCACGCAGGTGCACGCGATGGAGCAGGGACGGATCCCGATCCGCATGATCGCTCCCGGGCGCGTCTACCGCTCGGATGCCGTCGACGCGACGCACTCCCCGACGTTCCATCAGGTGGAAGGCCTGGTCGTCGACAAGGGGATCACGTTCGCGGACCTGAAGGGAACGCTGCTCCGGTTCGCACAGGAGCTCTTCGGCGAGGATACGCAGGTGCGCTTCCGGCCGCACCACTTCCCGTTCACAGAGCCGAGCGCCGAGATGGACGTGAGCTGCTTCAAGTGCGGCGGCAAGGGCTGCAGCTTCTGCAAG
>DJXE01000007.1 GCA_002449595.1 Lachnospiraceae bacterium UBA7012
ACCTACGCGACATGGTGGATCCGCCAGGCGATCACGCGCGCGATCGCGGACCAGGCGAGGACGATCCGGATCCCGGTGCACATGGTCGAGACGATCAACAAGCTCGTCCGCGTGAGCCGCCAGCTCCTGCAGAAGCTCGGGAGAGAGCCGCTGCCCGAAGAGATCGCGGCGGAGATGGACATCCCGGTCGAGCGCGTGCGCGAGATCATCAAGATCTCGCAGGAGCCCGTCTCCCTGGAGACGCCGATCGGCGAAGAGGAAGATTCGCACCTCGGCGATTTCATCCAGGACGAGAACGTGCCCGTCCCGGCGGAAGCCGCTGCATTTACGCTCCTCAAGGAGCAGCTGCAAGAAGTGCTCGGAACGCTGACCGAGAGAGAGCAGAAAGTCCTGCGTCTGCGCTTCGGTCTGGACGACGGAAGAGCGAGAACGCTGGAAGAAGTCGGCAGGGAATTCAACGTCACGCGTGAGAGGATCCGGCAGATCGAGGCCAAGGCGCTGCGCAAGCTCCGCCATCCGTCCAGAAGCAGGAAACTCAAGGACTATCTAGATTGACAATGAATGAACTTAGGTTATCGCCCCGCCTCGCCTCGATCGCGGAGAGGATCCGCGGCGCGTGCGAGGGCCGGGAGCGAAGCGCCGTCCTCTATGACGTCGGATGCGACCACGCGCACGTGCCGATCCGCCTCCTGAAGGAGGGATGCGTCGCCCGCGCGGTCCTGATGGACGTCGCGGAGGGGCCGCTGAAGAAGGCGGAGGAGAATCTCGCGCGGTTCGGCATGGCGGACGCGGGGAACGCGGTCCTGATCCGCTCGGACGGGCTCTTGAACTGCCCGCTGCCGGATCCGGACTGCTGCAACGTCCTCCTGATCTCCGGCATGGGAGGCGCACTCATCACTTCGATCCTCCTGAGCGCTTCCGCGGACCGGCCCGAAGTCTTAAAGAGCTTCGACGCGCTGGTGCTGGAGCCGCAGACGGAGTTTCATCTGGTGCGCCGCGCGCTGCGCGCCCTCGGCTTTGTGATCGCGGATGAGGACTTCGTCGAGGACGAGGGCAAGTATTACCCCGTGATCCTGGCGAAGAAGAGGGAAGGCGATAATAGCTTTTCCGGAGAAGCGGAAGGACTGATGCTTGAAGCACAGGACCGGTTCGGCCCGGTGCTCCTTAGAAAGAAGCACCCGGTGTTAAAGCGCTTCCTAACGGAGCGGATCGGCAAGACGGACGCGATCCTGCGAAGGATCCCGAAGGGAGAGACGGAAGATCTCCCGGAGAGACAGGCGGACCGCCGGTCGGAGCTCGTCCGGGAGAGAGAGATCCTGGATGAGGCATTCTCAGTTTTCCAAGGAGGGACAGGACATATGAAACTGCGGGAACTGATCGAAAAGCTGGAACAGCTTTGTCCGACGTCGTTTGCCCTTCCGTGGGACAATTCCGGCCTGCAGGCGGGCCACTCGGACAAGGAGGTCCGGCGGGTGATGCTCGCGCTGGACGTCACGTCAGACGTGGTGGAACAGGCGGTCCGGGAAGGGGCTGACCTGATCCTGACGCACCATCCGATCCTGTTCTCGCCTTTGAAGACCGTCAGCGATGCGGACTTCGTCGGCAGGCGCGTCGAACTCCTGATCCGCAATGACATCGCGGCCTACGCGATGCACACGAACTTCGACGTGCTCGGCATGGCGGACGCGGCGGCGGACGCGGTCGGGATGATCGACCGGGAAGTCCTGGAGGTCACTTACGAGGATGATGTTTCAAGAGAAGGCCTCGGCAGAGTCGGGCATCTCCCGGAACACATCACGCTGCGGGAACTGGCCCAGCAGGTGAAGGAGGCGTTTGCGGTCGACTCCGTCAGAGTGTACGGCGATCCGGAGGCCTGGATCGTGACCTGCGCGATCCTGCCGGGATCGGGCACGGACGAGGCGGACAAGGCACTGGAAGCGGGCGCGGACGTCCTGATCACGGGCGACGTGACGCACCACCGCGGCATCGACGCCGTGGAGAAGGGGATCGCGCTGATCGACGCCGGCCACTTCGGCGTGGAGAAGATGTTCATCCCTTACATGGAAGATTATTTTCACAGAGAACTCCCGGAGATCGCGGTCCTGCGCGCGTCCCAGGGAGAGCCCTACACAGTGCTCTAAACCACAGCAGGACGGGAAACAGTCGACTGTATTTTAAGAAGGGAGGAAAAGAGAATGCCGGTGATCATGGTCGAAGGCAGACAGAAGCAGGTCGAAAAAGGTACCACATTTGAGGCACTCGCAAAAGAGTACCAGGAGCGCTACCCGGAAAAGATCACGCTCGTCGTTTTCAACAGCAAGATGCAGGAACTCTCCAAGCGGGTGGAGAAGGACGGCGTCCTTACTTTCCTCACGGTGAAGAACGACTCCGGCCACAAGACGTACTGCAGGACCGCGCAGATGATGCTCGTCAAGGCGGTGCGGGACATCCTGGGGAATGAGGCGAAGGTCAACATCGAGTTCCTCCTGGGCAACGGATATTACTGCTTCGTGCGCGGCACCGACGCCCCGATCGACGACGCGCTCGCCGCGAAGGTCGAGGCAAGGATGCGCGAGATGCAGCAGCAGGATCTTCCGATCACGAAGAAGACCTATCCGAGAGACACGGCGATCGAGATGTTCAGCCGCCAGGGAATGGACGACAAGGTGAAGCTCTTCCATTACCGCAGGGGCTCCACGATCAACGTCTACGCGCTGGACGGATTCTATGACTATTTCTACGGCTACATGATGCCCCGCACGGGCAATGTGGATCTGTTCGAGGTCAAGGCCTACAGGGACGGACTCCTTCTCCTTCTCCCGACGAAGGAAGAGCCGACGAAGATCCTGCCGCACCGGGACAGCCCGATGCTGTTCGAGCAGCTCATGCTGAGCAACGCCTGGGGCAAGCTCACCGGCGTGGAGACGGTCGGCGACTTAAACGACCAGATCTGCGGCGGCTCGTTCAACGACCTCGTCCTCGTGGAAGAGGCGCTGCAGGAGCGGCGCATCGCGGAGATCGCGCGCCAGGTGTACGAGAGGGAGGGCGTGAAGATCGTCATGATCGCGGGCCCGAGCTCCTCCGGCAAGACGACGTTCGCGAACCGCCTGTGCATCCAGCTGCGGACGTTCGGCTTAAAGCCGCACATCATCAGCATGGACAACTACTTCGTCAACCGGGAGAAGACCCCGATCGACGAGGACGGAAACTACGACTTTGACGTCCTGGAGGCGCTGGACCTGGAGCTTTTCTCCGACGACATGAACGACCTGCTCGACGGAGAGGAAGTGGAGCTTCCGGTCTTTGATTTCAAACTCGGGAAAAGGGTCTACCGCGGCAACTTCCTGAAGCTCGGCGAGGAGGACATCCTCGTGATCGAGGGCATCCACGGCCTGAACCCGCGGTGCCTGGAGGACCTCCCCGAAGACGCGGCCTTCCGGATCTACATCAGCGCGCTGACGAGCCTCAACATCGACGCGCACAACCGCATCCCGACGAGCGACGTGCGTCTCATCCGCAGGATGGTGCGCGACGCGAGAACGAGAAACTATGACGCGAGAGGCACGATCGCCGGCTGGAAGAAGGTCCGCAGGGGCGAGGAGATCAACATCTTCCCGTACCAGGACAACGCCGACGCCGTCTTCAACTCGACGATCGTCTACGAGCTGACGGTGCTGAAGCAGTACGCGGAGCCACTTCTGTTCAGCGTTCCGTCGGGGACGCCGGAGTACGTGGAGGCGAAGCGCCTCCTGAAATTCCTCGATTATGTGGTCGGGGCGGACACGACCGCGCTCCCGATGAATTCGATCTGCCGCGAGTTCGTGGGCGGCGGATGCTTCGCCATCTGAGCAACATAGGCAGCGGATGCTTCGCCATCAGAGCATCCGGGGCGGAGCGCGCCCGGATTTGACAAATCGGGCGCAACTGACTAAATTACGTAATGTGTAAGCAGAGCGGATGATCGCGGCTGCAGGTCCCGCAAGGGCGCAGGTGAGGAAAGTCCGGGCTTCGCAGGGCAGGATGCCGGATAACGTCCGG
>DJXE01000103.1:0-13395 GCA_002449595.1 Lachnospiraceae bacterium UBA7012
CGGACAGTCCTCCAAGGCTACTCCTGAAGGCGCCGTTGCACAGTTCGCAGCAGCCGGCAAGGACATCAAGCAGAAAGACCTTGCAGCAATGGCCATGAGCTATGGCTATGTATACGTAGCACAGATCTCCATGGGTGCTGACAAGAACCAGACCATCAAGGCCATCGCAGAAGCAGAAGCTTATCCGGGACCTTCCCTCATCATCGCTTATGCTCCTTGCATCAACCATGGTATCCGTAAGGGTATGGCCAAGGTTCAGGATGAAGAGAAGCTCGCAGTTGACACCGGTTACTGGAATCTGTTCAGATTCAATCCTGCCGGCGGCGCTAAGAAGTTCACTCTGGACAGCAAGCCCGCTAAGCTGGATTACATGGACTTCCTTGCAGGCGAAGTTCGTTACACATCCCTGAAGCAGAAGAATCCCGAAAGAGCAGCCAAGCTCTTCGGCGAAGCCAAGGAAAACGCTCAGAAGCACTACGAGTACCTGAGCAAGCTCGGCGCTCTCTACAACGAGGAATAATTTTCCTCTCTGAGCCCGGAACTGCAAAGCCGGTCCCCATCGGCCGCGCAGCATAAACACTGTTATTACGGCCACAGGTCCTTCGGGATCTGTGGCTGTATATAAAATAGGACATTTAGTCCTGACTAACTTATAAATTCTTATCATTAAGGAGGATTTTAAAATGGCACGTGTTATTTCCGATTCTTGCATCAGCTGCGGTTCCTGTGCAGCACAGTGCCCCGTAGAAGCTATCTCTCAGGGTGACGAGCACTATGTTATCGACGCTGACACCTGCATCGACTGCGGTTCCTGCGAAGCGCAGTGCCCTGTTGGCGCTATCTCCGAGGAATAATCAGATCTTCTGATTGAACCGGATCCGGCAGATCCCTCTGTTCTCAAAGACAAAAGGGGCTTCTGCTGAACCATTATGAGAAAAAATAAAGTGGGCGGATGTGTCACATCCGCCCTTCTTTTATGTGCTTGAAGCTGCCAGCCGGCAAAGCCGCAGCTTTACGGCATGGTCAAAAAAACAGGGAGGCCAAAGCCTCCCTGTCCATATTTTTTGAAAGATTCTATAAGATTTAGACAAACAGTCTGCGCAGGTCGTCCTGAACGATAGGCTTGAAGCCGGCTGCCTCCAGGATATCTTCTGCTCTCTCAACGTCCTCGTCCTCTACACGCATAGCCATGAAGAAGTTGCCCTTGCGGTTCTCCATGAAGGAATAGCCATACTTCAGAACAATTCCGTTGTCAGCCAGAGGCTTCAGGAAAGCAGGCAGGGATTCAGGCTTGTCTTCCAGATCCAGAACGATCACGGGCTTTACAGCGGTGCTGTAGCCATGCTCCTTAAGGATCGCATTGCAGGTGAAAACGTCATCTACAATAATACGCATGATACGTGCTGCATCCTTATCCACAAGGTCCAGCGCACGAAGCTCGATTTCATTTTCCGCAAGGATCTTGCACAGCTTTAACAGGGTTCCTGATTCATTGCCTACTGTAATTCTAATCTGTCTGATACTCATTCAAAACTCTTTTCTGCGCTGCAAAACCATTCTTCGAACGCCTTCTGTCCTTCAGCGCATGAACCAAAAGGCATCCCTTGTCTACCGTCATATAAATATTATAGCAGAGATTGGATTTAAGTAAATGTTTTCCGTCTAAATACTTTTTAATGGTCGGCAGGGAAGGGCCCCTTTTTCCGGGCTTTTCTCAGTCGAAGAGACCGGACAGATCGTCCTGGGTAATGGGCCGGATCCCGTTCTGCGCCAGGATCATCTCGGCCTGTTTGACATCCGGGACCCGTAGGATCAGGAAGGCACTGCCGGCCTTCTTGGCCAGAAAGGCATAGGAATACTCCAGGTTGATCCCGTTGTCGCCAAGCAGTGTCAGGACATTGACCAGGGCGCCGGGCTTGTCTTCGATCTCCACCGCCACGACCTTGGTAATGGAGCATACGTAGTTGTTGTCCTTCAGGACCTGGTTGCAGTTAAAGACATCATCCACGATGATGCGGACGATGCCGAAATCCTCGCTCTCGGCCAGAGACATGGCGCGGAGGTCGATTTCGTTTGCCTGCAGAAGCTTTGTCAGGGCCGCCAGGGAACCGGGCTGGTTGACAAGAAAAATGGAAATCTGTTTAACGCTCATAGTGAAACCCCTTTCTTACAAGTGACCGGGCCAGCCGGTGGGCATGCCCGCAGCTGCTTTACCCTTTATAAAGATTTCTCTTATCAATGACACGCTTTGCCTTGCCTTCGGATCTCTCGATGCTCTTGGGAGCCACCAGTCTGACCTTGCAGTAGATGCCCAGCATGGCCTTGAGAGCAGACACCAGCTTCTTCTCGCGGCCGGCGACTTCCGAAATGGAGTCGGAGAACATTTCCTGGGTCATTTCCACCTTGACCTCGATGGCGTCGGAGTTGTTCTCGCGGGTAACAACGATCTCGTAGTTGGCGGGATAGCCCTGGTTCATAAGAACGGTCTCGATCTGGGACGGGAATACGTTGACGCCCTTGACGATGAGCATGTCGTCGCTGCGTCCCATCGGCTTTCTCATGCGGACGCTCGTCCGGCCGCAGGCGCAGGGCTCGTGGTTTAAGATCGTGATGTCTTTCGTGCGGTAGCGGATCAGCGGGAACGCTTCTTTCGTGATGCTCGTGAAGACGAGTTCTCCCTTCTCGCCGTCCGGAAGCACTTCTCCGGTGCGGGGATCGATGATCTCGGCGATGAAGTTGTCCTCGTTGATGTGCATGCCCTTCTGCTCGGAGCACTCGTAGGCGACGCCGGGGCCGGAGATCTCCGTCAGGCCATAGATGTCGTAAGCCTTGATGCCGAGCTTCTCCTCGATATCGTGACGCATCTCCTCGGTCCACGCTTCTGCGCCGAAAATGCCTGCCTTCAGTTTGATCTTGTTCCTGAGCCCTCTCTCGAGGATCGTCTCCGCGAGATATGCCGCATAAGATGGCGTGCAGCACAGCACGGTGGCGCCGAGATCCGTCATGAACTGGATCTGCCGGTCCGTGTTGCCGGAGGACATGGGAAGCGTGAGGGAACCGAGCTTATGAGATCCGCCGTGGAGGCCGGGGCCGCCCGTGAAGAGGCCGTAACCGTAGCAGACCTGCACCACGTCGCTCTTCGTCGCACCCGCCGCCGCAAGTGCACGTGCACAGCAGTTCTCCCACATGTCGACGTCATTCTGCGTATAGAACGCGACGACGCGCCGTCCGGTCGTGCCGCTCGTGGAATGAATGCGGACGCAGTCTTCCAGCGGTCTCGCCATCAGCCCGTAGGGATAGGCCTCCCGCAGGTCGTCCTTCGTCAGGAAAGGAAGCAGGTGAAGGTCTTCCAGTCCGTGAATGTGCTCCGGCTTCACGCCGGCTTCGTCCATCTTCTTCCGATAGTACGGCACATTCTGATAGACGCGCTCCACGGTCTGCACCAGAAGCTCGCTCTGCCGTGCGCGCAGGTCCTCCCGTGACGCGCACTCCCACTTTGGATCAAAATAGTTTCCCATTGGTCTGTCCTCCAGATGTATTTGAATTTTCGGGTACCCTTACTCAGGCGCGCCGCCGCGGTTCCCGAATGAGGAAGAGGCGACGCTTGCGAATTTGGTCAGCTGCGGCAGCCATCTGAGCTCTACCGTGCCGATCGGGCCGTTTCTCTGTTTCGCCACGATGACTTCCGCGATGCCCTTTTTCTCGGAGTCTTCGTGATAATAATCATCCCTGTAGATGAACATGACGAGGTCGGCGTCCTGCTCGATCGCGCCGGACTCTCTGAGGTCCGACAGCATCGGGCGGTGGTTCGGCCGCTGCTCCACGGCTCTCGAGAGCTGGGACAGGGCGATGATCGGGACGTTCAGCTCTCTGGCGAGGCTCTTTAAGGACCGGGAGATATCGGAGATCTCCTGCTGCCTGGAGTCGCTTCCGCGCGCGCTGCCGCTCATCAGCTGCAGGTAGTCGATCATGACGAGGTCGAGTCCCTTCTCCATCTTGAACTTCCTGCATTTGCTCCGCACTTCGGGCACGCTGATCGCCGGCGTGTCGTCGATGATCAGGTTGCTCTCGCCGATCGCGCTGGCGCTCTCCATGAGGTCCGACCACTCCTGGTCTGTCAGGTCGCCGGTGCGGATCTTCTGCGCGTCCACGTGCGATTCCATGGCGAACAGACGGTTCATCAGCTGTTCCTTCGACATTTCGAGCGAAAAGATCGCCACGGTCCCCTTGCTCCGCATCGTCACGTATTCCGCGATATTCAGCGCGAGGGCCGTCTTGCCCATCGAAGGGCGCGCCGCGATCAGGATCAGGTCCGCGGGCTGCAGGCCCGCCGTCCGGCTGTCGAGGTCTTGGAAGCCGGTCGCGACGCCCGTGACGCTGCCTTTGGTCCGCGCCGCGAGCTCGATCTTCGCCATCGCGTCGATGACGATCCGGCTGACCGGGACGAAGTCACTGCTTCCCCGTTTCTGCGAGATCTCGAAAATGCTTTTCTCCGCGCGATCCAGGATCGTCTCGAGGCTGTCCTTTTCCGTGTAGCAGTCCGTACCGATTCCCTCCGCGGCGCGGATCATCCGGCGCAGCGTGGATTTCTGCGCGACGATATCCGCGTAGGCGCGCACGTTCGCAGAGGTCGGCACCGTCGCGATGAGCGTTCCGATCATCTCCGCGCTGTAGGTCTCCGGCGGGAGGTTCTTCTCCTTCAGCCGCGTCTGCAGCGTCACCGGGTCCACCGGGACATGCTTCGCGTACAGCTCCGTGATCGCCTCAAAGATGACGCCGTACTGGCGGGAGTAGAAATCCTCCGCCGAGACGTACTCCGTCGCGATCTCGATGGCCTCCTGGTCCAGGATCATCGAGCCGATCACGGACTGCTCCGCCTCCAGCGAGTGCGGCATGATTCTTGTGATTGTCTGTTCCTCGGGCATGGCCGTGCGATCCTTACTTTTCCTTGACGACGACGTAGAGACGTCCGGTCACCTGCGTGTGCAGGCGGATCGGCACTTCATGCGTGCCGAAGGAGCGGATCGGCTCTTCCATCTGGATCTTCTTCTTGTCGAGCTCCAGGCCGTGCTGCGTCTTCGCCGCCTCCGCGATCTCCTTCGCGGAGATGGAGCCGAATACGCGGTCGCCCTCGCCCTTCTTCATCGCGACGATGATCTGCTTCTGCTCCAGAACCGCCGCCAGCTCTTTCGCCTGCTCCAGCTTCTCCTGCGCCTCTTTCTCCTCGCGCTTCTTCTGCTGCTTCAGGGTGTTCTGGTTCTGCGCGTTCGCTTCCACGCCGAGCTTCTTCGGCAGGACGAAGTTCCTCGCGTAGCCGTCGCTGACGTTCACGATCTCGCCCTTTTTCCCAAGTGATTTAACGTCTTCCAGAAGAATGACCTTCATAACAAATCCTCCTACTAATTATGAGAAAAGCGTTTATAGCTCGCCCTCTTCTATCATCTGATCCAGTGTGTGCTTGAGAACGCCGATCGCCTCCGGGATCGTCATCTCCTCCATCTGGCAGCCGGCGATGTTCATGTGGCCGCCGCCGCCCATCCGTTCCATGATGACCTGGACGTTGACTTCGTCGATGGATCTCGCACTGACGAAGATCTGGCCCGCGTACTCCGTCAGCACGAAGCTGGCCCTTACGCCGATGATATTCAGCAGTTCGTTGGCCGCCTGCGCGCCGATGACGGTCGGGCTCTGCACGTCCGCGCCGCTGCACACGGAGATCGCGTAAGCGCCGCGGTAGATCTCCGCCTGGGAGACCGCGTCGGCCTTCGCCTTGTACTCCGCGGCATCCTCGCGGAAGAGCTTGCGAACCCGCGTGACGTCGGCGCCGTTCCTGCGAAGGAACGCAGCCGCCTCAAACGTGCGCACGCCGGTCTTGCTGACAAAGTTGTTGGTATCGATCACGATGCCCGCGTACATGGCGTCCGCTTCCTCGGTCCGGATGCGGATGTTCAGGTCAATGTACTGCAGGATCTCCGAGACCATCTCGCACGCGGAGGAGGCGTATGCCTCGATGTAAGAGAGCGTCGCGTCCTCGATCGTCTCCGTGCCCTGTCTGTGGTGGTCCAGGACGACGACGGATTTGCACAGGCGCAGCAGCTCCGGGCACTCCGTGATGCTGGGACGGTTGACGTCCACGACGACGAGCGCCGCGTTATCTCCGACCCGCTCCGTGGCCTGCGCGCTCGTCAGGATCATGTCCGCCTCGTACTCCGGGTTGTCCTTGAACAGGGCCGCGATCGGCCGCAGGGACGTCGTCATCTCGTTGAGGACGATGTGCGCCTCGCGGTTCATCTCCTTCGCGATGCGGTAGATGCCGACTGCGGAACCGAAGGAGTCGATGTCTCCGAGCCGGTGGCCCATGATGAAGACCTGCTCCCTGGTCGCGAGGATCTCCTTGAGCGCCTGCGCCTTGACGCGGGCGCGCACGCGCGTGTTCTTCTCGATCTGCTGCGACTTGCCGCCGTAGTACGCCGTGTTGTCCGGCGTCCGGACGACCGCCTGGTCGCCGCCGCGGCCGAGCGCCATGTCGATCGCGTTCTTCGCGAACTCGTAGTTCTGCGTGTAGCTCAGGCCGTCCAGACCGATGCCGATACTCAGCGTGATCGCCATCTCGTTGCCGATGTTGACGGTCTTGACGTCCGAGAGGAGGTCAAAGTGGTTCTCCTCCAGCAGCATGAGCGCCTGCTTGCGCAGGATGATCAGGTACTTGTCCTTTTCGATCTTGCTGCAGATGCCGTCGACCGCGGCGATGTACTTGTTGACCTTCCGGTCGATCAGGGCGATGAGGAGCGAGCGGCGGACGTCCTCGACGGACTCCAGCGCCTCCTCGTAGTTGTCCAGATAGATGAAGCCGAGCACCAGGCTCTGGTTGTCGACCTCGCGGATCGCGAGCTTGACCGCCGTCTCATCGAACAGGTAGAGCGCGATGAGCGCGCTCGACAGGTCGGCCATGCTGCCGTCGGCGATCGCCTCCAGCTCGACGCGCTTCATGAGGACGGAGTAGTTGCTGTCCTCGAAGTCGATCTCGAGCCGGATCTCGGTCTCATCCTCCGTCGGGAGCACGCTCCTTGTCAGTGACGGGAAGATGGACGTGATGCTCTTGTTGTAGCCCTTTTCCTTATGGATCACCTTCTCGAACGCGGCGTTCGTCCAGATGATCTTCCCGTCCTCATCCAGGATCGCGTATGGGAGGTCCAGCTCCCGGAGCAGCCCTTTCTGGATCTGGCCGTATTCCGTCGCAAAGCTGACCATCTCGTTCATGAGGATGGTCCGGTTGTTGAAATACAGCATCAGGACGAAGATGAAGTAGATGATGAGGGCTCCCGTCAGGACGATGCCGGAGGGCCAGTTGACAAAATAGATCAGGATGTTCGCCAGTACCAGGACCAGGCCGAGGTAGATCGGCGCATTGAAGTATCTGGAGAGCCTGCCTTTCAAATTGACGCGTCTTCTCATGGTGAAACCTCATGGCTCCGCTCGCGCGGGCATTCTCCGTGTATTATACCATAATCTTGAGACGTGCAGGATTACGGTCTCGAAACCCCGACGAATGCTTGCATTCAGGAGGGGTTTTGAGGGCGTAAGACTATAGGGCGAATGCCCTGGGTCCGCAAAAAGCGAAGCGTTTGCGGACCGCACGCCTCAATTGAGACGCATTTGCGCCCCTCTCCCTATCGTCTTATAATTACCCTTGGCTAATATTTCAAGAGGAATCCCATTTTTAATGAAGCAAGGCATCGACTTCGGAAGCGAAAAGATCTTCCGCAACATATTAAAAACCGCATTTCCCATGCTGGTCGCCCAGGTCCTGAACCTGCTCTACAGCATCGTGGACCGCATCTACATCGGGCGCATTCCCGGCGAGGGCACGGCAGCCCTGGCCGGCATTGGCCTCGCATTCCCGCTGATCATCATCATTACGGCGTTCACGAACCTGTACGGCAGCGGCGGCGCGCCGCTCTTCTCCATGGAGCGCGGGCGCGAAAACGAGCGCAAAGCCGCCGAGATCCTGAATACGTCCTACCGCCTCGAAGTCCTGACGGGCGTCGTCCTCATGATCGCGGGGCAGATCTTCGCGCGCCCGCTCCTCGTCCTGTTCGGCGCGGACGAGCCCTCGCTCGTCTACTCCATCCCGTATCTCAGGATCTACCTCCTCGGCACGGTCTTCTCCATGATCGCGACGGGCATGAATCCTTACGTCAACGCGGAGGGCTTCCCGGGCTTCGGCATGATCTCGGTCGTGATCGGCGCCGTCGCCAACATCCTCCTGGATCCGGTCTTCATCTTCGTGTTCGGCATGGGCGTCCGCGGCGCCGCTCTGGCGACGATCCTGTCGCAGTTCCTCTCGATGCTGTTCGTGCTGTGGTTCTTCCGGAAGAAGTCCGTCTATCCGGCCACGCTCCGCCCCATAAAAGGAGAAAAGTATCTCCCGCACGCCATGAATATCATCAGCCTCGGGACCGCCTCGTTCATCATGCAGTTCACGAACTCCCTGGTCTCCATCTTCTGCAACAACATGCTGATGAAGTACGGCGGCGCGCTCTACGTCTCCGTCATGACGATCATCTCCTCCGTGCGCCAGATCCTCGACACGCCGGTGCACGCGATCACCGAGGGGACCTCGCCCATCCTGAGCTACAACTACGGCGCAAAGAAGAATTCCAACGTGCGGCGCGCCATCTTTATCATGACCGCGTTCTGCTTCGCCTACACGCTCATCGTCTGGATCCTGATCCTCGCGTCTCCGGAGTCCTTCGTCGCAATCTTCAGCCCGGATCCCTCCCTGCAGAAGGATGCGGCGCCGGCACTGCACCTCTACTTCGCCGCCTTCATCTTCCAGACCTTCCAGTTCTCCGGCCAGTCGGTCTTCAAGTCGCTCGGCAAACGGAACAAGGCGATCTTCTTCTCCCTGTTCCGCAAGGTCGTCATGGTCGTTCCGCTGACGCTCCTCCTGCCGCGCCTCTTCGGCCTCGGCGTAAACGGCGTCTTCCTCGCGGAGCCCATCTCAAACCTGATCGGCGGCCTGGCCTGCTACATCACGATGCTCCTCACGATCCTTCCCGAGCTGAAGCAGATGGAGAACGGGTCCAAATAACAGCGTTCCTCCCGATTTCCAAACAGTTCATTACTGCACGAAAAAACTGCCACCCATGATGGATGGCAGTTCTTGTTTCATTTGGAACGGTTGTGAAACCGTCTCTGTCAACGGTCATGCGACCGTTTGCACGATCAGCGCTCCGTGTAAGGAAGGATCGCCAGGTGGCGCGCCCTCTTGATCGCCGTCGTCAGCGCTCTCTGATGTGTTGCGCAAGTGCCGGTAATTCTGCCGGGCAGGATCTTGCCGCTCTCAGAGACGTACTTGCGGAGCTTCGCCGCATCCTTGTAGTCGATCTTGTTATCTTTGCCGCAGAAAACACAGACCTTCTTTTTTCTGTGGAAGCCGCCTCTCTTCTTGAAAGGAGCATCTTCTCTGTTAAAAGCCATTTTCAATCTCCTCCTGTGAAAACCGCACAGTCCGATTACGTAAAGGGAAGTTCCTCGTCGATGCCTTCGGGAATGTTCATAAATCCGTCGATCGAGGCAGAATTCTGGCCCTGCGGTGCCTGCGGAGCCGGGGCAGACGGAGCTGCGCTCTGCTGTCCGTAAGAAGATCCGCCAAACTGTCCGCCGTTGTCGTAAGGGCTGCTGCCCCCGGCGGGTGCACCGTAATGATTCTGTCCGTAGGAAGCGCCGCCGTTCTGGTCGAAGCCGCCCTGAGAAGC
Organism: Lachnospiraceae bacterium UBA7012; assembly: GCA_002449595.1. Classification (GTDB taxonomy): domain Bacteria; phylum Bacillota; class Clostridia; order Lachnospirales; family Lachnospiraceae; genus CAG-791. The sequence goes on from DJXE01000103.1 coordinate 9,762, forward strand.
ATTCCTGCTCTCGGCGAACTCCTGGTCCTCCACGACGACTTCGGTCGTATAGACGCGAACGCCTTCTCTGTTCGTGTAGCTTCCGGTCTGGATCCTGCCCGAGACGCAGATCTTCGTGCCCTTCTTCAGGTACTTCTCCGCGAACTCGCCGGATCTGCCGAACGCGACACAGGAAATGAAGTCGGCTGTCTGCTCGTCTCCGTTATTCCCGCTGCGTCCTCTTCTTCTGTCGACCGCGAGCGTATAGCGCGCGATCGCCATCGCGTTCTCCCCCTGACTGTAACGAACGTCAGGATCTCTAGTCAAACGTCCCATCAGGACAACTCTGTTCATATTGACCTCTGCTTTCCGTTAAGCTTCGTCCTGTTTAACGCACAGATATCGAATGACATTGTCCATAATGCGCATACGTCCTTCGATGTCGGCGATCGCAGTTCCTTCCGCCTCGAACCGGATGAAATAGTAGTACGCTTCGTCCATCTTCTGGATCTCATAAGCGAGCTTCTTCTTTCCCCAGTCATCAACATCGCCGACGACGCCGCCGAATCTGGTGATCAGATTCTTGCAGTTCTCGACGACCGCAGCTCTTGCTTCGTCATCGATCTGCGCATTCACAACAACGGCTAACTCGTACTTGTTCATGCTTTTTTACCTCCTTCTGGTCTCTGGCCGCCGCTTCTTTACCGGCGGCAAGGAATTGTTCACGGACGCTGACGGCTTACGACAATTGCAGCCGGTCCGTGTCGGGATAAATCTCCACGGAGTTCAATTCTACTACAAACAAAAACGACATGCAAGGAATTTCGCACGCCGTTTTGCTTGTTTTTCCGGACTATTTTCAATCTTTGAGAAAAATTCTTCCGCGCCCCTCACGGCCTGATCTTTCTCGCAGGGTTTCCCGCCCAGGTCTCCCCCGCGGGAACGCTCTTCGTGACGACGCTCCCCGCGCCGATCACGGCCTTCTCGCCGATCGTGACACCCTTCAGGATCAGCGCATCTGCACCGATGAAGGCGCCGTTCTCGATCGTCACCGGCGCGTGCGCGCCGCTGTTCGTGTAGTCAGACGTTCTCGCGGCAAAATCCGTCGGATGAAAATCGCTGTCCCAGATCCTCACGCCGCCGCCGATCATGACGTCGTCGCCGATCGTGACATGGTCGTAACTGACGATGGTGCAGTTCGACATGCCGACGCGGTCGCCGATCCGGATCTGCCCTTCTCCCACAGTGCGAAGGAGAAGGCGGGTTCCGCTGCCGATCATGTTACGGGACTTGCCCGCATTCGCCTGAAATCCCTTTCCGATCCGGATTCCGCCCTTGCGGCTCCTGCGAATCGTAGGGATGCCGCGAACGCCCTTCAGGCTGCCGTCACAGTGCACGCCATGCGCAGCAAAAAGAATCGGATTCAGGATCCTGTCCACCGCATTCCTTATTATTTCAATGAGGTAAAGAATAGCACTCAATTCCGGGTACTCAATTCCTTTCCAAATATGTCAGCAAGCCCCCAGCACTTCTCCGATGCTTCCCGCGATCACGAGGTCCGCGTACTGGTCCCGCGAAGTAGGACTCTTATTGATGAGGACGAGCTTGTTTCCGCGGTAGTAGTCGATGAGGCCGGCCGCGGGATAGACCACGAGGCTCGTGCCGCCGATGATCAGCATGTCCGCGTTCCGGATGTAATCCACCGCGCGGTTTAGGACGTCCATATCGAGTCCTTCTTCGTAGAGGACGACGTCCGGCTTCACGCGGCCGCCGCAGACGCTGCAGCGCGGGACCATCCGGCTGTTTTTGCCGACGCCCGTCTCTTCCTCGCCGTAGTGGAGCATGTAATCCGCGTCGTAGAAGCGGTGGCACTTCTCGCAGAAGTTGCGCCGCACGCTGCCGTGGAGTTCAAGCACTTCTTTGCTGCCGGCGTCCTGGTGCAGTCCGTCGATGTTCTGCGTGATGACGGCCTTCAGCTTGCCCTGCGCCTCAAGCTCTGCGAGCTTTAAGTGCGCCTTGTTCGGCGCCGCCTTGACCGAGAGAAGCTTGTCCCGGTAGAACCGGAAGAACTCTTCCGGCATATTCACATAAAACGTGTGGCTCAGGATCGTCTCCGGCGGATAGTCGTACGTCTGGTTGTAGAGCCCGTCGACGCTCCGGAAATCCGGAATGCCGCTCTCGGTGGACACGCCAGCCCCGCCGAAAAACACGATGTTGTCGCTCCCCGCAATCATTTCCCTGAGCTTATCGATCTTTTCCTGGTACTCCATGCCATCCTCCTCTCTTACATCCGGGTTCTGCCTTCTCCGGAATCAGCTGAGCAGGCAGAACTAACTAACGATCCGTTTCGAGCCGTACTGCCAAATTCGTGAACTCAACACGCATGGCTCATAATTCACAAACGTCAGCGGCGCGGCAGTCCCCTGCCGCGCCGACTGTCATTTCTTAATTTCGCTCAGTCTTTTTTCTCGTAGCCGACGAGGAAGGCCTTCGTATTGATCTCGACCGTCTTCGGCGGGACCTTGGACTCGATGATCTTGAGCCACTGCTCCTTTGTGAAGTTCATGTGCTGCGCCGCCATGCCGAGCACGATGTTGTTGAAGACTCTGCTGTTGCCGAGCTTGATCGCTTCTTCCATCGCGTTGATCTTGTAGACGCGGTACTTTTTCTCCAGATCCTCAATGATGTGGTCCGGATAGGTCGCCGCGCCGGTCACGACCGTGATCGGGTCGATCCGCCAGTCGTTGACGATCAGGACGCCGTCCTTCTTGAGGAAGTGTGCGTAGCGAAGCGCCTCGAGGCGCTCGAACGCGATCAGGACGTCCGCCTGTCCTTCTTCGACGATCGGCTCCGCGACCGACTTGCCGTAGCGGACGAACGTGACGACGCTGCCGCCGCGCTGTGCCATGCCGTGCACTTCCGAGATCTTGACTTCATATCCGTTCTCCTGCATGAGACCGCCGAGAATGCGGCTCGTGAGGAGCGTTCCCTGTCCGCCGACGCCGACGATCATGACGCTGCGGGTATCATTCTGTACTGCTGTACTCATTGCTATCATCCTTTCGTACTGAACCGGCGGTTGATTACTTCGCCTCGACTTTTTCGATCGCGCCGAAATGGCACTGGCTCATGCAGAGGCCGCAGCCGTTGCACATCGTCGCGTCGATCCGGATCGTTCCGTCTTCCTGCTTCGTGAGCGCCGGGCAGCCGGGCTTCAAGCAGGCGCCGCAGTGCTTGCACTTCTCAGGGATCGCGACGCACTTGTAAGGGAACGTCTGTCCCTTGAGCAGCGCGCACGGATACTGGCAGATAATGACGCTGAGCTCGTCCTTCTTCGTCTCCTCGCGCAGGACCTTCTCGAGCGTGACGATGTCGAAGGAATTCACGGTCGTGACGTTGTCGATGCCCATGCCCTTGATCAGCTTCGTGAAGTTGACCGCAGGGACGACCTCGCCCATGAGCGTCTTGCCGGTACCCGCGTGGTCCTGGTGGCCGGTCATGCCGGTCGTGCGGTTGTCGAGGATCACGACGGTCCCGTGGGACTGGTTGTAGAACATGTTCAGCAGGGAGTTGATGCCGGTGTGCATGAACGTGGAATCACCGATCACGGCGACCCAGTTCTTGATGTAGTCGTGGCCCTTTGCCTTCTCCATGC
>DJXE01000103.1:13459-42352 GCA_002449595.1 Lachnospiraceae bacterium UBA7012
CCTTTGCCTTCTCCATGCCGTGCAGCGTCGAGATCGAGGAACCCATGCAGACGCAGGTGTCGATGACGGACAGCGGCGCGAGCGAGCCGAGCGTGTAGCAGCCGATGTCGCCGGCGGCGTGCAGGCCGAGCTTGTTCATGACGGAGTAGACCGCGCGGTGCGGGCAGCCGGGGCAGAGGATTGGAGGACGCGCCGGGATCCCGGTCGCGGGCTCTGTCTCGATCGTCTGGCCGAGCACCTTCGTGCGGAGCATATTTGCGCTGTATTCGCCCTGGATCGTGAACAGATCCTTGCCGATGCACTCGATGCCGAGCGCGCGGACCTGCTCCTCGATGACCGGCTCCAGCTCCTCAAAGATGTAGAGCGTGTCCACCTTGGCGGCGAACTCCTGGATCAGCTTCTTCGGCAGCGGATTGACGAGTCCGAGCTTGAGCACGGACGCGGTCGGGAAGACTTCCTTCACATACTGGTAAGGGATGCCGTCCGTGATGAAGCCGACGCGCTTGCCGTCGATCGTCAGGTTGCCCATCTCGACTTTGTTGATGGCCGCGGTGTTCGCCCACGCGCCCATCTCCTTCATCCGCTTCTCGACGACGAGGTGCCTGCTGATCGCGTTGGCGGGCATCATGACGTTCTTGCGGATGTCGCGGACGTAAGGCTTGTCCTCCGGAACGATGCGGTCTTCCAGCTCGACCATGCACTGGGAGTGCGCGATCCTCGTCGTCGTTCTGACGACGATCGGGGTGTCGAACTTCTCGGACAGGTCGAAGGCGAGCTTCATGAAGTCCTTCGCCTCCTGGGAATCCGAAGGCTCCAGAACTGGGATCATCGCAGCGCGGCAGACCATTCTCGTGTCCTGCTCGTTCTGCGAGCTGTACAGTCCGGGGTCGTCGGCGACGATCATGACCATGCCGCCGTTCACGCCGATATAAGAAAAGCTGTATGCCGGGTCCGCGGCTACGTTAAAGCCGACGTGCTTCATCGCCGCCATCGAGCGGACGCCCGCGAACGAAGCGCCGATCGCGACTTCGGTCGCGACTTTCTCGTTCGGTGACCACTCACAGTAAATGTCGGGAAGCAGTGCCAGCTCTTCCGAAACTTCCGTGCTCGGTGTGCCGGGATACGCCGCGGACACCTTCACGCCCGCTTCCCACGCGCCGCGCGCGAGGGCCGCATTCCCGAGCATCATTTTCTTCTCGCCCATGTATTTCCTCTCTTTCCGTTTGTACGAACTGCCGGAAGAGGGACGTACTTCGTCTCGCATCCGGCAGTTCCTTACGATCGATGATTAAGGTGCAGCCGCGCCCTTACGGCCGCTCCGCCTTCCTTATTCGATGACTTTGATCCAGCCTTCCGGCGCCTCGATGCGGCCGTACTGGATGCCGGTCAGCGTGTCGTAGAGTTCCTGCATGACAGGGCCCATGCTGTCCATGCCGCTCGGAAGAACAATCTCCTTGCCGTGATCGTTGATCGCGCCGATCGGGGAGATGACGGCCGCGGTGCCGCAAAGGCCGCACTCCTTGAAGTTCTCGTTCTCGACTTCTTCGAGATAAACTTCTCTCTCGACCACGTTCATGTGCAGATAGTGCTCTGCGACGTAGACGAGGGAACGTCTCGTGATCGAAGGCAGGATGCTGTCCGACTTGCAGACGACGAGGTTGTCGTCCCTGTCGACAAAGATGATGTTCGCGCCGCCGGTCTCCTCGATCTTCGTTCTTGTCGCGGGATCCAGGTAGATGTTCTCGGCGAAGCCTTCGTTGTGCGCCGTCACGATGGCGTGCAGGCTCATCGCGTAGTTCAGGCCGGCCTTGATGTTGCCGGTCCCGCGCGGGGCCGCGCGGTCAAAATCGCTGATCTTCACACGGATCGGCTTCGCGCCGCCCTTGAAGTAAGGGCCGACGGGCGTCGTGAAGATGCGGAACTGATAGTTCTCCGCGGGCTTCACGCCGATGACCGGGCTGATGCCGAAGGTGTAGGGACGGATATATAAAGAAGCGCCTGTGCCGTAGGGTGGGACCCACGCCGCGTTGCCGCGGACGGTCTCGACGACTGCGTCAACAAAGCGGTCCTCAGGGAAGACAGGGATCTCCAGACGTCTCGCGGAGTCCGCCATTCTCGATGCGTTCAGGTCGGGGCGGAAGCAGACGATGTGGCCATCCTGTGTCGTGTACGCCTTGAGGCCTTCGAATACGGACTGGGAATACTGAAGAACACCAGCGTCCTCGCTCATGACGATCATGTCGTCGTCGATCAGGCCGCCCTCATCCCACGCTCCGTGGGCATAGTTGCTGACATAGCGCTTGTCGGTCTTCATGTAGCCAAATCCAAGATTGCTCCAGTCAAGATTCTTTTTCTCCATATTCAACCTCCTCGCCAATAAGGAATCTTTCCGTCCATTATAATTCTTTGTTTCTCATTTTTCCACGGAAAATTGCTGTGTTTCCGCGATTTTGAGCCATTACTGGAGCCCGGACCCCTTCAGCGCCCTGTGGAACTGCCGCACCTTCTTCGGCGCGACGGTCAGGATCTGCAGATAGATCCTCTCCTTCTGGGAGAGCAGCGGATTCTCGCGCACTTCCTTCTTGTGGGCGCGCAGGTAGGACATCACGTTCTGGAAGAAAGCGTTATCCTTCGTCATCTCGTCTGTCGGCACATGCAGCAGGTAGAGGAGCCGCTCCGCCAGCGAAAAGCGTTTTGCCGCCACTCCAAGCTGCGGAAACTTCGACACGACTTCGCGCTCCACGTAGTCCGCGTGGGCGATGATGTCGCAGTACGCCTTCGAGAAGCTGTCGGCGTTCGCGCGCCGCGTCGCACTCCCGCGCCTATGGACGACGCGATAGCCCGTCGCCGGCAGGATCAGGACGCCGGCGATCCCGCCGCTCAGCATCTTCATGTGCAGGAGGAAATCCTCGCCGAGCGCGCCCTCTGGAAACGGCGTCTCGAGCAGTGCCTGTCTGGGCGTGAGTTTCGTGCAGTAAGAAGAGTCGCCGGTCCAGAGGAGCAGGTCCTTCAGGAAGTCCTCGCTCTTCACAAAAGCGGCTTCTGTCCGCGGGGGAAGCACGCCCGGAAGGCGATTGCCCTCCTCGTCGAGCTCCTCTCTCCCGATCTGGACGAGGAAGCTCTTCCCCTCCGCCTCTGCGGGCGGCGCGAGGACCGCGTTCATCATATTCTCATACATATCCGGCAGGATCAGGTCGTCGGAGTCCACGAAGCCGATGTACTCTCCCCGCGCGTTCTCCACGCCGAGGTTTCTCGCGGACGCCGCGCCGCCGTTCTCCTTGTGGAGGACCCGGATCCTTGCGTCCTTCTTCGCGATCTTCTTGCACAGCGCGAGCGAATCATCCTTCGACCCGTCGTCGACGAGAAGGATCTCCAGCGGGGAATACGTCTGGGCGCGGATCGAGGACACGGTCTTCTCCAGGAAATTCTCCGCGTTGTAGACCGGCACGATGACGGTGACTAGTGGTGACTTACTCATTTGACCTCTCCTTGCTTGCTGATTCCTGTTGATTCCGGATCACCGGCCGGGCATGATCCCGCCTGTCCGATGTACGTCAGCCTCGTGGCTCATAAAACGGCTTGATGACCTCGGCGCGGCTCATCGGCCCCTCTTCCGGCAGCCGGAACGCATCCGTTTCCTCAATGACACTCCTGCTGCCCGTTCCCTCTGCGATACTCCTGCAGAATGCGGCGAGCCGCGCGGCCGCCGTGTCCGCGTTCCAGAGATCTGCGATCGTGTGGTACGCCGCTTTTCCCATGCTCTTTATATTCTCTCTGCCGCCGCTGGCCAGTGCGAGCGCGCGCCGCAGAAAATCTTCTTCATCCTCGCCGCGGAAGATCACGCCGTTCGAACCATTGCGGATCAGGTACGGGGCCGCGCCCGCCTGCGCGCCAGCGACGACGGCGCAGCCGCTGTTCATCGCCTCGCTCACGACGGCGCCCCACCCTTCCAGGTAGTTGCTGGTGAAGAGGAAGATATCCGCGCGCTCCATATACCCGCGGACATCGTCCGGCGAAAGAAAGCCGCGGAAAGTCACGAGGCTTTCAAGATGCTTTTCCCTGACGGAGGTCCGCAGCGTCTCATCCAGCTCGCCCCCGCCGACCATGTCGAGATGGAACGGGACGCCGGATGCCTTCAGCCGCTCCGCGAGATCGACGGCGAATTCCGGGTGCTTGAGCGGCATGAACCGTCCCGCCCACAGGATCCGCAGTTCTTCGCCATCCACGCTCCCGAGCGCGGCGAGCTCCTCCTCCGTGTATCTCCGCAGCGGCGGGAAATAGCCCCACCGGAACATCTTGTCCGGGTACGCGCCGATCAGCGAGAAGTCCGACGCGACGTAGGCGCCGCAGCACAGAAGATAGCAGGGCGCCTTCCGGTAGCGGATGTGGTCCTGATATTTCCTTATAAGCCCTCTCGGGGAAAAACGTTTCCACTGCCCCTCGCGGTAGATCCTCTCGCAGACGCGGATGACGGGACGCCCCGCCTTCAGCCGCTGCTCCACGATGTCCGCCGGGCCTTCCCCGCCGGTGAGGAGGACATCGGCCTCCGCCATCTCCCTTTTCGCGCGCGCCTCGTCCTCGTACGCGACGATCACGTAAGGGAGCGACGCCGGATCGAGCCCCCAGCCGAGGCGGATCCGCTCCTCTTCCATCGGCTCCGTCTGCACGAACAGGAAAGAGACGCCCTCCTGCCGGCACATCGCCTCGCAGAAGGGGATCTGGTGGTGGTTGATGTAGTTGGAAACAAACACGATCTTCATTGCGTCATCATACTCCGGTAGATGCCGATCAGCCTCTTGAAGTTGGTGTCCGGATTGTGCACCTGCTTCGCCCTTCGCCGCGCGTAGCCGCCCAGCGTCATCGCGAGTTCGTCGTCATAGAACACCGTCTTTACGCCTTCCGCGAGCTCGTCGACCTTGCCGCCGGGGAAAAGGATTCCCTCCTCGCCATCGCTGATGAGGTCCGGCACGCCGCCGACCTTGGCGGAGACGACCGGCATGCCGAGCAGCATCGCCTCGCAGACGGAATTCGGCGAGTTCTCCATGATCGAAGGGCACACGAACACGTTGCTCTTCAGGTACTGTTCCTTCATCTGCTGCGCGGTGAGCCTCCCCAGCATTGTGACCTTGTCCTGGAGGTGGCCCTTGCGGATCAGCCCCCGCAGATACTTCCCGTAGGCGCTGATCTTCAGCGCCATCGGATATTTCCGCCCGGAGGAGGACCTGCCGCCGCCGATGATCGAGCTGCCGGCGACGTAGAGATGCGCGTCCGGGAATTTCTCAAGAATGAGAGGCATCGCCTCGAGCATGTAGTGGAAGCCCTTCAGCGGGTAATCTCCCTGACTGAGGAAGATGCTGTGCCGCTCCACCTTGGAGACGTCCCACTGTCCCCGGTAGAACGGGGCGCGCAGCGTCTCGTTCATCGGGTGGTAGACCGCCTCTTCGTTGATCTCCTGCGTCGCCTCGCGGTCAAAGGTCGTCCGGCCCGTGATGTGTGCCGTGAGCTTTAACGCTTTCTCCTCATTTTTCGCGCGCAGGCGGAACTTCTTCTGCTGATCCTGCAGCGTGTCCCTGCGGTACCAGTCCCGGAACGTGACGGAGCGCTGCACGCGGTACGGCAGGTCCGCCATGTAGACGTCCGCGATCCGGCAGCACAGGCCCTGGATCCCGATCAGCGTCCGCTTCGGGTTGCCGAACGCCCGCGCCGCAGCGAGCGCGTGCGGGAACTCCGTCCCGAAGATGTGCACGATGTCCGGCTCGAAATCATCGATGATCTCGCGCAGCCGCGTCTCCATTCTCTCGTCGTAGATCTCCGGCGCGTTCGTGTTCTCGTAAAAGCCGTAGAACACCGTCTCCCCGGACTGAATGCGCACGGAAGCCCTGTCCGCCGGTACCGGCGCACAGATGCCCAGCTGCGTCTCCCCCGGATCCCTTCTGATCCGGTCAAAGCTGCCCTCCAGCCAGCCGCCCCGCTCCGTCACGGGGAGCCCCAGTTCCCTGGCGAAGGCCGGGAGGACGATGTTGCACACCCAAAGAATTCTCATATCCCGTTTACTTGTACATCAGTTTCTTGATCTTGTCGTAAACCTGCGCCGTCCGCCTGTCCGATGCGAGCTTCTCCCGCAGCGGCTGCAGCGTCAGGATCATAAGCGCGCGGTAGGTCAGGACCTTGCCCCGCGGCATGTATTTCTGCGTGATCTCGCGGTGCTCCCGCGCGGAGATGCTTCTGCCCCGCACCGTCTCGGAGAAGCCGCCGCCCTCGTAGGACGCCGACGTAAAGCCGAGCGGCACCGTCGCCGTGCCCTTCACATAGCAGCACCACAGGAAGTGCTCGTAGTCAGCGCGCACGCGGTAGTTCAGGTCGTACTTTCTCTCGCTGAACAGGTCCGCGGCGTAGAAGCACGCCTGGTGGCACGGCAGGTTGCGGAACAGCGCGAAGTCGTCGAGCTTCGGGTTCGCCGGCACGACCTGGCCGCTCTTTCGCTCGAACACGTCTCCGTAGAAGATCGCATTGCCGGGCGTTCCCTTCGCCGCGATCGCCTCCGCGGTCCTCGCCAGTACGCTGTCATCGTACAGCAGATCGCCGCAATTTAAGAAAAGCACATACCGCCCCCGGATCTTGTCGATCGCCTTATTCATGCCGTCGTAGATCCCCGTGTCGGACTCCGTGAACATGCGGATCCTGTCGTCCTCCGCGTACGGCGCCGCGGCGAGAAACTCCGCTGACCCGTCCTTCGAGCCGCCGTCCTGCACGACGATCTCGTAGTCCCGGAAGCTCTGCATCCGGACGGAGTCGACGGTTTCCTTAAGTTTTTCTCCCGCGTTCAGGGCGGTGACGATGACCGAAAAGAGCATTCTGTTTCTCCCTACTCTATGATCGCCTCCGGAAGTTCATGGAACACGAACGTCCGGTACGGAAGGATGCTGATGAGCGGATCCCACGCCCTCCACAGGAACAATGCGAAAAACGCGATTCCTGCGACGATCGTGAGCGCTGTGAGGACGCGCTCCGTGCGCTCCTCCTTCGCGCGCAGAATGACCTCCGGAATGAGGAAGATCTGCGTCACGGTGAGATACGTCGCGATCCTCGAGATCTCGGGGATGAACCAGGCGGCGCAGTAGATGACGAGCGCCAGCACGGTGCAGCGGATCCAGAAGGCGTACGCCCCGCTCCTGCTGTCTTCTCCCACGGCGTCATTCTTTTTATTCGACGCGCGGTCCATGGCAAGCGCGAGGAACGGCAGAAGCGCCAGGGCGGCGCAGCGCGCGATACCCACCGGGCTGATCCTTCCTCCGCTCATGAACGCCGTCCCGTGGTAGGACGGGTAGAGCCGCACGACGACCTGCATCCAGAAATCCCGGAAGTACGAGAGCGCGAAGACCGCAGCGATGGCTAAGGCAGCCGGAATGCGCTTCCACTTCAGGGCGCAGACCGGATACAGCGCGAGGACGACGAGCGCCGACTTGTGGAAGGAAGCGGCGGCAAGGACAAGCAGGAGGAACGGCAGGTACTCTTTTCTCAGGAAAAAGATCATGGCGCAGAGCACGATCGACATCGCGAAGTAATAGCGCACGGTGTTGTAGGTCTGGAAGTAGTACCCGAACGCCATGAACAGGAAGAACGAGAGAAAGAACCGGCCGGACAGCGCCCGGATCGCGATCAGGAAGAAGGCGATCGTGAGCACCGAAAACACGGCGAACACGAGCAGGCTGTTCTCGTAGCCGCAGAGCCCGTAGATGAGCTTGACGAGCAGGTTGAAGCCCGGCTCCGTCGGCACGTACGCGTCGATGTTCGCGAGGTGGAAGAAGGCGACGTAGCGCATGTAATCGTTGCCGACGTTCTGCCTGAGGACGGCAGGCACGGCGAGGATCACGAAGATGGCCGCCATGAGCGCTTTATTCCGGAAGATCGTCACCTGCGCGCAGCGAAGGCTCTCCGGGAGGCGCAGCAGTGCGGCGCGCCCCGCGGCACAGGTACGGCTGTCCCTGGTGTCAGACAGAAAGTAAGCCGGTATGACTGCGAAGGCAGCGATGAGTATGTAAAGAACAACTGATGCCATGGCCCGCGCTATGCCTCCCGGATCCCTTTCCGCATGAGGCGGAGCGCATCCCTGAGCGGGATCTCACGGCACATTTTGCCGCGGTTTTTGATGAGGAAGCGGAGCGCGAACGGCACCGCCATCGGCCCGTACAGATAGTGGTAGAGCACGCCTCTGTCGTAGAAGAATTTCTCGGTAAAGCCCTTGAACCAGGTGGACTCGTCGCCCTCCTGCCGGCGCATCTCGTGGCCGATCGTCACGGGGACGCCGTAGATCTTCAGGCCCTTTTTCAGGCAGTCGTGGATAAACAGAGAGTCCTCGCCGTTGCTGTACCTGGCGCCGCCCCCGAACAGGAGCGAGAACCAGACGTTCGCCTTGCGGATGCTCTCCGTGCGGATGCACATGCTGTAGGTGGGATAGCGCCCGTAGTTGTACCAGCGGACTCTTTTGTGGCGCACATTCTCATACGTCCTGCGTTCCTCGACGGCCGCGACGTTGAACATCAGGATGTCCGCCTTCGGGTTGCGCTCGAACTCGCGCAGGATCTTCTCCTCATAATCGTCGGTGTAGACGATGTCCTCGTCCGCGAAGAGCGCGAATTCCGCCTCCGCGCGCATCAGTGCGCTGTTGCGGTTCAGGCCGACGCCGCGCTCGTCAAAAGCGAACGCGCGGATGAGCCGCCCCTTCCTGACAAATTCCTTGTAGCTGTATTCCTGACACTGATTGCAGATGACCGCTTCCGTGGACAGGTTCATATGCTCCGCGAGCATGATGGGGTTCTCCTGCACACAGGCCACCAGTACCTGCAGTTTCATGTGCTGTTCTCCTGTTCTTGCCGGCGTTTGTGTTACAGGCATGCCGCGCCTCGCGCAGGCGGCCTTGCGCCGTGATCCGGCCTCAGAGCCGGTAGTACTTTTTGATGAATCTTCCGTCGGCGTCGCTAAGGAGCACGCCGTCGACCGGCAGTTCCTGCTGCCGCAGGACCGAGATCTGATGCTCCGTCCTGGAGCGCAGCTGCTTCCCGTAAGGCACGACCAGGAAGATGCCGTCAAAGCTCCTGAGGTCGTCCGGGTCCGCGGCCGATGCCGGGTAGAAGCGCGGCCAGAGTTCCGCGTCTTCCGAGGGGTTCACGTCACCCGCGGCTTCCAGCGCGCTCAGCACCTTTTCCGCGTGCTCCGCGCCGTCCAGGGACACCAGCGCGATGTCGCCTGCCTCCGTGATCTTGCCCTCCTCGTTCGCGTACAGATGCTTCCAGCACGCGGTCCGGATGGCTTCCCGCCGCTCCGCGGCGAACAGGTCCGGCAGTTTGCTCCCTTCCTTCGCCGTCATGCCGAGCGCCGGAATGCCGGTCGCCCGCTCGAGCTCCTCCGGCACATAGAATCCCTCTTCCATCGCGCTCTTCAGGAGCATGATGCCGAGGCCCAGAAGGAGGCCCAGGAACGCGCCGAGTAAAACGGCGTTCTCTGTCCTGTCATCCACCACTTCCAGCGTCGGTACCGTCTTCGAGAGGAAGGAGATCTTCTCGAACTCCTTCGCGGTCTCCCCGAACGTCTCCAGTCCGTAGTCCACCGCCTCGGTGAGGCGCTCCGCCGTGTCTCTGTTTCCGTCGCGCACCGTCACCGTGAGGAGACGGATGTCGGAGAGGATCTCCGCCTTCACGTCCCGCTGCACCAGCGCTGCCGCCTCTTCTTCCGGCATCTGCAGCCTGTGCGCGATCGGCGTGAGGATCTCCGGGTGGGCCGTCAGAAGGTCGGTCCAGGTCGCGCCGTTGTAATAGTCGTACGTCGTCTCGTGGTCGTTCCACGCGAAGTCGATATAGAGCTTGGAGACCTGCTTGTAAGGGACGCTGACCGTCAGCGCGGTCACGGCGAGGTAGATCGCCCAGCCGAGGATCGCCCCGATAATCGTCAGGAGCGGGACGAGCCATGCCCTGCGCAGCGTGAGCAGATACTTCAGACGCGCTGCCGGCTCCGGACCCGGGTCTTTCTTTTTCCGGGCGGGCTCTTTTTTCTCCGGCTCTTTCTTTTCGGATTCGGTTCCTGCTGCCTCCGCTTCCGGCTCTTTTTTCTCCGGTTCAGACCCCGCCTTCTCCGGCTCTGCTTTTACCGCTTCAGCCTCTGGCTTTTCGGCTTCAGACCCGGTCTTTTCCGCTTCAGCCGGTTCTTTCTTTTCCGGCGCAGACTCAGTCTTTTCCGCCTCAGCCGGTTCTTCTTTTTCCACCGCAGGCTCAGCCTTCTCCGCCTCAGCCTTTTCAGTCCCCGCCTCGCTCTTTACCGATGCGGATTCCTTTTCCGCTGCTTCTTTTTTTGCGGCTTCCGGCTCTTTCTTCTCCGGCTCTTCTATGATGATCTTCGCCTCAGGCCCCGGTGCCGCCGTCGCCTGCACGTTCTCTTTTCTATCTTCCATACTGATTCCCCGCTCAGCGGTCTTCATTGTTGTCCAGTGCCGTCGTCTGCCCTTCCGTGACGCCCTCGGTGCTCTCCGGCTTCAGCAGGATCTTGAGCGTGAGCAGCATCAGCTTGATGTCGAGCCAGACGGAATAATTCTGGATATAAGTGAGGTCCAGCTTCAGCTTGTCATACGGCGTCGTGTTGTACTTGCCGTAGACCTGCGCGTAGCCGGCAAGTCCCGCCTTCACCTTCATCCGATAGACGAATTCCGGCATCTCTTCCACATACTGCGCGATGATCTCCGGGCGCTCGGGCCTGGGCCCGATAAAGGACATCTCGCCCTTTAACACATTGATCAGCTGCGGCAGCTCATCGATACGAACCTTGCGGATAAACCTGCCGCAGGGCGTGATCCTGTCGTCGTTCTGGCTCGCGAGGCGCGCGACGCCGTCCTTTTCCGCGTCCACCCGCATGCTGCGGAACTTGATGATCTGGAAAGGTTTTTCATTCAAAGTGCACCGCGTCTGCTTGTAGAAGACCGGCCCCTTATCGTAGAAGTGGATCGCCGCCGCCGTGATGAGCATGATGGGAGACGCGATGATGAGCAGGATCAGCGCGCAGACGAGGTCGATCGTGCGCTTCGCGAGGCGCTGCGTGAAGCTCAGCGCGTATTCCCTGGTCATGTAGATCGGCGTGTCGAACAGGTGGAGCTCTGCGGAGCCGTGCATCAGCACGTCCGGGATCTTCGGCATGATGTACATGCGGACGGATTTGTGGAAGCAGAACTTGAGCAGCTCGTTGCGGATCTGCGTCGGAACGTCCCAGATGACGACGCCGTCATAAACCCTGGATCCGTCCTTTTCCCGAAGGATCTCCTCCTGCGCCGCTTCGAGGCCGTCGCGGATGTCGATGCACTTCTCGACCTCATACTTGTCCGGCCGGAGCGCGAACTTGCCGAGAATGCTGCGGACCGGGCGGTCGGCGTGCACAAGCAGAAGATGCTTCGGCGGAAACGTCTTTTTATAAATGGCGTCGCTGAAGTTCACGAAGATGATCGCGAACAGCAGCTGCAGCAGCGTCATCCGGATCATCGGGAAGACGGCCACGAGCCAGTTCGCCATCAGCGACAGCTGGAAATACGAGATCAGGTTGACGCCCAGGAGCGAGAACATCTGCGAGAGTATGACGTCCGTCGGCTTCAGGTACCCTACTTTCAGTCCTCCGTAGGTCGAAGTGAAAAAGTAGAGCAGGACAAAGTAGATCAGCAGGATGACGACATGCCCGTTGAAATAGAACTTCAGGTTATAGCGGATCCTGGGCAGATAGTAGATATGATACCAGTACCAGCCGTAGATGGCGGTCATGATCATGAGCCCGAGGACGGGGAGCTGGAGCACGAGCACCTTCGCGAGAGAGCGCCCGCGCCTTGAAACATCGCTGCGGTTCAAACTATTCTTCCTCTTTAACAACATAGATCGGCCGGTGCTTCACTTCCATGTAAGTCTTGGAAAGATATTGCCCGAGAACGCCGAGACACAGGAGCTGCACGCCGCTCGCCAGCAGGATGATGCACACGAGCGAAGGCCATCCGCTCGTCGGATCGCCGAAGATCAGCGCGCGGATCAGGACAAAGAGCAGCATCACGAAAGCCACGATGCAGAACAGGACGCCCATGAACGAAGTGACCGCGAGCGGGATGCTGCTGAACGAGAGCATGCCGTCGAGCGCGTAGCGGAACAGGCCCCAGAAGGACCACTTGGTCTCGCCGTGGGCGCGCTCCACATTCTCGTATTCGACCCATTTCGTCTTGAAACCGACCCACGCGAAGATGCCTTTGGAAAAGCGGTTGTACTCGGTGACCGAGAGCACCGCGTCCACCATCTGTCTCGTCATCAGCCGGAAATCTCTCGCGCCGTCGACGATCTCGACCCGCCCGTTGTGATTGATCAGCTTGTAGAAGCCGCGCGCGAACAGCGACCGGATCGGAGGCTCGCCCTTTCTCGTGACGCGGCGGGTCGCCGCGCAGTCGTAGCCTTCTTCCAGGTAGCCGTACATCTCGGGAAGCAGGGACGGCGGATCCTGCAGGTCCGCGTCCAGGAGCACGACAAAGTCGCCCTTGGCGCGCTTTAGTCCCGCGTACATCGCCGACTCCTTGCCGAAGTTCCGGGAAAAGGAGATCAGATGGACCTTCTCATCTCTCTCCCTGAGCTTTTTGACCTCGTGGGCTGTCCGGTCACTTGAACCGTCGTCGACGTAGATCAGTTCGTATGTGAGATCCTTCTTCTCAAAGAACTCCTTGTTCTTGATGAATTCCTCGTAGAAGAAGGCGACGTTTTCCTCCTCGTTGTAACAAGGAACGATTGCAGATAATAGTTTCATCGGTCAGCGTCCTTTTCGCGCTGTCTGTTTCTGTATCCTCCGGTCACGGGTCAAGCAGCGTCATGACGCCGATGAGCCCCGGCCCGGTGTTGATCGCGAGCGTCGCAGTGATCTGCTTTTCAAACAGGAACTCCATGCCCTGCAGGCGCTCGGTGAGCATCTGCTTCATCTTCTCCGCTTCTTCCTTCGCGCCGCCGTCGCCGACGATGACCCAGCACCGCCTGCCGGCCGCTCTCTTAACGACTTCTTCCAAGAGCTTTTTCTTCGCGTTCGACTCGCCGCGGATCTTGGCGACGGTGTAGTAGATCCCGTCGTCGTTGCAGGAGATGATCGGCTTGAGCCTTAGCACGCTGCCAAGCATCGACGCGACCTTGCCGATGCGGCCGCCGATCTCCAGGTACTTGAGCGTGTCCATGTAGAACATGACGGAAGAATCCCGGATCTTCTCGTTCATCTTCCGGATGAGGTCCGCGAACGCGATGCCCTTCTTCAGCTGGCGGGCCGCCCAGAGCGCCCAGATGCCGCTGCCGAAGGAGATGTTCTTCGTGTCGAACACGTAGACTTCCAGTCCCTCGTACTGCTGCGCCGCAAGGCGGATCGTGTTGCCGGTCCCGGACAGCCCGGACGAGATGGTGACCGCGATCACTCTCTCATAGCCGTCCTCCCGGATCCGGTCGAACACCTCTGTGACCTCGCCCGGCGACGGCGTGGAAGTTGTCGGTATTTCGTCCGGAAATCTTCTGTATATCATGAGAGGGTCGATGTCGATCCCGTCCTGATAATCCTTTTCAGGATAGATCACGTGAAGTGGAAGGTAATAGATTCCTTCTTCCGCACACAGTTCGTAAGGCAGGTCTCCGCCGGAATCCATCAGCACTGCCGTTTTTTGTTCATTCATACTTCTTGCCTCTCGCATCCCTCATCTGCGCCGGCGCACAGGCGCGAAGGGATCTCCTTATACAGTCCCCCGCATGCACGCCGCTTCAGTGCATACCTTTAAATATGATACAATATTTAGCGTTGATGCGCCACCAAAGAGCCGTATCTTCCATGGCTTTTCCGGCGCTGTGAATGAATCTGAGCGAGGATCCGCATGATGATGACGATTGCACAGTATCTTGCATATCCCGTCCACGGGGACGGGGATCTCGGCGCAGACGCCGCCGCACATATCAGAAAAGGAGAAGCCCGCACCCTCAAGGCCGGCGGCTCCTGGATCTATGACAACGAGATCGATTCCGTGACCGGCAGCTTCGAGGACGGGGACATCATTTCCGTCCTGGACCACGACGG
This sequence comes from Lachnospiraceae bacterium UBA7012, assembly GCA_002449595.1. Classification (GTDB taxonomy): domain Bacteria; phylum Bacillota; class Clostridia; order Lachnospirales; family Lachnospiraceae; genus CAG-791. The sequence goes on from DJXE01000103.1 coordinate 27,560, forward strand.
CTTCTTCCTCGGGCTCGGCTTTATCAACCGCGCCTCGAAGATCCGGATCCGCATGCTGTCCCGCGGCGGGCGGCAGAGCGACGGCAGTTTCTCCGTCACGAAGATCACGCCGCAGTTTCTCTATGACCGCGTCCGCGCGGCCTGGGAGTACCGGAAGCACGTGATCGACACCTCCAGCTGCCGCGTCATCTTCGGCGAGGCGGACCACCTCCCCGGGCTCACCGTCGACAAGTACGAAGACGTGCTGGTCGTCGAGTCGCTCGCGCTCGGTACCGAGCGGCTGAAGGACGTCATCCTCGCCTCGCTCGTCCAGGTCCTCGACGAGGACGGGATCCGGATCCGCGGGATCTACGAGAGGAGCGACGCCCCTGTCCGGGAAAAGGAAGGACTCTCCCCTCTCACGGGCTTCCTCTCCGAACCTTTTGACGCGAACGTCCTGATCACAGAGAACGGCGTCCGCTTCCTCGTGGACGTCGCAAACGGCCAGAAGACCGGATTCTTCCTGGACCAGAAGGAGAACCGCAGGGCGATCCGAAGGATCTGCCAGGGAGCGAAGGTCCTCGACTGCTTCACACACACCGGCTCCTTCGCGCTGAACGCCGCGGCGGCAGGCGCTGCGGAAGTACTCGCCGTCGACGCCTCAGAGCTGGCCGTCCAGCGGGCTCGTGAAAATGCGGAACTGAACGGCTTTTCAGATCGCGTCCGCGCCATATGCGCCGACGTCTTCTCTTTCCTGCCAGCTCAGGAGCGAGAGGGAGTGCTCTATGACGTCGTCATTCTCGACCCGCCCGCCTTCACCAAGTCCCGCGAGACCATCAAGAGCGCCGCGCGCGGCTACCGCGAGATCAACCGGAGAGGCATGGCCCTCGTCCGGGACGGGGGCTTCCTCGTCACCGCGTCCTGCTCCCACTTCATGGACGAGGAGCACTTCCGCAAGGTGATCGACGCGGCGGCGCATGACGCGCACCGCCGGCTCACGCAGGTCGAGTTCCGGACGCAGGCGCCGGACCATCCCATTCTGTGGGGGAGCGGGACTTCCTACTATCTGAAGTTCTTTATCTTCCGGGTGGACGTGGAGAAATAATGTAGTGGCCGTTTCTGCGTCCGCTATCATCGCAGGGAGAACGGATGCTGAATCAGTAAATGTGAGATATAATCAGGAAGACGGGATAATCCGCCGGCACCTGGAGACAGCTTGAGAGGAGCCCGGCCATATTCTGCAGACATCAAAAGAGGCTTGCAGGACGCCGCCGCCCCGAAAGGAGACCATCATGAAGATCTGCCGCTATTGCAGCACAAAACAGTCTGATACCAACAAGTTCTGCGAGAACTGCGGGGCGCCGCTGGAAGACGAACCTTCCGTGCAGGGAGCGACCGTGGCTGCGGACGAAGCCTTTTTCGGAGCTGCGCCGGAAGCGCCGGAGCCGCCGCACGTTGAAGCGGAGGAACTGCCCCCGCAGCAGCCGCACACCGACTGGACCACGCAGACGCACCAGCCGAAGCCGGAAATGGCAGGCGGCGTGTACAATCCCGCGGAGGGAAGGCTTCCCGCCATCATCGCCTACTTCTCGGTGATCGGCATGATCATCTCCCTCGTCCTGACAATGAAGAAGAACCGCTCGGAGTACACGCGCGCCCATCAGTCGCAGGCGCTCGTCCTCGCGCTGGCCAGCATGCTCAACGGATGGTTCCTCGGCGACTCCCTCGTCGGCACCGTCCTCGGCTTCGTCATCTTTGGCTGCGTCATCTACAGCTTCATCATGGCATGCAGCGGCAAGATCGCCCGCATTCCGCTTATCAGCAACATCAAGATCTTCTGATGCGGCCTGTCCGTCACTTTATACCGAATCTGACAAACGTCCCGCAGCTGGTTTCGCCGGCTGCGGGATGATTTATGAGCGCCCATATTTTTGATGCCCGGTCCGGAAGCTTTTCTTACGCCCTAGCGATGCCTCGGGACCGGGCGAAGACATTATTTCGTGATTTCAGTCAGTCCAAATTTGGACCCGAGGAACAGGAACCCGGCGTAGCCGTTTTCGTCCTTCAGCGCCGCGGCGTCGGTTCCGGCGGGGATCACGACTTCGTACCGCTTGCCCTGATGCCGGAAATCGATCTTTACGCTCACGTCCGGCCGCTTCGCCAGCTCGTCCAGCGAGATCGCGTAGAGGCTGATCCATTTATCGGTCTCGACCTTGATCTCGGCGCCGGGCTGCGCCGCCCGGATCCTGTCCGCGAGGTCTTTGTTGAACGACACATAGCCGGTGATCGTGAGTCTCTGAGAGACCGAACCACACTTGCGGCACACATAGATCATCTCGCCGTCGATAGTCGGCGTCGCCTCCTTCTCCACCTGCCACACGTAGTCGTGCTCATGCCATGGCACGCCGGCGCCGGCAGCCGGGCTGCTCTTCTCCCCGATCGTGAATGTGACGACCGGGCCGTCGCCGTCCTCAAAGACCGGCTGCAGCGTATGGTCCCCGTCGGGCATTGCCTCGAGATAGTCGCCGATCAGCTCGATCTCCAGGCTTCCTTTTCTTGCGAAGTACAGCTTCCGATCGATCACAACGCCATCGATCTTAAGGCTCCGGAACAGGTCAAATGTGAGGTCATCCGACACGCTGCGCCTGAATTTGAAGATCAAAGGCTTCAGGGATTTCTTTTTGTAGATATCCGGCAGCTTGTCGGTGACGTACAATTCGCTGCTTTTGTCTCTCCAGATGTACCGGAAGACCGCGTCGCCCTTCGGGATGATCTTGGTCGATGTCACGGCCGCCATCTTCTGTCCGCCGACTTCGTAGCAGTCGAATTCCTTTCCCGCGGGAGCCTTGACGACGCTGTCGTTCTGGTGCGGCAGGAAATCGCACCAGTCTGCCCACTCCGTCAGGGTCATGCTGTCGACCCAGTCAGGGCCCTTTTCTCCGCCGTTCGCGTCGAACGTGAGCGTAAAGGTCTCGGCGGTTTCGGCCGGCTTCCAGAGGTACTTGATGGTCGTATCCTGCTTGATCAGGGAATTCGGCTGAATTGCCGTCACCGCGGCAACTCTCTGGCCGCCGACGTCGTAGGCGTCAAACGCCATGCCGGCCGGCGGGGCGCAGACCTCCTCGGAGTAATTGGGTGTCCACCAGGGCTCCGGCGCTGCCGTTTCCGAGTATGTAACGATTTCCGTATCCTTCCACTGCTGCCCCGGCGTTCCGCCGTTCGGATCCCAGGTCACCGTATATTCCGCAGCAAATACCCGCTGCCCGAGCGGGGGCAGCATCAGTACCAGCAAAACAGCTGTCATCAGTATTACCAGACTCTTTTTCATTGCCTTCACCTCTTGATTTTCTGAAAACTGTTGCATCTATCAGCAAGCCTTCCGGCATTGTGTTCTAAATTAATAATTTGTCGCACAATTTAATTTCTATTATAGCAACCAAAATATTATATTCAATAGCATATAAAGAAGAGGCTTGCGCCTCTTTTTTGTCAGTTTATACCAGCCCGCAGTAACTGAGCAGGATCTCCGCCTCCGTGAATTTCTCGAGGAGGCGGAACAGGTCCGTGTCCGCCGGGACGTTATCCCCGTGCCTTCTCCAGTACGTCAGGTTCAGCCTGGTGTACAGGTCGAACAGGTTCTGCAGGCGCAGATAGATATCCATCATCGACGGCGCGTATCTCTCGCGGCGCGCCGCGCGGTCATACGCTTCCTTCGTCTGCTCGTAGTGCTCCCACATGCGCCCGAACAGGCCGCCGATCTCCTCGCTGCCCTCTGCCATGGCCGCGATGTCCATGAGGTGGCTGATGAACCGGTCCGTCTCCCTGTCGCGGGCAGAGTCCTCCCTGTGTCTCAGGTATTCCGCGCATCCCGGATCATTTTTCATCGCCTCGAGCGTTTCGTCAAAAAGGGACATTCTCTCCTCCCCGCAGTCCAATCAAATATAGGAAGATTATATGTGCCGCCGGCTGATCCCGCAACGGATTCTTCCGCCGCGCGGCGCTCCCAGATGCTACAATATAGACAGGCTGCATGCGGGCGCATCGGCCAGCGGCACTGGAGAATTTTGGCAGATCACGTAAGGGGGTTACTATGGCAGCACAGAATCTGACGAGAAGAGAAATGATAACCATCATGGAGAAGTATACGGAGGCGGTGATCCAGAAGAAACCGGAGCTGCTTCCGCTGGCGGAGAACGTCCGGGCGACGTTCAACGGCGTCGAGTGCGCCGTCGGAGATAACCCGATGTGGAAGAACACGCTCGTGATGCCGGAGCGCCAGACGTTCATCGATACTGTGACCGGGGAGATGGTGCTCTTCGGCACGACCAACAACGAGACCGTCGAGCGGAACTTCGACTTCCCGATCGAAGAATACGTCTACAACATCCGCTGTCATTTCACGGCCAGGATCAAGCTTGAGGACGGGCTGATCACACAGATCGAGGAGCTCGCCGCCGACCGCAGGCAGCGCAACTTCTACGGCGACGTGGAGGACATCCACCTGCCGGACCTGATCTTTGAGATCCCCATCCCGGAGGAGGAGCGCTCGACGCGCGAAGAACTGCACGACATCGTCACCGCTTACTGGAACTGCATCGCGAAGAAAGGCGGCGATCCCGCCGATCCGGCGAACCTGCCGATCCACCCGGATGCGCAGCGGTTTGAGAACGGCTACCGCACGACGAACCACTCTCACTCGGTCCGCGGCGACTTCACGCACAACAAGGGCTTCTACTGGGAGACGCCGGAAGCCGAGCGGAAATTCCCGGTCATCGATCCCGTGCGCGGCGTCGTCGTCAGCTACGCGTTTCTCGCGGGACAGGGCTACGTCGAGGGCGGTTACCGCGGTGCTTACATCGTCGAGGCGTTCAAGATCAAGGACGGTGCGATCAGCAGGCTGTACGCGCACTTCCCTGCGCTGAAGGGCACCACCAGCGGCTGGGAAGGCTATGATTACGCGAGGTAAAATGCTTTTCCCGGAATGAAAGGCTCCTGAAACAACGATTCCGGGAACAGTGATTCTAAAACAATGAAAAAAGGAGAAGCAATATGAACAGGCAGGAGATCCTGAGCAGATGTGACCACACGATCCTGAAGCCGGAGGCGGTCTGGGAGGACGTCCGGAAGATCTGCGACGAGGCGATGCAGTACCATACGGCCTCCATCTGCATTCCGCCGTGCTACGTCAAGAGAGCCGCGGAGTACTGCGACGGCAGGATGCCGGTGTGCACGGTGATCGGGTTCCCGCACGGGAACGAGGCTTCCATCGTCAAAGCGTTTGAGGCGCGCAACGCGATCGCCGACGGCGCGGACGAGATCGATATGGTGATCAATATCGGGATGCTCAAGATGAAAGACCGCGAAGGGCTGAAACAGGAGATCTCCCTGCTGCGCGAAGCGTGCGGCGATAAGATTCTGAAAGTCATCATCGAGACCTGCCTCCTGACGGAGGAGGAAAAAATCATGATGTGCGAGATCGTCACAGAGTGCGGCGCCGACTTCATCAAGACGTCCACCGGGTTTTCCACCGGCGGCGCGACATTTGAGGATGTGGCGCTCTTTAAGAAGCACGTCGGTCCGAACGTCCGCATCAAGGCAGCCGGCGGGATCGCAAGCTTCGAAGACGCCGAAAAGATGGTCGAACTGGGCGCCGACAGGCTCGGCACCAGCCGCCTTGTGAAGATCATGCAGGCGGAGCAGGCGTAAGATCCGGCATCTCAGCCGGTTTTACTCGTCACTCCACCCACGTCACCGGGTTCCCGGTCCGCGGCAGCTCGCTCCGGACCGGGAGGCCGCCTTCGCCGTATCCGATCACCAGTCCGCCGGTGATCGTCTCATTCTCTTCCAGCCCGAGGCTGTACATGTACTCCCGGATCACCGGATCCTCATCGAGCCAGTGCAGCTGGTTGATCCAGCAGGTCCCGAGATCCATCGCGTTCGCGGCGATCATCATGTTTTCCAGCGCGCAGGCACTGTCCGCGAGGGCGTTGCCATATCCTTTTCTGTTCGCTGTGACGATCAGGATCGGCGCGTTGTAATGGAACACGAGCTTGCCCGCCTTCGCCGCGATCACATTGTTCTTCATGGAAGAATACATGCCGGGATAGACTTCCATTTTCGCGAACGCTTCCCTGACGAGCACCACCAGTTCGGACAGGACCGCGGGATCAGAGATGACGATGAAATGCGTCGTCTGGTTGTTGCCGCCGCTCGGGGCGTGCCGGCCGGCGTCGATGATCGCTTCTACTGTCTTTTTGTCCGGCATTTCGGCGGAGAATCTTCTGGTACTTCTTCTGGTGAGAATTGCTTCCAATGCTTCCATGTCTATTCCTCGCTGAGGCAAAATCCACGAATGTGGTTTTGCCGAATGCGGCACCCGGTGCGTCAGCACCGATGGTGCGGTTTGAAAGTACTGCATCGGCAGGACTTTCAAACTTTTCCTCGCTGAGGCAGGATCCGCGGAGGGGTCCTGCTTAAGTGCTGGGCCGATGCTTCCGTGGGTATATGATTTGATATACACTATTTGAAATTATAAAGGAATGTCGGGCAGCTGTCGAAGTATAGACTGTTGAAACCGCGATGGCTATGAGATAAATTTAAAGATGGAGGAAAAAGCTTATGGTCGTAGCAGATTACACGGGATGGGAGTTCCTGATCGAAGACCCGGTCGTATATGCGGCTGCCGTGGCGATGATTCTCCCGTTCGCAGTCATTGCGGTGGGATTCATACTGAACTATACCGGTATTGCGATCGCATCCCTGTTCAGCCTCTTTGCGGATCCCGAGATGGTATATGCGGCGATCAACTATCTCTTCTTCCCCGGCGTCATGCTGCACGAGCTCTCCCACGCCCTGCTCGCGTTTCTCACAGGGGCGAAGATCACGGAGATCGCACTCTTCAAGCGGGAAGGAGACGCGCTCGGACATGTGAGTTTCATAAACCGGGGCAATTTCTTCGTGCAGTCGCTGCAGAATACGTTTGCCTCGGCCGCGCCGATGTTCTGCGGCGCAGTTGTCGTGTACGCCTGCTATTACGGGATCACGCACACGGAGCTTCTCTGGCTGAAGATCCTTCTCGGTTATATCGGGGTGTCGATGTTCTATCACATGACGATGAGCCCCGCCGACATCAGGATCTACCTGAGGGGGCTTCCGGTGTTCATTGCCATCGTCTTCATCGTCACTTTCGTGCTCAGGGTGACCAGCGTGATTTGAGGTTGGTGCGCTTTGAGGCAGGCCAGTCTCAGGCCGGCACTATCAAACTGATTTACAGAGAAAAGGAGCTGTCGCAGATCAATGCGGCAGCTCCGTTCATTTTACTAACTCTTTCGGTCCTACTCCTCAGAACCGCAGCGACAGGCAGCTCAGGCCGCCGTCGATCTTGCGGAATTCCGAAGTGTCCACGGTGAGGACCGGATAACCGGCGCCTTTCACCGCTTCCAGCACCGCGGGATACCCCTCCGGCACGATCACGGTCCCGTTCATCCAGATGCAGTTCGCGGCATAAGCCTCCTCATCCGGGATGACGATCCTCTCATACTGCGCGAATTCCGGCTTGTCGACGAACTCGCCCGAGACGAGCATCTTGTTGTTCTCGAGGTAATTGACGCCGGTCTTCAGATGCAGCACGAGCTCCAGCGGAACCAGTACGGACTTGAATCCGTATTTTCCCATGAACGCGGCGAACTGGTCGAAGCCTTCCTGATTCGTTCTCGCGGACAGGCCGACGTAGTACGTGTCGCCGCACTTCATGACGTCGCCGCCCTCAAGCGTGCCGGGCGCCACGATATGGCCGGTCTGCTCCTCAGTGTAGAACCTGTCGATCGCCTCGATGATCCCGGCCGTCTCACCTTTTCTCGTATCCGCACCCGGATTGGTGATGATGGCGCACTTGTCGTTCACGACCGCGACGTCTTCCACAAAGCAGGAGTCGGGATACTCTTCCATCGCCGGGAGCACAAGGACGTCGACACCGCATGCTTTCAGGGCTTCGATGTACTTCGCGTGCTGCTCCAGTGCCTTTTCATAGATCGGCTGACCGAGCTCCGGCGCCGACGTGATGCCGTCGCAGACCTTCGGGCAGGGGGTTCTCACGATTGCGTGATTAAACATTTTGACAGTTATCTCCTCACTTAAAAAATCTTTGTTTCGTACGGTGCGGGCCCGTTACAGGACCTTCGACAGGAAGTCCTTGAGCCTCGGGTTCTGCGGGTTCTCAAAGAATGCCTTCGGCTCGTCTTGCGCCGCGATCGTGCCTTCATCCATGAAGAGCACGCGGGTTCCGACTTCCCTCGCAAATCCCATCTCATGCGTGACGATCGCCATCGTCATTCCGTCGTCCGCCAGCTCCTTGATGAGCTCAAGCACCTCGCCGACCATCTCCGGATCGAGCGCGCTCGTCGGCTCGTCGAAAAGCATGACGTCAGGCCCCATGGCCAGCGCCCGGACGATCGCGACGCGCTGTTTCTGTCCGCCGGAGAGCGTGGACGGGTACACGTTTGCCTTATCCGCCAGGCCGATCCGGTCCAGGAGCCGCATCGCGGTCTCGTTCGCCTGCGCCTCGTTCATCAGCTTGTGATATCTCGGCGCGAGCGTCATGTTCTGCAGGATCGTCTTGTGCGGGAAAAGGTTAAACTGCTGGAACACCATGCCCATCTTGCAGCGGACGGTATCCAGATCGGTCTTCGGATCCGTCAGGTCCGTTCCCTCGAAGATGACCTGTCCCGCAGTGGGCACCTCAAGCAGGTTCATGCATCTGAGCAGCGTGCTCTTGCCGGAGCCGGACGGGCCGATGATGACGACCCGCTCGCCCTTGTCGATGTGCAGGTCGATGTTCTTCAGGACCTTCAGGTCCCCGAAATCTTTGTGCAGTCCTTTAATGTCTATCACTTTGCGCCAGCCTCCTTTCCAGTCTTCCGACAGCCTTGGAGAGGCCGAACACAAGGATGAAATAGATCAGGGCCACCGTGATCAGCGTGAAGTACGGCGACATGGTCCTGCTTCGGATCAGGTCTCCCGCGCGGGTCAGGTCGACGACGCTGATCAGTCCGCAGATCGAGGTCTCTTTCAGGACCGCGATCCCTTCATTGCACAGCGCCGGCAGGATGTTCTTGACCGCCTGCGGAAGCACGATCAGACGCAGCGTCGCGAGCTCGCTGAGGCCCAGCGAACGGCCGGCCTCTGTCTGGCCGATGTCGACGGAAGCGATGCCGCCGCGGATGACCTCCGAGACGTACGCGCCCGAGTTGACACCGAACGCGATGCAGCAGACGATGACCTTGTTCGGGAATCCGCCCATGATGATGAACGTCATGATCATCAGCTGGATCGCCAGCGGCGTGCCGCGCATGAGCGCCACGTAAGCGGCGCAGATCTTGTCAAGAACGTTCAGGACCATCGCCCCGGGCGTCTTTCTCTTCTTGTTTCTCGCGCTCTGGGCGAGCGCGTGGATCAGCGACACAACGATGCCGATGAGGATACCGATCACCGCCGCGGTCAGCGTGATGATGATCGTATTCTTGAATCCCTGGACAAACACTTTATACCGGTTGTCCCGGATGAAGGTCCGGATAAAACCTTCTTTTAATGCTTCAAACACTTCTCACACCTTCTTAATACGAAACAGGTATTGCATCTTTCTCTGACGGATCAGATCACAGGTTGGACGCATCCTCGCTGTACTGGATGATCCACTTGTCGATGGTGCCGTCCTCGATGATGGGCTTTAAGATCTCATTGATCTTGTTCACGAACTCTTCGTCGCCCTTGTCCATGGCCGCCGCGATGTTCTCGGTCTCGGGATTCATGGAAGCGTCGTCATAAGTGATCGGGAAGCACTTGAAGTCGCCGTTGTTGGCGCTCACGATGTTCTCCGCCAGAACGGAGTCGCAGACGATCGCGGTCAGCTCGCCGCTCTTGACTGCCAGTGCAGCGTCAGGAAGCGCCTTGTACTGCTTGTTCTCAGCGCCGGTTCCTTCCAGGACGCCCGCCGTGATCTCATCGCTCATCAGGAAGTCGCCGGTCGTGCCGAGGTGCGTGCCAACCGCTTTTCCGGCGAGGTCGTTGATGGTCTTGGTCTCTTCGTCATCCGCGAGCACGACCATGTACTGCAGGACCGTGGTGTAAGGCTCAGAGAAATCCATCGTTTCTTTTCTCTCATCGGTGACCGTGATGCACGCGAGCGCGAGGTCCGCCTCACCGTTGTCGAGGTAGGTCGAGATGGAGTCGAACGCAACGTTGGAGATCTCCAGCTTCACGCCAAGCTTCTCAGCGATGTACTTGCCGATCTCGATGTCGACGCCGGTGACTTCGCCGTCTTTGCCGATGTACTCAAAAGGTGCCCATGCCGCGTCCGTGCAGACCACGAGCTTGCCCTTCTCCTGGATCTTGGCCAGCTTGCCGCTGCCCGCTTCCGCTGTGCTCTCCGCACTGCCGGCGCTCTCCGCTGCCGGCGCGGCACTCGTCGATCCGCAGGCTGCCAGTGCCAGTGTCATCGCTGCTGCGACCACAAGAGCTGCCATTTTCTTGATGTAAGATTTTTTCATGTTTTCCTCCCCTGCGTTTCTTTAAGATGAGACACATATCATCCGCTGAAACTGCATATTTATACTATTGCATTGCATAAATTTAATCTCTTTTCACCGTATTGTCAATAGGAAGCGCCCTATGCTATGGTAAAAAACAAGTTAAATTAAGGTAACTACTGCTTTATCGGAATGTAATAAGGAAACTTCACAGGGAAGACAGAAATGAGAACATGGAAAAAGGACATCAAAGGGTATCTGCTGCGGATTCTCTTCTGCAGTGCCGCGCTCGCGCTCTACGGCTTCTCCAACCTCATCGGCGTCAAGGCCGGAGGCGCCGGAACGAACGCGTGGAACACGCTGGCGCTCGGCATCTCCGGTAAGAGCGGCCTCTCCTTCGGGACGGCCACCTTCATGGTCAGCCTCGTGATCATCATCATCGACATCGTCGGGAAGGGGCAGCTCGGGCTGGGCACCGTGCTGAACATCATCCTGATCCCCGTCTTCTCGGATCTCTTCCTGATGCTCTTCTCCTGGCTTCCGACAGCCAGCGGTGTGATCACCGGGACGATCCTTTCACTGATTGGCCAGACCCTTTGCTCTTTTGCGACGATCTTCTACATGATGCCGGAGATGGGCTGCGGTCCCCGCGACACGCTCATGGTCCTTGTGGGAAAAAGGTTTCCCCGCGTCCCCATCGGTGTCATCAAATTCTGCGTTGAGCTCGCCGCCCTTCTCGCCGGCGTCCTGCTCGGCGCGCCGTTCGGCCCCGGCACCGTCCTCATCATGGTGCTGCAGGCCGCGATCTTCCAGATGGTGTGCCGGATCCTGCGCTTCGAACCGCGGGACATCACGCACGAAGTCTTCCGGGAGACCTTCCGCAATATAACAGTCAGGTGATCATTGCTGTCACATGCCCGGATGCATCCGCTGCTCCCGGAAGAGCGCAATGTGCGCCAGCGTCCGGATGGAAGCTGGTATAACCTGGAATACGCCAAACCAATTACAATTCAGGACAACTGCTGGCTTGCCGCCAATGTGACCGTCTGCGGCGGCGTGACCATCGGTGAGGGTTCCGTGATCGAAGCCGGCAGTGTGGTGACCAGAGATATTCCGGCGCACAGCCTGGCGGCGGGAAATCCGTGCCGGGTGATACGGGCTTTAACGCCTGAAGACCGGATGATATAATAAGCTTCGGCTTCGAGAAATTGAGTTGAGAATCGGGAACTGCAGGAGGTATCGGGATGTGGTTTTGGTTAGCGCTTGGTTCAGCGGTCTTTGCCGCACTGACGTCAATACTGGCGAAAGTCGGAATTGAAGGTGTCGGGTCCAATCTTGCCACAGCTATCCGCACCATGGTTGTCGTTATTATGGCGTGGGGAATGGTATTCATTACGAATCAGCAGGGAGGCATCAGAACGATCAGCCAGAAGAGCTGGATCTTCCTGATCCTGTCCGGGCTTGCAACCGGCGCTTCATGGCTGTGCTACTACAAGGCATTGCAGATAGGGGATGCTTCCAAAGTAGTCCCGATCGATAAGCTGTCTGTGGTTATCACACTGGTGCTCGCGTTCGTATTCCTTCATGAAGAAGCAACTGTAAAGTCAGTGATGGGCTGCATCCTGATCGGAGCAGGAACACTGCTCATGGTTCTGTGAGACAGGCCCCTGTTTGTCTAGCCTTCGAACCGGCATGTACAGAGGAGAGAATCGATGAAAAAATACCTGATGCCTTTGATGATGCTGGCAATTTTTGAGACGGTGGCCGTGACGCTATGGCTGACGAAGGACAACATTTTCTATCTTTTCAACTTCAGCTATATCGGCCTGTCCATATCGCTCGGCGTCTTCCTGTTTATCAGGAAGAAAAAGTATGCCCGCCGTATTGTACAGCTGCTCGTCGGGCTGTACATCCTGATCTATCTGGGACTCATCTGCAACGAGAATATGCAGATCGAAGGCTTCTGGTACTATTTGTTCACTGGAGTATTTGAGGCGGCAACAATACACTACGCCGTAGCTAAAATATTCGGGCCTCTGATATTTGGCAGAGGTTGGTGCGGCTATGCCTGCTGGACAGCGATGGTACTGGATTTCCTGCCTTATAAGATCCCCGAAAGCCCCCGAAAGAAAATCGGATGGATCAGGTACATTACGTTTGCGGCCTCCCTGATTTTTGTAGCCGCATTGTTCCTGGCAAAAGTCGGAAATATCGAACGGATCATGTTCTGGGCGTTCATAGTTGGAAATGTGATCTATTACGCTGTAGGAATCATCCTTGCCTGCGCATTTAAAGACAATCGTGCATTCTGCAAGTACATCTGCCCGATCACGGTTTTCCTGAAGCCGATGAGCTACTTTTCTTTGCTGCGTGTCACGTGTGACAAGAACAAATGCGTTTCCTGCGGAAAGTGTAAAAAGGTATGTCCGATGGATGTTGACGTAACTGACAACAGCAGGAAGCGGCTAAATGGTACGGAATGTATCCTTTGTATGGAATGTGTCAAAAACTGCCCGAAAGGTGCGCTGTAAGCTGGTTCCATTCTCCAACCGGCTGATTTCTGCCTGGGCAATTCCGGTTCTCTCCAGGCCGTAATCTTCTACATTTCCTTAAAAGACCGGCTGCCAGACAAACAGCCCTTCTCCGGAAGCGATCTGCCGGATCAGCTCCAGCAGCTGCGGATCCGGATTGAAAACCGTCAGATGAGTGTCGTCAGGCTCGGAAAGGATCATGCTTTCGCCCGTCATAATATAGACGTACCTTTTTTTCATCTCGTCAGCGATGTGCTCCGGCGACGGATTGACGGCTGTTTCATCGCTGATCGCTACGTCCCTGTAGCAGTTCAGCTTCAGGATCAGGTCGATGTGCTTTTCTTTTATCTCTTCGAGCCGCCTGTCCTGCAGAAAATTCTTGTGAAGTCACACGATCGTATATCCTTCCGCCGCCAGGACGGTTAATGCTCTTTCATAGTTTTCTTCTTTCACAAGAATATAATCTGTGTTGTACGTCGATACCGCGAAGATTCCTATCTTCTGTTCTGCGAGAATGCCGGACAGTTTTGACAGGATCCCGATCAGCGAAAAGTCAAGGGTCCCCTGAATCCGGAAGCCCCGCCATCCGTCATCGCGCTCGACCGTGTTTTCCGGCGTGTCCTCAGTTCTACACACCAGCGACAGCTCTTCGTCTGTTTTCCCAATGAAGAAGAGATCGGCATCCAGGTCAATATCCGATATCTCTGCAACTTTACACACAGTGAGCTTATCCTCGATCCTTTTTAACACCATTTTTCCTCTCTCCTTCCATCTTCGCTTTTTAAAATTATGAAAAGAAGTATGGCCCTGCGATCCTGCATCGTATAGAAGCATTATATCAGCTGCCGCCCGCGCCGGTTTCTGCAATGATCCGTGTTCTGCCGGCCGCGTCTTCCATATCTCAAATAAGTATGCCACGTCACATGCTAAAATATGGATGAAGGATCAAAATTGCGGCGTTCATTCGGCTTTCACCGAACCGGACATTCATGTCCTGTTACAAAAAACGGCTATTCTCGCTTTGTGTCGTGTCGTCTCACTCACCCTGATGCTAATCTGGCGCTGAAAGGAGTTCAGATCTCATGGATCAGATCAAGATTGGAGCCTTCCTGAAAACGCTGAGGAAGGAAAAGAATCTCACACAGGAGCAGCTCGCTGAACAGCTGGGTGTTTCCGGCAGAACAGTCTCCCGCTGGGAGACCGGAAGCAATATGCCTGACATCAGCCTGCTCGTGGAAATTGCGGAGTTTTATGGCATCAGCGTAACAGAGTTGATCGACGGTGAAAGGAAAAGCGAGGACATGAACGAAGAAGTGAAAGAGGTAGCGGACAAAATGGCGGATTATGCCGGAACAGAGAAAACAACGATCATCAGAAACATAAGAAATCACAGCCTGCTGGGTCTGTGCGGTGTTATTGTCCTGTTCATTCTGGAATTGACTGTTTCAGAAGGATACAGCAGGATCACCGACTACCTCATTACCTACAGCCAGGTGCTTATCTATGTATCATTGATCATGATATTCCTGATATCTACAGGACTTCTCTATAAGTTCCAGAAGAAGCAGCGCGAGATCAATATTCCAAAGCTGCTGTTGCTGGTGATCAGCATAGTTGTTGGCGTTGCCTTTGCTGTCGCGCTAAAGTACCTGTTCAGGTGGATCTCCGGCTAGTTTTCCGGGATCTCAGGATCGTTTTATATTAGTTTTATATTGTCCAGAAGGAACTGAGGCACGGAAGGCACCCATACCGGCAAGGCC
>DJXE01000103.1:42545-50713 GCA_002449595.1 Lachnospiraceae bacterium UBA7012
TGGTAGAGCGCTGCGTTCGGGACGCAGAGGTCGCAGGTTCAAATCCTGTCACTTCGATAACAGAAACGGCATCCAAAAGGATGCCGTTTTTTGTTGTCGAAAAAACAGTATTGAGCCTGCGACCTAAAGCGTTCCGAAGCAGGTTCAAAGCATCGAGCGAACACTTCCGGGCCAGAGGGCCCGATGCGGTAGCAGATGCGTTCCCCTACTTGTTATCCAACCCTCTCGGAAGCGAATACTTGTATGGGAACACTGTCCATGCGGTAGCACCTTTGCTCCGCGCGACAGCCCAGCGGGCTGCTGCGAGCGAATACTTCCGGGCCAGAGGGCCCGATGCGGTAGCAGATGTGTTCCCCTACTTGTTAGCCAAACCGCTCGGAAGCGAATACTTGTATGGGAACACTGTCCACGCGGTAGCACCTTTGCTCCGCGAGACAGCCCAGCGGGCTGCTGCGAGCGAATACTTCCGGGGCGGAGGGCCCGCTGCGGTAGCAGATGTGTTCCCCTACTTGTTATCCAAACCTCTCGGAAGCGAATACTTGTATGGGAACACTATCAATGCGGTAGCTCATCTGCTCCGCGAGACTGCCCGGCGGGCTGCTTCAAGCGAATACTTCCAGGGCAGCACTGGCTATGCGGTAGCAGACGCACAAATCTCTTGCGAATACATCAGCCCTCCTCACAGCTCATCCGCCGCATAAGGCATGAACCCTTCACCGCGCACCTCCTGCGCATCGGTGAGGATGAGGAAAGCATCCGGGTCGCACTCCTTCACGATGTCGCGCGCCGCGACGAACTGGCGCCGCGAGACGGCGCACATCAGTACCGGCCGGTCCGAGCCGGAATACATGCCCGTGCCCCGCAGCATGGTCACTCCGCGGTCGAGCTTCTGCATCAGGCCAGCCGCGATCGCCTGGTACTCGTCGGAGATCACGTAGATGAAGTAGGCGTTGCGGAAGCCGCTGACGAAGCCGTCTGCGACCCGCCCTGTGAGGGTGACGGCGATCACGGCGTATAGCGAGACCCGGAGGCCGAAGATCCAGACCGACAGAAGGACGACGAGCGCGTCGAGCACGAGCGTCAGCTTCGCCACGCCGAAATGCGGCACCAGCTTCTGCACGAGCGCCGCGATCGTATCGGTGCCGCCGGTCGTGCCCTTGCCGAGCAGGACCGCGCCGAGGCCGGCGCCCATCAGCACGCCGCCGAAGACCGCAGTCAGGACGAGATCGTCTCCCGCCGCGCCGTATTCCGGCAGGACGTAGAGCCAGCCCGAGAACATCATCGCGGCAAACAATGTGCGGTACATGAATCTCCACCCGCGCACAAGGATCGCAAAGATGATGAGCGGCACATTCAGCATGATGTTGCCGAGCCAGACCGGGATCCGCAGCGGCAGAAACCGTTCCGAGAAGTGTTCGATGATGATCGCGAGACCCGTGAATCCGCCCGGAACCATCTCCGCAGGCGCGAAGAAGAAATTTGTTGCCGCTGCCATGAGCAGCGTCCCTGCACTCATCCAGGCAAGTTCCCGCAGTATTTCCTTCATATCTTTGCTTTCCATATACTTGTCCTCTCTCCCGCTCTCAGCCGAATTTCCTTCAGCCATCATGCGTAAAACTCATCCCACTGCTGGCCAAATTATCATCAGCCCTCGCGTACCTTCTCCAGTCCCGCCCTGCCCGCGGCCAGGCTGCCCATCAGTGAAAAAGAGGACGCTCCCCGCAGGCAGCATCCTCTCTGATCATCGGTTTCGAATCTTTTTAATAATTATAGCACACCTTGGAAAAAGCTGTTCCCGCAGCCCGCGATTACGCTAAAATAGAAGTGAACGGCGGACACGGCACCGGCTGCTGGAACGAGGAGACACTCTCCCTGATCAGCCGCTTCCTGAAAGCAACACTGTGATTACACAAGCATAGAAAGGCGGTCCAGATGAATTCGATCCGACAGGCAATGGAGGAGAGAGGTTACAAGACTTACGTCGGCGAGGGGATCCTGATCTTCTGGAACCCAACCAAATGCCGCCACGCAAAGGAATGCGTGACGGGAAGCCCCGCCGCATTCGACATCCAGAGAAGGCCCTGGATCGAGCCCGACGCCGCGCCGGCAAAAGAATTGGCAGCGATCATCGACCGCTGCCCTACCGGTGCTCTCTGGTATGAACTTCTGTGAACTTCGTCAGTCTTCCGTTCCAATCCCCGCGAGGATCTTCCCCTGGTTCCGCAGGTAGAAGCCCGCGATGAAGATGGTGATCAGCGTCCAGCTTATGGGATAGCAGGCCAGGGTCTGCCGGAAGGTTCCGCTGGGGAAGATCAGCGTGACCCAGATGATGCGGAAGACGCAGACGCCTATCAGGTTCGCCGCGGTGTTGACGAGTACGTGCCCCTCCGCGCGGAGCGTGGCGCCTGTGATCTCCGAGATCGCGTAGACGGCGTAGAACGGTGTCAGCATGCGCACCAGCTGCATTCCCAGATCCACGACGTGACTGTCTGTTGTGAAAAGGCTCAGCAGCACGGGACCAAAGATATTGAAGGCGATCGTCATGACCACGGCGGTCGCCATTTCTATCATGAGCACCTGCCGCGTTCCCTTGCGCACGCGGTCCGTCAGGCCCGCGCCGTAATTCTGCCCGACAAAGGTCGTAATGGCTGTAGAGAACGCCTGGTTGATCATCCACCACAGGCTGTCTACCTTGCCATACGCGGTCCACGCGGCCACTTCATCGATCCCCATGCGGTTGATCGCGGTCTGCAGGATCATATTGGATATGGAAAACATACTGCCGGCGATCGCGGTCGGCAGGCCGATCGACAGGATCTTCTTCAGGACGTCCGGCTTGATGCGGAGCCTGGAGAGCCGAAGGCGCAGCTGCGGCGTCTTCTTCACGAGGAGCCACGTCGTCACCACCGCGCTGAAGGCCTGGCAGAGCACCGTCGCGATCGCCGCGCCGAGGACGCCCATCCGGAAGACGGCGACGAACAGCGCGTCGAGAACGATGTTGGCGCCGCAGCAGCCGATCAGGATGAACAGCGGCCGCTTGGAGTCGCCCACCGCCCGCAGGATACCGGAGCACATGTTGTAAAGCAGCGCGAACACCATGCCCGCCATCAGGATCCTGACGTACAGGATGGAGGACGGCATGAGGTCCGCCGGCGTCTGGAGCAGGCGAAGCAGCGGCTTTGTGAAAAGGAATCCGACCGCACCAAAGATACTCCCCCCGACAAGTCCGAAGGCGTACGTCGTGTGGAGTGCGTCATCGACTCGTTCCGGGTGATCCGCCCCGAAGGCGTGCGCTATGATGACGGTCGCGCCCGTCGACAGGCCCATAAAGAAGCTGAACAGGAAGTTCAGGATCTGGCCGGAAGAGCCGCCGACGCTGGCGAGTGCAGCTTTTCCCGCAAAGCGGCCAACCACGACCGCGTCGACCGTATTGTAAAGCTGCTGGAAGAACACCCCGATCAGGATCGGAAAAAAGAAGCGAAGGACCTGTTTCCAGATCACTCCGGTGAGCATCGGGTTCTTATCTTTATTCTGCATGAGACACCATATTTGAGGGCTTTCCCGTAGGAAGCGGAAAAGCCCTCTCTTTCATTTGATTTCTATTGCTGCCGTTATTCTCAGATCTCGTACGGAGGCGTGCCCGCAACGAGCTTGACGACCTCGCGGCACATCTCGAGTTCGTCGTCCTCTCCTTCGCAGACGAAGAAGCATCCTCCTTCACACCCGGCGACGCCGCCCGCCGCGAGGATGTACGCATCGACGCCGCAGAGGTCGTAGAGCGCCTCGATCTCCGTGTAGATGGCGCCGGTCGACACGAACAGCCCGGGACCCTTTCCTTCCGGATCGTTGCAGATCTCCGCGAGCTCTTTCATGGGAAGATCCACGCGCTTCTCAACGCCGACGGGGTGGATCAGCTGCACTCTCTTGCCGACAGAGGCGTTGTGGGCCGCGCCGACCGTCCCCGACATCGGGTCGCCGATCAGGATGCCCGCCGTCCCCTCCTCGAGGTTGACCGCGTTCGCGCCCTTGAAGATCATGTCGCCGTTCCTCAGGTCTCCGACGACGTCGAAGATCGTCTTGCCTGTGACGTATTTCCCTTTTTCGATCACGACGTCGTGCTCCTGGACCGGAATCGCCGACTTCGCGTCCGGCGACT
The DNA here is from genome assembly GCA_002449595.1 of Lachnospiraceae bacterium UBA7012. Taxonomy (GTDB): domain Bacteria; phylum Bacillota; class Clostridia; order Lachnospirales; family Lachnospiraceae; genus CAG-791. The sequence continues at coordinate 46,702 of DJXE01000103.1, forward strand.
TGACCACGCCGCGATAGAAACCGCGCTTGTCAAAATCCGTGACGCCGATCCCCGCAAGCAGTTCCTCCGCGAGGTACGCGTTTGTCGTTCCCTTGATTACGACGACGGTATGGTTCATGACCGCGTCCTGTACGTCTTCTCTGGCCGCGATGGCCTTGGCGATCAGTCTTTTGCCTGCTGCAGGGGTCAAAAAGATCTGGATATTCTTCATTGGGACGTCTCACTCCTTCTTTCGTGGATCATTCTTCTTTGCTGTCATTTCCGCAGGAACGCCTGCGCCCTCGAATACTATCATACAGTATCTTTATCTCATTTGCCATTCGCCTGTGAAGAGCCTCCGTCCCGGAAGGACCCGGACAGGCTGAGCGCGAGCTTCGCGCAGCCGGGCCCGATGAGCTCGTAGAGCACGCTCGAAGAAAGGATGATCGTCTCCAGCGCTTTGCCTGTCCCGCCGCCGAGCGTCCTTGCGCCGAGCGCCGCGAGTCCGATCGCGACGCCCGCCTGCGGGATCAGGGCAAGACCGAGATAGTTTCTCGTCTTCACGGAAGTCCCGGCGATCCGGCATCCCGCATACGCGCCGATATACTTTCCCGCGATCCGGATCACGAAATACAGGATCCCGACCGTGAGAAGCGGTGTCGCGCCCGCCCCGGCGGAGGGACGCATCAGGAGCGAAAGATCGAAGACGAGGCCGGAGCGGACGAAAAACAGGAGCAGTACCGGCGGGCTGAAGCGGCTGAGCTGCTTGAACAGCTTATGGTCCCCCGTCCGGTTGATATAGACCGCGCCGATCACCATACAGCCGAGCAGCGGTGAGATGTCGAGCAGGGCGCACGCCCCGCAGTAAACAAAGAGCAAGGCGATCGCGATGATCAGCCTGTTGTCCCTCGTTCTGGAGTCCGTCATGAGCCGCTTCAGGATGCCCCCGAACAGGATGCCGGCCATGGCGGCGATCGCGTTGTACAGGACTGGCATCAGCACGGCGGCTGCAGAAAAGGTTTTCCCCGAGATTGAGGCGACCGCAACCGCGATCGCGGTGCTGTACGCGAGCAGTCCTACCGCGTCGTCCAACGCAACGACCTGCAGCAGGATGTCGACGAATTCTCCCTTCGCCCGGGTCTGGCGGATCGTCATGATCGTCGATGCCGGTGCGGTCGCCGTAGCGAGCGCCGACAGGACGACCGCGAACGCGAGGTCGAGATGCAGGATTCCATAGGTCAGGAAAAAAATGAGCGCGGCGGCTGTGACCGACTCGAAGAGCGTGACGATGACCACCTTCTTCCCGTTCTTTCTGAGCGTGCTGAGTTCAAAGTACTCTCCCGCACTGAACGCGATGAAGGCGAGCGCCACATCCGGCAGGAAATCCATTCCGTCGACGATGCTTTGCGGGATCACGCGCAGGCAGTATGGCCCGAGCAGGATCCCTGTCACGATGTAGGCTGTCACGTTCGGAAGTTTCAGCAGTTTTGTGAGGCGCGTCATCGCAAATCCGCAAAGGAGCATGATCGCGACGGACATCGTCACTCTGACGACATCCGACTGTGCCTCCAGTATTGCACTTACCGGTACCATATCTGTCACCTCCTTTCCGTCTTTTCAGGGAAAAGCGTATTCGGCGATATCCGGAAGAAAAAGTTAACGAAAGAGGGCCGGTCTCCCGGTCCTCTTCCAGAAAATACTGCCAGAATGCTCACTGCTCCGTCGGATAATCCGACTTCCCGGTGATCTTTCTCTTGATGATCTTGAAACCGCGCTTCAGCGCGTAAGGCCCGACGACCTTCATCATCTCCTCCGCGGTGTGCATGTCGCTCGCCGCCGGAAGGTCGCGCGTCAGATGGATCGCGTCGAACTCGCAGCGCGTCGTGCACAGGCCGCAGCCGACGCACTTGTTCAGGTCGACCGTCGTGGCGCCGCACTTCAGGCACCGGTTCGCCTCCGCCTTCACCTGCTCCTCTGTGAGCGGCAGGCGCATGTCCGCGAAGGACTTCGACGCGTCCGCGCCGCCCTTCATGCCGGGCCGCTGGCGCTGCGCGCTGTCGTAGGACTCGACGCGGATGTCGTCCCGGTCGAGCTCGATGAACTCCCGCAGGTCGCGGCCGATGGTCAGCGACTGGCCGGGATGCACGAAGCGGTTGATGGACACCATGCCCTCTCTGCCGTCCGCGATCGCGTCGATCGCAAACCGCGCGCCGTGGCGGATGTCACCGCCGACGAAGATGTCCGGCTCCGCCGTCTGTCTCGTGACGGGGTCCGCGACCGCCGTGCCGCCGCCCCGCAGCTCCACCTTGCTGCCCGCGAGCAGGTTGCCCCACTCCGCCGCCTGGCCGATGGCCATCAGCACGTGGCTGCAAGGGATCGTAACTGTGTCATTCTCGTCGTACTTCGGCGCAAAGCGTCCGTCCGCGTCCTTCACGGACGTGCACTTCTTGAACACGATCCCGGTGACCTTTCCATTCTCAGTGAGGACTTCCTTCGGTCCCCAGCCGTTCATGAGCCCGATGCCCTCGCCGAGCACTTCTTCGATCTCGTCCTTCGCGGCGGGCATCTCATCCCGCTGCTCCAGGCAGAGCATCGTGACCTTGCCGTCCGTCGCGCGCAGGGCCGTTCTCGCGACGTCCGCCGCGACGTTGCCGCCGCCGACGACCACGACGTCCCCGCCGAGAAAATTCTCGTCGCCCGCGGTGAGGATCTTTTCCTCCGGCGACGAAGCATTCTTCAGCTTCGGATCCTGGCACACGCGCTTTAAGAACGCGACGCCGGATTCGACGCCCGCGGCGTCCTCGCCCGGAACGCCCGCAAGGCGCCCGCCCTGAAGGCCGATCGCGATATAAAAGGCTTTATAACCCTGCGCCCGCAGTTCATCCAGCGTGACGTCCTTGCCGACTTCGACGCCGCAGCGGATCTCGGCACCCATCTCTTTGATGATATCGATCTCGCCCTGGAGAACCTGCTTTTCCAGGCGGAAGTTCGGAATGCCGTTCATCAGCATGCCGCCGGGGCGGGACTCCTTCTCAAACACGGTGACGGGATACCCCTCCTGGCGGAGGTAGTACGCCGCCGTCAGGCCGGCCGGACCGGCGCCGATGACTGCGATCTTGTAATCGTCCCACTGGTTGCCGTCCATGTTTTCGCAGCGGACCGCATAGCTCTTCGGGTTCTCGAGCTCCCACTGCGCGAGGAACTTCTTGATCTCGTCGATTGCGACCGGCTGGTCGATCGTCCCGCGCGTGCACCGGTCCTCGCAGCGCCTGTTGCAGATCGCGCCGCAGACGGCAGGGAACGGGTTGTCCTTGCGGATGAGGCGCACGGCGTCCTCGTATCTGCCCTCCGCCGCCATGCGGATGTAGCCCTGCACGGCGATGTGGGCGGGGCAGGCCGTCTTGCACGGCGACGTGCCCGTGTCATAGCAGTTGATCTTGTTGTGGTCCCTGTAGTCCCTGTCCCACTTGTCCTCGCCCCAGACGTGGTCGTCCGGCAGGATGTGCATCGGGTACATGACCTTCGAGCCGTCCGCCTTGCACAGCTTCTGGCCGAGCTTCGCGGCGCCCGCGGGGCAGACCTCCACGCACTTGCCGCACGCGACGCACTTCGTGGGATCCACGTGTGCGCGGTAGGCGGAGCGGGACATGTTCGGCGTGTTGAACAGCTGCGACGTCCGCAGCCCGTAGCAGCTGCCCGGTGAGCAGTTGCAGATGCCGACGATGCGGTTCGGGCCGTCCAGGTTCGTGATCTGGTGGACGTACCCTTTTCGCTCGGCGCGCTCGATGATCTCCATCGCCTCCTCGCGCGTGATGTAGTGCGCGTCCTTGCCGGATTCCACGAGGAACTCCGCGATGTCGCCGACGCCGATGCACATGTAGCCTTCGATGTCGCCGACGCCCTCGCCGCGGATCCGCTGTGCCTTGCGGCACGCGCAGACCATCGTGCAGAACTTGTCATTCTTGTTCAGCCAGTGCGAGAGGTGCTCCACGCTGACCGACTGCTGGGACGCGTCGATCGCCTTCTCGACCGG